>NZ_JANNMI010000354.1:0-3019 GCF_031397715.1 Roseateles sp.
ATGGCCTGCCAGGTGATCGACTGGGCGATGCAGGTGCATGGCGGCGGTGGCATGTGTGACGACTTTCCGCTGGCCTATGCCTACGCCCATGCACGGACCCTGCGCTTTGCCGATGGCCCGGACGAGGTGCATCGCAACGCCCGCAAAGCTGGAACTTGGCAAGTACGCGGCCAACCCAAGGCCGGTGGAGATGCCGATCACGCGCGGCAGCTGACTTTTCGCGATGCGCCCACCATACCGCGCCCGTGCCCGCCAGCGGCCCAGCCGGCGATGGTCAGGCGACGAGCCCCGACCACATCGCATCGAGGTCGGCAAATTTCCATTTGGCCGGATCTTCCCGCGCGATGATCTTCTCCTTGCAACCGCGCGCGGATAGATCCATGACGACCGGATCTATGCGCTGACTGGACGCCATGCGATAGAACACCTTGACGACGGGCATGGTGAGTGCACCCTTGGACTGCTCGATCACCACACCGATGCAACCCGAGTTGAGACGCACCAGCGATCCGACCGGATAGATGCCGAGCGTCTTGGCGAACGCCTGAAACACCGTCAGGTCGAAATGCCCACTGGCCCACTGACCCATCTGGCGCAGCGACTCCGACGGGTCCCAGCCCGCCTTGTAGGGGCGATTGGATGTGATGGCGTCATACACGTCGCACACTGCACCCATCTTGGCAAACAGGCTGATTTCGGGGCCCTTCAGGCCCTTGGGATAACCGGATCCATCCACCTTTTCATGGTGGTGCAGGCACACGTCCAGTGCGATCGGGTCGATGCCGGTGCTCTCCTGCAGGAACTGGTGGCCCTTGACCGGATGACCCTTGACGATCGTGAATTCGGAATCAGAGAGCTTGCCGGGCTTGTTCAGCACCTCGCTCGGGACCAGCATCTTGCCCACGTCGTGCAGCAGACCCGCAACGCCGGCGGAGCGCGCGACGTCCTCGCTCTGGTTCAGTTGCCGCGCCAGCGCGATCATCATGGCGCACACCGCGACCGAGTGCATATAGGTATAGTCGTCTGCAGTCTTTAGCCGAGCCAGGCTGATCAGCGCGCTCGGGTTGCGGGCCACTGAATCCGATATCTCCTGCACCAGGGTCACGACACCCGATGCGTTAACCGCATTGCCCATACGCGCTTCGTGAAACATCGACGTGACGGCCTCTTTCCCAGCAGCGCAGATCCGTGCAGCACGATCGATTTCGTCCGCGATCGGCGTCGGTGTTCGGTCGGAGGACATCGCCATCGACCGCCGCGCATCGTCGGGCGCGTCGTTCTCCAGCACCCCTAGCTCGGCGACCGCCGTCGTTGGCCAGACATCGGCGCCTTTGCTGACATCGATCCAGACTTCGCTCACCTTGCTCGCGCGCAGCATCGCGATTTCTTTCGGATCGGAAAGGACGAAGCGGGAGCGCCAGAACGGATTGTCGATCCACGACCCGCAGATCTCCTCCAGGTACATGCCCAGCTCGAGCTCATCGACATTGATCTTCTTGCGCACACTCTCCCCCGTCATATCACCCGATCACAACTGAGACAGGTTGCTGGCTTCTGATGCATGGACCGGGGCGTACCGTCGCTCAGCAATTGCGACGCCCAAACTGGGGGACACGACATCGTTCGCCTGCGCCAAGCGGCGCATCGGTCATACACGATATTCTCACACCGACAGGCATCAGCGCGCACGCCGGCAAAAGCAAACGCGCATTCGGCAACAAGCAACTGAGAGGTTTTCGCGATCCGGCATCACCGCACGGATGCCCCCGGGCGACCTCAGTGCAGGTGGCGCGGCTTGCGGCCACCGCCGTGGCCGGAACCGCCATGTCCACCGCCCGGACCTCGTCGGGGTTTGCCGATCTCCAGCGAGCTGACCAGTGCATCAAAACGCTGCGTGAACAGTTTATCGACTTCGGCCACGACACCCGAGAGCTCGGATCCGTCAAAATGGCGCTCCATCAGCGCTACCAGGTCCTGCACCAGCAAGTCGCGTTGCACCTGCATGATGGCCGCCGGGTTGGGACCCACAAACAGCATCAGAAAATCGTCCCGCGATTCTGCGTCGAGGTCCTCCTCGCCGTCCTCGTCGTCAAACTCGGTGTCGTAGAAGCTGACCTCGATCGCCGCACCGGTGTCGGCCAGTTCGTTCAGATTCATGCACATCTCGTCCAGCGTCTGGCGGAAGTCATCGTCACCGCCAACCGTCCAGCAGATCTGCAGCATGTGGCTGGGCGCGTCGAAGCGGATGCCCGGCTCGTCCTCGTAGGAGCTGCTGGCACCGTCGGCAAGGGACCTGGCACCGGCGTATTTCCAGATGGGCTTGAGCGCCTCCTGGATTTGTTCGAACTGCGTTTCCGCACGCAGCAGAACCTCGCCATGCAGGTGGATTTCAAAAGGGGGATCGGAGCGTGGCATGGTTAGTCAATGGGGCAGGAGCGCATCTGAGGTGACGTGGCAGCCGGCGTGTTTGCTGGACAGACGCATGGGCGATCCTTTAGGGTCCGTCGCCAAGTGCACTGGCCGGGAGAGCCCCAGCACGCCGACGCTTGGCAACACATTGGCATCATTGTGCCACGCCGACCGGGTCTGGTCCGGCAACCAATCGAGGGCAAACAAATCCCGCCGTAGCGCCAGGCCGGCGGGATTCGAGTATTGATTCTGGACCGCAAGGTGAAGGAGTTTGGTGCCCGGGACCGGAATCGAACCGGTACGCCCCTTATGCAGGAAAGCGGCGGATTTTAAGTCCGCTGTGTCTACCAATTCCACCACCCGGGCAGCTTGACCATTGCGATGCAGATGCGGCCAGAGCCATGTGTGGCGACGTGGCAACGGGCTCAGGAAACTGGAGGCGCGACCCGGAGTCGAACCGGGCTGATCGGATTTGCAATCCGGTGCATAACCGCTTTGCTATCGCGCCGTAAGCCATTGGGTCCGATGCACGCACCGTTGGGTTTGAGCACCGACAAAAAAGGGAAGCCTGGGCTTCCCTTTCTCAAAAATCTGGAGCGGGAAAAGAGTC
>NZ_JANNMI010000385.1:0-2901 GCF_031397715.1 Roseateles sp.
ACCATTCGGCCCAGTAATCGACCAGCACGGGCTTGCCGGCTTGGATCACGTCGGCGTCAAAAGATGCATCGGAAATATGTTTAATCAGGTCGCTGCTCATGAATTGTCCTTGGGCTGGCCGGACTGTGTTGCCGGCGTTGCGCTTGCGTGGCTGGTTTTTGTGCCGTTTGATTTTGACACAAAGGCATGAAACTATTGGCCATGGTGGCGTCAGATTGATGATTCTTGGGCGCGGGCACATGCACTCACCGCAGGCTGAAGTTTGCGCTTGTTTTTGGTATTTCAAGAAAGGCCTTGCGCAGTCATTGAAAATAAGGCTAGAATGGCGGTCTTAGTCGGGGCGTAGCGCAGCCTGGTAGCGCATCTGCTTTGGGAGCAGAGGGTCGTGAGTTCGAATCCCACCGCCCCGACCAATACATCATTGATAAACCCGCTGCGAGCTTGGCTTTCAGCGGGTTTTCTCATTTGAGGATCGAGTCTCCTATTTGTGCTATCGGTGGTCATTTTTTGAGGGCTGCCCTGGGTATCCTCGGCTTCTCCGAGTAAGCCAGTGCGGACAAAATCCGCGGCTCAGGGCAACACCATGCCCGCAACTATTCTTCTTTCTTCATGGCTATCCTACAACTGACCGACGAGCAGATCCGCACCTGGACCCGGGCGCAAAAAGACCAATGGTGGTTCAGCAATGTCTACCGAGGCAGCATGCCGCAGCTGACCTTGCGCGCCGCCTTGACCGGGTTCTTGCTCGGGGCCGTGTTGGCCGCGACCTCGCTCTATATCGGCGGCAAAACCGGCATTGGCATCGGCGTCGGTCTGACCTCGGTGATTCTGTCCTTCGCGATTTTCCGGGCGCTGCACGCCGCAGGGGTGACCGAGGATTATTCGATTCTGGAAAACAACTGCACCCAATCGATCGCCACGGCAGCCGGTTATGTGGTGGCGCCGCTGTATTCCAGCCTGGCGGCCTATATGTTGATTACCGGCCGCATCATCCCCTGGTGGCAGATGATGATCTGGATGATCGTGATCTCGATCTTGGGCGTGCTGGTGGCCTTCCCGATGAAGCGGCGCTTCATCAACGAGGAGCAACTGCCTTTCCCGGAGGGCCGGGCCAGCGGTGTGGTGCTGGACTCGCTCTACACCGGCGATGCCGGCGAGGGCGTCTACAAGGCTCGCTTGCTCGGCGTGGTTGCCGGCTTCACGGCGCTCTACCAGGCCATCGTCAGTGATGGCTGGATGAAGCTCTTACAGTTCAAGATTTTGCGCATGGACCAATGGGCGGGCATGACCGAGCCTTGGCATTTGCATGAACGCTTGGATACCTACTATTACCAAGCTGCGACCAAGATGGAATTGTGGATGCCCAACATTCAGGGCGTCGATTTCCGCGTCTTGGGCCTTCGATTCACGCTTGACGCGGCCATGATTGGGGTGGGCGGCTTGATGGGTATTGCCGTCGCCACCAGCTGCCTGCTGGGCTCCTTCATCAACTTTGTGATCTTGGCGCCCATCATGATCAACGCCGGCGAGATCGCCCAGCGCATTTCGCCTTCCGGCGCGGTGGTGGCGATTTCGCGCGCCGAGATCGTCAATCAATGGTCGCTCTGGTGGGGGGTGACGATGATGGTGACCGGCTCCATCGTCAGCTTGCTGGCCAAGCCCGAACTCTTCATGAGTATGTTCAAGAAGAAGGGCAAGGCAGCTGCCGCCGAGCAAGGGCCTGATGTGCTGGCAGGCATCGAAGTGCCGCTGTGGATTTCCTATGTCGGCGTGCCTATTTTCGGCTTCTTGGGCGCTTGGGTCACGCATGTGTTCTTCGGTGTTCCGATGTTCTTGGCCCTGGTCTCCTTGCCACTGATTTTCGTGCTGACCATCATCTGCACCAATGCAATGGCCCTGACTTCGTGGACGCCTACCGGTGCCCTGTCAAAGATCACCCAATTCACCATGGGCGCGATCGACCGCACCAACCCCGCCAGCAACCTGCTGCCGGCCGGCATGACGGCCGAGATCGCCTCGAATGCCGCCAACCTGCTGTCGGACATCAAGCCCGGCTATATGTTGGGCGGCAAGCCTAGGCATCAGGCTATCGGCCATGTGATCGGCATCTTTGCCGGTGTGATCGCCTGCGTGCCTTTGTACTTTCTGCTCTTCTTGCCGGCCGACGCGAACGGCGTGCGGTCAACCGCCACCTTGGTGTCCGAGCAGTTCGCGATGCCGGGTGCCTTGCAGTGGAAGGGCGTGGCCGAGTTGATCGCCAAGGGCTTGCAGGGTTTGCCGGCTTCCGCTTTGGTGGCGATGTTTGTTGCCTTTGTCAGTGCGGTGGCGATCGAGGTGATGCGCATCGTCAGCAAGGGCCGTTTTCCACTTTCATCGGTGTCGATCGGCCTGGGTGTGGTGTTGCCGCCGGAGTCGGTTTTTGCGATGTGGATAGGCGCTTTGCTGTTCTGGCATATGGGGCGCAAGTACAAGGCGGCAGGTACACCCGGCAATCGCCTTTGGGTCGATGGTTGCGAGCCGATCTGCGCCGGTCTGATTTCGGGTGCGGCCCTGATGGGCATTGGCAACGCGATCGTCAATGTGCTGCTGAACTGACCCAGAGCCGGCTCATGGCACAATCGCGGCCCCATTGAGCTGTAAACAGCTCATGCCCGACCATAGCTCAACCGGATAGAGCACCCGCCTTCTAAGCGGGCGGTTGCAGGTTCGAGTCCTGCTGGGCGCGCCACTGAGCACCGCGCCCCCTTTTCCGTCAGTTAAATGGCCCGTCAGTTAAATGGCCCTTCAGGTAAATCGTCCGACAGGTGAACGACCCAACAGGCAGGTCCCTTGGGCCTTGAGGCTGGCGACCAGCTGAAGACAACGGCGGCAGGGCAGTTGCTGCTGGAGCGGGCCGGTGCC
>NZ_JANNMI010000396.1:0-17228 GCF_031397715.1 Roseateles sp.
GCCAGGTTTTGCGGTGGTGCAGGTGTCGTCGTTGGCCGTGGGCCTGCTGGCGCTGGCCTTGCTGGTGCTGTTGCGCATGGACTTGATCGACAGCTGGCGGCAGGCCACGCCGGCCAACGGGCCGGACCGATTCGTCATCAATATTCAACCCGATCAGGCCGAGGCCTTCGAGGCGCGTTTGAGCGCGGCCGGGGTGGCCCAGCATGACTTCTACCCGATGATTCGGGGCCGCCTGCTGGCCATCAACGGCCAGCCGGTGCAAGCGCAGAAGTTCACCGATGAGCGCGCACAGCGCCTGGCCGAGCGCGAGTTCAATTTGAGCCACTCGAAGCAGCTGCCCGCCCGCAACCAAGTCGTGGCGGGCGCCTGGGTCGATGATGATGCCGCGGGTTTGAGCGTGGAGGAGGGCTTGGCCAAGTCGCTCGGTTTGCGCCTTGGCGACCGCATGCAGTTTGACGTGGCGGGCACGTTGGTGGAAGGGCGCATCAGCAGCCTGCGCAAGGTCGACTGGGCCTCGATGCGGGTCAACTTCTTCGTGATTTTTCCGCGCGCGGCGATGCCTGAGATGCCGCGCACCTTTGTCGCGGCTTTTCAAGCGCCCAAGCTCGGCACTTTGGACCGCGAGCTGACGCGGGAGTTTCCGAATCTGACCGTGATCGATGTATCAGCACAACTCAATCAGGTGCAGTCGGTGCTGAACCAGGTGATTCAGGCGGTGCAGTATTTGTTCGTGTTCTCGCTGGCCACCGGCTTGGTGGTCTTGCTGGCCAGCGTCAACAGCAGCCGCGATGCGCGCACGCGCGAATTTGCCTTGATGCGGGCCTTGGGCGCGAGCTCGGGGCTGCTGGGTCAGGTGCAGCGGGCGGAGCTGCTGGGCATCGGCTCACTGGCGGGTTTCTTGGCCGGCTCGGTCGCCCTGGTCTTGAGTGGCGTGCTGGCGCACTATGTGTTTGGCTTCGACTGGAAAATCAATTTCTGGGTGCCCTTGATTACCCTGGCCGCCGGCGCCGTCTTGGCGCTGCTGGCCGGCTGGTGGAGCTTGCGCGGCGTGCTCACGCGCCCGGTGACGCAAACGCTGCGCGAAGCCGATACCCAATAAAAAGCGGGCCCTGGAGGTCCTCGGCCCGTTTTTGTGCCGGCTAGAACGATTGCCAATCGTCGCTGTCGTCCACCGCAGGTGCGGCCGGAGCGCGTGCCGGGCTGGCGCTGGCACTGGCACTGGCACGGACGGCCGCTGTTGGCGCCGGCGTCGGGGCAACTCGGGTTGAAGCGGCCGGCCGGCTCGCAGCTTTGGACGGGGCAGGCCGCGGGCTTGGCTTGAACGAGTTGCTCGTCGTTTTCGGCCCTGCATGGCTTTTCGGCGCGGGCGTTGGTGTGTAGCCATGCGCCCGTTGGCCGTCCTGACTGGAGAGCTTGAAGACCGACACGACTTCGGTCAAACGCTGAGCCTGATCCTTCAAGCTTTCGGCGGCGGCCGCTGATTCTTCCACCAAGGCGGCGTTTTGCTGGGTCATCTTGTCGAGCTGCACCACCGCGCCGTTGACCTGACCGATGCCGTCGCTCTGTTCGGTGGAGGCGGCCGTGATCTCGCCGATGATGTCGGTCACCCGCTGCACGCTGGCCACAATATCGTTCATCGAGTGGCCGGCTTCTTCAACCAGGCGGGTGCCAACCTCCACGCGGTCAACGCTGGCACCGATCAGCCCCTTGATCTCTTTGGCGGCCTCGGCGCTGCGCTGCGCCAGCGAGCGCACTTCGCTCGCGACGACGGCAAAGCCGCGCCCTTGCTCACCCGCTCTGGCCGCCTCAACCGCAGCGTTCAGCGCCAGGATATTGGTCTGGAAGGCGATGCCGTCAATCACGCCGATGATGTCGCTGATCTTCTTCGAGCTGGTGTTGATCTCGTCCATGGTGGTGACCACCTGGCTGACCACGCCTCCGCCCTTGGCCGCTGCCGCGGAAGCCGACGAAGCCAGTTGATTGGCGGTCTGCGCCGCGTCGGCGGTCTGCCTGACCGTGCTGGTCAAGGTCTCCATCGACGAGGCGGCTTCCTCCAAATTGGCGGCCGTTTGTTCGGTGCGTTGCGACAGATCCTGCGCGCCTAGCGCAATCTCGCTCGACGCGGTGGTGATCGAGTTGCTGGCCGCTCTGACGTCCAGCAAGATGTCTTGAATCTTCTTTGCGAACAGGTTGAAGGCGGTCGCGATGCGGGCGATTTCGTCCTTGCCGTGTTCGGGCAAGCGCTGGGTCAAGTCGCCACCACCGGCACTGATTTCGTCGAGCGCCGCTTGCACCCGGGTGAGGCCGCGCAGCATTGTGGTGATCATGGTCGCCATCAACGCGCCGGCTACAGCAATCACCAGCAGCAAGACCAAGGCCGAGGTGCGCAAGAGGGACTTGAGAGAGGCCAAGGCCTCGCTCTTGTCGGCCGCCACCACCAATGTCCAATCGGTGTTGGGAATGCTCATGCCGCGCATCAAGTAGTCTTGCTCGCCGACATGCACATCGACCCAAGCACCACCTGCTTCCCGGGCCAGTTTGATCGCCTTGTCGTCCAACTCTGGCGACAGGGTGCTGAGGGGCTTTTGCGTTAGCTTGGTGTCGGGGTGGGCGACGATATCGCCCTTGTTCGAGACCAAAAAAGCGAAGCCGTTCGGGGTCGGCTTGATCGCCTTGACGGTATTTGAGACGTCATTCAAAAAGACATCGGTGGCCACCACGGCCTTGACTTGGCCACCTTCCTTGACGGCCATAGCAAAGGTCACGACCAGCATATTGCGGGCTGCATCCAAATAGGGTTCGGTCAGAATGGCGCCGCTGGCTGCCGCTGCTTGGGTAAACCACGGGCGCCCGGTCGGGTCGTAGTCCGGTGGCAAATTCTGCGGTGAGTTGAAGAAGATCCGCTTGTCTGGAAAAGCGATATAGGCATCCAAGCTGCCGGATTTGGCTGCTTGCACCAAGAAAGGTATCGGTTCTGCTTGCTGCGCCACCGGCACCAGCGAGACCACGATATCGCGCTGAAAACGCATCCACTGATTAATGGTGGCGGCTTGATTTGAGGCCAAGGTGTCGAGGTCCCGCAGGACTTGGCTCTGCGAATGGTTGCGCACGACGACATAGTTGGCGGCCGTCGCGATGCACAACCCCAGTACCAACAAAGCGATGCAAAGCCCAATCAAACGGGTCTTGATGGAATCAAACATGAACACTCCTCAGAGGTAGGCTGATGAATAGGTCAGCAGCTCAGAAACTTTCCCACTCGCTCTCACTGGGGGCAGGGGGCGGCGCTGCGGCCGGTTTGGCGCGCACCGCAGGGGGTGCCCGTCTTGCGGATGGTGAGGCTGCTGAAGGGGCTGCTGAAGGGGCCGGCGCTGCCTTTTTGGCCAATGCGCTCGGCGCGCTAGGCTTGGCTGGCTTGGCAGGCCTGAATGCAGGTGCGGCGCCGGGGGGCTGGGCCAAATGGAAGACGGACACCGCCTCGACCAGTCGTTGTGCTTGATCCTTCAGGCTCTCGGCCGCTGCTGCTGACTCCTCCACCAAGGCGGCGTTTTGCTGCGTCATCTGGTCCAGCTGCGTCACCGATTGGTTGACTTGGCCAATGCCGTCGCTTTGTTCGCTGGCCGCGGCCGTGATCTCACCGATGATGTCTTGCACGCGCTGCACGCTGGAGACAATTTCCGCCATCGAGCTGCCAGCGTCTTGCACCAGGCGTGAGCCCATTTCGACCCGCTCGACGCTGGCGCCAATCAAGGTTTTGATTTCCTTCGCCGCCGCTGCGCTGCGCTGCGCCAGGGAGCGCACCTCGCTGGCCACCACGGCGAAGCCGCGGCCTTGTTCGCCGGCGCGGGCGGCCTCAACGGCCGCGTTCAGCGCCAAGATATTGGTCTGGAAGGCGATGCCGTCAATCACGCCGATGATGTCATTGATCTTGCGTGAGCTGGTGTTGATGTCGTCCATGGTGGCGACCACTTGGCCGACCACCTGACCGCCCTTGGCCGCAGCGCCAGCGGCCGAGATCACCAGCTGGTTGGCGGTACGGGCCGAGTCGGCGGTTTGCTTGACCGTGCCGGTCAGCTCGGTCATGGAGGAGGAAGCAAGCTGCAAATTCGTGGCGGTCTGCTCGGTGCGCTGGCTCAAGTCTTGGTTGCCGGTGGCGATCTCGGCGCTGGCCGTGCCGATCGAGTCGACCGACAGGCGCACAGTGCCGATGGTGTCGGCCAAACGCTCGCGCATGGCCTCGGTTTGCTGGATCAACAAGCCGATTTCGTCATCACGCGTACTGACGACCGACTGGGTGAGATCACCCTGGGCAATCGCGCTGACGGCATTGGTCAGCGCGCCCAGCGGCTTGGCGACCCAACTGCGCATCATCCAGAACAGGCCCAGGCCAAGGCCCACCGTGGCGAGCGTCAGCATGATCCAAAACGGTACCAAGGTGGCCCAGTGCGAGGCCATCGCTTCGCTTCTGGATACCTGCGCCACCACCCACATGCCGGTTTTGTCGCTCTTGCGCAAAACCGCAAAATTGTCGTCCCGCGGCGTGGCCAGCACATTCGGGAAGTTGGCCACATAGCCGTCGCTGCTGGCGGCGAGTTCGGCCAAGGCTTTGTCCAGCCCGGGCATGAAGTCGGCGACCCGTTTGCCCTTGGCCGTCGGGTGCGCGGCAAAGCTTGCCTGGGACAAATCCTTGCCCGCCGCGACCACAAAAGTGCCACCACTGTCGAAGAACTTGGCATTCGCGCTCAGGCCCGCCATCGCCACTTCGAACGCATCCAAATCGAAGCCGACGAAGAGCAGGCCGATCAGCTTGCCGTCGTCGCCCTTGATGGGCTCGTAATGGGTCATGTAGGCGCGACCAAACAGCACCGCGCGGCCCGAAAATGGCTTGCCCGCCTTGACCGTGGCAAAAGCCGGGTGCTCTTTGCCCAGCAGGGTGCCGATCGCGCGTTCGCCCTTGGCGTTCTTCAGCGAGGTGGTGATGCGCTCAAAGTCGTCACCCTTGGCGGCGAAGACTGTCGCCACCCCGCCGGTCGCGCCGGCAAACTTGTCGACCTGGGTGAAGTTGCCGTTCAACTTCGGGCCCCAGTCCCGCAACTCTCCGGTGGCCTCATCCAGTGTGAAGCTGGGACCAAACTCTTGCCGCAGAGAACCGAAGTTACGTTCCACCAAGATGCGCGAGGACTCGTCCATCGCGTGCATCGAGTCAATCAGAGATTGGGCCTTGTCACCGACCCAAGTCAGTACGCGGTGGTTGGCATCACGGGTCAACATCACGCTGACGATGCCGCTGACGGTGAGCAGCACCACGGCCAGGGTGATGCCGCCGATGGTCGACACGCGCCGTGCGATCGAGGTGGACTTGGGCGTCATAGCGTGTGAGCTCCCGAATTTCGATCAATGCAGCAAACCGAGTCAGCTCGCCGTGATTGTTAGGTTTGGCCTGCCGCCGTTGACAGGGCTTGCTTTTGAGAAGCAGGCTGACAGGCCCGACTTACGCCCTCAGCGAGTCCATCAAGCCCATGTCGGCGCTGCTCATCAGGCCTTCGATGTCCATCAGAATCAGCATCCGGTCGTTGACGGTGCCGATGCCGGTGATGAAGCTGGTGTCCACCGAAGTGGAACTGAGCTCGGGCGCCGGGCGAATCGCATCGCGATTCAACTCCAGCACATCGGAGACCGAGTCAACCACGGCGCCGACCACGCGGTTGCGAACATTCAGCACGATGACGACCGTGAAGCTGTTGTATTCGGCGCTGGGGCAACCGAGTTTCAGTCGCAGATCGACGATGGGCACGATCACGCCGCGCAGATTGACCACGCCCTTGATGAAGTCGGGCGCGTTGGCGATGCGGGTGGGCGGCTCGTAAGAGCGGATCTCCTGCACCTTCAGAATGTCAATGCCGTATTCCTCGGCCCCCAGACGGAAGGTCAAAAACTCACCACTGGCAGGGCCGTGGTTCTTCATCGCCAGGCTACCGGCTTCTTGACGCAGGGCCGGAACGTTGTCTCGGGTGGTTTCCATGGCTTACCTCGTTATTTGTACGGGATGGATCGGTGCAGAATTGAAGGCGCTGTAAGGGGCTGAAGGCACTAAAAGGATTCCCACTCGCTCTCGGACTGGCTGGGCGCAGCAGCGACTTTGGCTCTGGCTGCAGCGGGTACTTTCGGTGCCGGCGCAGGGGCATGTGGCACAGCATGGCGAGCCGCTGGGGCTGGGCGAGCGCTTGGGCTTGGGTAAGTGCCAGGTCGACCAGCAGCTACCTTTGAAATGGGCTTGGCGGGCGACTTGGCCGGGCCAGGTCGGTAAGCGGAGCCGGCATTGCGAGCCAAAGGTTTCGCCTCTGCGCTGGTTCTGAACTTGCCGACGGCCTCGGTCAACTGTTCGGCCTGGTCCTTCAGGCTTTCCGCTGCCGCGGCCGACTGCTCCACCAAAGCGGCGTTTTGCTGGGTCATTTGATCCAGCTGTACGACCGATTGATTGACTTGCTCGATGCCGTCGCTCTGCTCGCTCGCAGCGGCGGAGATCTCGCCAATGATGTCGGATACACGCTGCACGCTGGACACGATGTCGGTCATTGAGGAGCCGGCCTCTTGAACCAGGCGCGAACCGACTTCAACCCGCTCGACGCTGGCGCCGATCAAGGTCTTGATTTCGCGCGCCGCTTCGGCGCTGCGCTGCGCCAAGGAGCGAACCTCGCTGGCCACCACCGCAAAACCGCGGCCCTGTTCGCCCGCTCGGGCGGCTTCAACCGCTGCATTCAGGGCCAGGATATTGGTTTGGAAGGCAATGCTGTCGATCACGCCGATGATGTCGCTGATCTTCTTCGAGCTGGTGTTGATGTCGTCCATGGTGGCAACCACTTGCCCGACCACCTCACCACCCTTGGCCGCCGCATGCGAGGCCGAGGTGGCGAGTTGATTCGCAGTGCGGGCCGAGTCGGCGGTTTGCCGAACCGTGCCGGTCAGCTGCACCATCGATGAGGCCGCTTGCTGCAAATTGGACGCGGTTTGCTCGGTGCGGTTGGAGAGGTCTTGATTGCCGGAGGCAATCTCAACCGACGCGGTGCGAATGCTGTCCGCCGAGGTGCGCAGCTGACTGACCAGGCTTTGCAAGGCTTGCTGCATATGTTGCAAGGAGCGCATCAGGTGCGACGCTTCGTCCTGACCTTCAATCTGCAAGGAAGACCCGGTCAAATCACCATTGGCGATCGCGTTTGCCAAGGCATCGGCCTGCGCCAGAGGCGTGCAGATGCTCTGCATATTCAATAGCGTCAGCGGCACCACAATGATGGCGCCAAGACTCAACACGATGATGAAGATCATCAAGCTGTTGTCTTGAGCGCCCTTGGCGTGAAGTTGCGAAGCGTCCGCCGTTTGTTTCAGCGTTGAGCGAAGGTCACTGACCAGTTTGTCTTGCTGAGCGCCGCCTTCCTTGGCCGCGCCGCTCTCGACATGTTGAGCCAAAACGCTCGCTTGCTTGGCCAGGGTGGCCGTGTTTTCAACCAGCTGCTGGTTCTGATCGCGCAAGGCGGTCATGCCCAAATATCCCACCCCGCCGACCAGCAGCAGCAGGCCCAAAACCATTGCAATCGCACCAATCATGCGGGTGCGAATGCTGAATTGCCGAATCATCGCGCTCATATTCATTGAAGACTTTCTCAGAAAATTTTTTGGAGTGGCTTTAGTGACGCGAGCGCCGCACCAAGCTACCCACATCGAGAATCAGCGCAACTCGGCCATCGCCCATGATGGTGGCCCCCGACACGTCGGGTACCTTGCGATAGTTGGCTTCGAGGTTTTTCACCACGACTTGTTGCTGGCCGAGCAATTCGTCCACCAGCAAGGCCACGCGCCCGCCTTCGGCTTCCACCACCACCATGATGGTGCTGACATGCTCGAAGTCGAAGCGCGGCACTTGGAAGATGGTCTCCAGGCCGATCACCGGCATGTACTCGTCGCGCACCTCCACGACGCGTCCCGAGCCGGCGACGGTCTTGATGGTGTCGGCCTGCACTTGGAAGGATTCGATCACCGAGGACAGCGGCAGGATGTAGACCTCTTCGCCGACACCCACGCTCATGCCGTCCATGATGGCCAGGGTCAGCGGTAAGCGAACCGAGACCTTCATGCCGTAGCCCTCGGCAGAGTCGATCTCCACCGTGCCGCCCAGCGAGGTGATGTTGCGTTTCACCACGTCCATGCCGACACCGCGCCCGGACACATCGGTGACCTGGTCGGCGGTCGAGAAGCCCGGTGCAAAGATCAGATTCCAGACGTCCGAGTCGCTCATCGAATCGGGCGCGTCGATGCCCTTCTCGCGTGCTTTCTTGATCAGGCGGTTGCGGTTCAAGCCGTTGCCGTCGTCGCGCACTTCGATGACGATGGAGCCGCCCTGATGCGAAGCGACCAAGGTGATGGTGCCATGTTCTGGCTTGCCCTTGGCCAAACGGTCGGCCGGCATCTCGATGCCATGGTCGCAACTGTTTCTAACCAAATGCGTCAGCGGATCGGTGATCTTTTCAACCAAGCTCTTGTCCAGCTCGGTCGACTCACCCTGCGTGACCAGCTCGACCTTCTTGCCCAGCTTGGCAGCCAGGTCGCGCAACATGCGCGGGAAGCGGTTGAACACGATCGACATCGGGATCATCCGAATCGACATCACCGACTCTTGCAGATCGCGGGTGTTGCGCTCCAAATCGGCCAAGCCCGAGGTCAGTTGCTGGTACAGGCCGGGCGCAACGTCGCGGCTGTTCTGCGCCAGCATGGCTTGGGTAATCACCAGCTCACCGACCAAATTGATCAGCTGATCGACCTTCTCGATCGACACCCGCAGGGTTGACTGCTCCATGCCTGCAGCGGGGCCGCTGGCCGGGCGCGGCGCTGCCGCTTGCGCAACCACGGCGGGCTTGCCGGCCTCGGTTTGCACCTTCAATTCACTGGCCGCTGCGCTGCCTTCCGGCAGGCCCGGTGCATTGTCAAAAAAGCCGTAACCGAGCTCAGCCTCAGCGGCCGCCGGCTTGGCTGCGGGCGACCCGGGTGCTCCTTCATGAAAGCCGAAGCCGGGACCGAAAGGCAATAGAAGGACTTGCTCACGGGCGACGTGGAAGGTGAACAAATCAAGCAAGTCACCATCCGAGCTGCTGGTCAGCACCTTGAAGCGACGCACGCCGTCGGCCGCGATGCCACCGTCCAGGGGCTCGATCGTGCCCAGATCGGTGATTTCTTTGAACAGATCGACCAAGTTGTCGGCCAAGCTGAGGTCGGTCAAAGGGCCGACGCGCATTTCAAGTTCACGCACGCCGGGCTTGACGACCGCCGGCTTGCCGGCCTTGGGCGCGGCAGCCGTGGGCGCGGCCGTCGGCGCTGCGGGCGCTTCCTCTTGCTCGCTCTCGACGAAGCCCCGAATGCTGTTCAGCAGCTCGGTGGTATCGACCGCCGCGGCGCCGGAACCCTGGTGGCGGCCCAATTGGGCGCGCAAGGCGTCGCCGGACTGCAACAAGGTGTCGACCATCGGTGAGGTCGGGTTCAGCTCATGGCGGCGCAGCTTGTCCAGCAGCGTCTCCATCTGATGCGTCAACTCGGCAACATCGCTGAAACCAAACGTCGCTGCGCCGCCTTTGATCGAGTGGGCGCAACGAAAAATCGCGTTCAGCTCTTCGTCGTCGGCGGTGTCGATATTCAAGTTGAGCAGCATCTGCTCCATGTTGTCGAGATTTTCACCCGCCTCCTCAAAGAAGACTTGGTAAAACTGGCTCAGGTCGATGCCCGCGCTCAGGCTGGCGCCCTCGGAAGTCATTTCTCCCATGCTTTACTCCAAAGTTGACGACGCTTCACCGGATTACTTTGCCGATCACTTCGATCAGCTTGGCTGGATCAAAGGGCTTCACCAGCCAGCCGGTCGCACCTGCGGCGCGGCCTGCTTGCTTCATCTGATCGCTGGACTCGGTGGTCAGAATCAGGATGGGCGTGGTCTTGAACTTGGGGTTGTCACGCAGCTTCTTGGTCAGGCTGATGCCGTCCATGCGCGGCATGTTCTGGTCGGTCAGAACCAGATCGAAGTCACGCGTTGTGGATTTCTCCAGCGCGTCTTGCCCATCTACTGCTTCAACCACATTGAAGCCAGCGTTTTTGAGCGTGAAAGCGACCATTTGGCGCATTGAGGCCGAATCGTCCACGGCAAGGATTGAGTGCATTGTTGTCTCTCCGGGTATCAAGCTGATTTCGGTAACTATCTGGGCTTCTTTAGAACAATTCGATCGAGCCGGCGTCCATTTCGTCTTGCGTGACCGGGTTGGGTCGCAAGGGCGCCAGTTCCACCACGGCGGCGCCGTCTTCGTCGTCACCAAAGGTGTCGCGAGCCAGTTGGTCCGAGCAGTTGCGCAGGCGCTGGCTGGTGTGCGCAATCAGCTGGGTGGCCATGTCTTGAAACTGCAGGGCCGTGATGGCACCGGCAATGTCTTCGATGACCTTTTTCAAGATGGGGTTGGCGCCGGTGGAATGTTCGCCGGACTGCTGCATCAAGCCGTGGACATGGCTGGAGGCGCTGTAGAAGTGCGTGGAGAGGGCCTCTCCCGCGTCATCCAACAATCGTTGCAGTCGCTCCAAATCATGGGTCACGGTCATCAAGTGATCCTGAAGCTCAGCGGCCGCCAGCAATGGGGACATGCCAGGGTCGAAGGGGTCGATTGATTCATTCATCGGCATCGTTGCTCCATGCTTTATGTTCTCCCTTGGGGGCAAAACCTGGCCCTCAAAAAATAGGGCGGCTTGGGCTCTCAAAGGCGGCCTTTGCTTGCTTGCATCTTCGGCACTTCTGCTGTGCCTGTCGACAAGACAACAGCCACAGAAGCAGGCTATTTCTTGGAATCTACTGATGCGCTCGACAGGAAATCGGGGTTTACCCTTTTTTTGATGCGTAGGCAATGCAAACTTGCCAATGAGACGGCATGCCGGGGCGCAAGCTTCACGCAATGCCTGCATACTTCCTCCCCATGCCGATGCCAACCGCCGAGCGCCTGCTGCGCGTACTCCATATCGAAGACTCCGAGCTGGATCATCAGCTGATCATGGCGCAGCTGCGCCGTGCCGGTTTGAAGATAGAGCTGGAGAGGATAGACAGCTTGGCCGAAGTCAGCCGCGCGTTGACTCAGCCTTGGGACGCGCTGATTTCGGACTACAACCTGCCGGGGTTTTCGGGTTTGGTGGTGCTGGATATGTTGAAGGCCAGCAAGCGGCTGCTGCCCTTCATCTTGGTATCGGGTGAGATTGGTGAGGACACCGCTGTGGCCGCGATGCGCACCGGCGCTTCCGACTATTTGCTGAAGAAAGATCTGGCTCGCTTGGCGCCGGCCTTGCTGCATGCGATTGAGGCCTGCGAGTCCGAACGCGCGCGCATCGAAGCGGACGCCGAGTTGATCAAGTCCAAGCAGCGCCTGCATGAATTGGCCGGCCATCTGCAGACCAGCGTCGAGATGGAGCGGGCCGCGATTGCGCGCGAGATTCATGACGATGTGGGGGGCTCGCTGACCGCCTTGAAGTTTGACTTGGCCTGGATTCAACGCCATGCCAAGGATGCGGGTGTGTTGCAGCGCGCCGCGTCGGCGCTGGAGACGGTGACCGGCGCCATCGAGGCCAGCCAGCGCATCATGCAAAACCTGCGGCCGGCTATTCTTGAGCAGGGCCTGGTGGCCGCCGTGCAGTGGATGGCGGCGCGCTTTGAGCGCCGCACCGGCACCGTGGTGACCTTGCGCTGCAGCAGTGAAAACGAAATGCAGCTGCCGGCCGGGGTGCCGCTGGTGGCTTACCGCACGGCGCAAGAGGCGCTCACCAACATCTCCAAACATGCGCATGCCAGCCGGGTAGATATTGATCTGAGCGTTGACTCCGGGGTCTTGACGCTCGAAGTTAGCGACAATGGCGTGGGCATTGCGCCCGGGGCATTGGCCAAGGCGCGCAGCTTTGGTATTCGCGGTCTGCACGAACGCGCCGCAACCGTAGGGGGATGGGTGGACTTGAGCAGCAATAACAAGGGCGTGAGCCTGATACTTTCGGTGCCGCTGCAGATGGAGTCGCTGGACTTCGCCGGCGTCGAAGAGGGGCAACCGCTGGTGCAAGCTGTAGCTGAATCGGGCGCAGCCGCCGGCTGGGTGCAACCATGATCAAGGTTATTCTTTGCGACGACCATGCCTTGATTCGGCGCGGCATCCGTGACACCTTGTCCGATGTGGCCGATATCGAGGTCATCGGCGAGGCCTCCGACTACGGCGAGCTGCGCAGCTTGCTGCGCGACCTGGGCCCGAATGCGGGCATTGATGTGTTGGTGCTCGACATCAATATGCCCGGGCGCAGTGGTTTGGACGTGCTGCATGTGATGAAGGACGAGGGCACCTCGATCCGCACCCTGATCGTGTCGATGTACCCCGAGGATCAATACGCGATCCGCGCGTTGCGTGCGGGGGCATACGGCTATGTCAACAAGGGCGGCGACCCGCAGGTGCTGGTGCAGGCGGTGCGCACGGTGGCGCAAGGGCGCAAGTATGTGACGCCCGAGATCGCCCAGATGTTGGTCGAAAGCCTGACCGCACCGGTCAATGAGCAGGCGCACCAAAAGCTCTCGGACCGGGAGTTGCAGACCTTGGTGATGATTGCTTCGGGCAAGCGCTTGTCCGATATCGCCGAAGAGCTGACCTTGAGCCCGAAGACGGTCAGCGTCTACCGGGCCCGTGTGCTGGAGAAACTGGGCTTGGCCAACAACTCCGAGTTGACCGTGTACGCAATTCGCAACGGCTTGGTTGCAAGTTGAGCCGCGGCCGGCAGGCCTGGTTGTTCCGGCGATCAGTTGCTGCGGTTGGAGGTGGGCAAGTGACCCAGGGCGGCACCTCATTGCTCTGGCATGACTTCATCCCGATCAGACTGGCCGGGTAGTGCTGCTGCAAGCCGGTGTAGGCATTGGTATGCCGAGCCTTGTCCAGCCGGTGCAACGGCCCGCTATTGCGTACAACGCGCGTGCCCAGGGTCAGGTCTTGCTGCGGCAGACGCAGGCTCAGCGTGGTGTTGAGGCTGAACTTGGGCGGGTGCTCTGCGTGTTGGCGTAGCTGCCGCCGAAGCCGCCGTTGTCATAGGCGCGCTGCAGCGGGGCCCGGCGTTCGCAAAGAAACGATCTTTGGTCTACCAGCTGTCGATCCGGCGCCACTGCCCGTTGTCGTTTGACTTTGGCCGGCATTGGCCGCAGGGTAAGTCGGGCCGCAGCCTTTGTCCCTAGTCTTTTGCGCGCAGCGCCAGGCGCGCTTGCACGAAGTTGAATGCATAGCCGACCGACTCGTCGATGGCGGCGTCGATTTCGCGCCGCTCATGCTCGGTCAGGTAGAACAAGAAGTCGACCGCATGGCGGATATAGCGCGGCGGCAGGCGGTTCAGGGCGACGCAGGCCACGTCGCAGAGCAGGTTGCTGTCAGCGGCAATCGCCGGAAACTGCGGCGCCAGCGCCATCACAGCGCTCAGCACCTCGCGTTCATGGTGGTTGTAGATCGAGCTGAAGTCTTGGGTCATTTGGCTAGGCCTCCGTCATAGATTGCCACACGATAAACGTTTCTCGCCTCCGCCGGACCACTGAAAAGCGCCCCTACCACGACCTATTTGCCAGCGGTTCAGGCGGCACCTATGCCGGGCACAAGCCGAGCCGCGGCGGCCGCCTTGGACTTGGCCGTGAAGTCCAACATGCGCTCAATGCAGCCCAGCGCCTTGACGCGTATGCCCTCGTCAATCTCGATCGCGGGCAGGCCACGCTCCAGGCAATCGACCAGACCCTGCAGGCCGTTCATCGCCATCCAGGGGCAATGCGCGCAGCTCTTGCAGGTGGCGCTATTGCCCGCCGTGGGCGCTTCGATCAAGGTTTTGCCGGGGGCTAACTGCCGCATCCGGTGGAGGATGCCGTTGTCGGTGGCGACGATGTATTCCTGCGCCGTGCCTTCCACCACCGCCTTGATCAGCGCCGAGGTCGAGCCCACCACATCGGCCAACGCCACCACGCTTTGCGGCGACTCCGGGTGCACCAGAATCATGGCGCCGGGATGCTGCAAGCGCAGCAGGTCCAGCTCCAGACCTTTGAATTCGTTGTGGACGATGCAGTCCCCGGCCCACATCAGCATGTCGGCGCCGGTCTGGTCCTCTATGTAGCGGCCCTGGTGGCGGTCCGGCGCCCAGAGTATTTTCTTGCCTTGCGCTTTCAAGGCCGAGACGATCTCCAGCGCGCAAGAGCTGGTCACCATCCAGTCGGCGCGCGCCTTGACCGCCGCGCTGGTGTTGGCGTAGACGACCACGCTGCGGTCCGGATGCGCGTCGCAAAAAGCGGCGAACTGATCGGCCGGGCAACCCAGGTCGAGCGAGCAGGTGGCGTCCAGGTCGGGCATCAGCACGCGCTTCTCGGGGCTCAAAATCTTGGCGCTTTCGCCCATGAAGCGCACGCCGGTCACGACCAGGGTGCTGGCCACGTGGTCGCGGCCGAAGCGGGCCATCTCCAGCGAGTCGGACACGCAGCCGCCGGTCTCCAGCGCCAAGTCCTGCAAGTCGCCGTCAACATAGAAATGCGCAACCAGCACCGCGTTCTTGGCTTTGAGCAACTCGGCCGCGCGGGCTTTGAGCGCGAGCTTTTGGTTTGTGCTCAGCGGCGCGGGCGTTTTCGCCCAGGCTTGCGCGGTGCAGCTGAGGCCGGCGCCGTCTTGGCGGGTGTAGTCGAAGAGAACTTGTTGATTCATGGCGAGAATTTTAAGGGGCGAGCGCCAACATCATGCTGCGGCGAAAAATCGGCTCGGCGGCATGCCTACCGTGCGCGTCACCATCGCCGTGAAGGCGCTGGCACTGGCGTAGCCCAGCTCATGCGCAATCAGGCTCATCGGCATCTTGCGGGCGGCCAGGGTCAGCGCTCGGGCCAGCAGAACCTGCGAGCGCCACTGCGCATAGCTGCTGCCCAGCTCATCGCGGAACAGCCGGGACACCGTGCGCGCACTGGCTCCCACCTCGGCCGCCCAGCCGTCCAGATCGGCATGGCGCTGTGGCTCGTCCAACATCGCTTCGCAGAGCCGCCGCAAGCGTTTGTCCTGCGGCAAGTCAACGCCCAGGCGCAGGCTGTTGGCGCGCCGCAATTCGTCCAGCACCAGGCTGGCGATGCAGGCTTCGCGGCTTGGTTCTTGGGCTGCCTCGGGCGAGACGGCCAGTTGCATCACCAACTCGCGCAGCAAGGGCGTCACCTCGATGACGCGGCAGCCCAGCCAGAGCGCGCTGTCGGCCGGTGCTTGATGCAAGTAGACGGTGCGCAGATCGGCGCGCTCCACGGCGGTCACCGCATGCACGATCTCCGGCGCGATCCAAACGGCCCGCGCCGGCGGCACCAGATAGGTGGCGTGTGCGGTGTTGACGCGTACCGCGCCGCTGACCGAAAACACCAGCTGGCCCCAGCTGTGTTGGTGCGCCTGAATGTCGACATCGTGCTCAAGCAGGCGGGCCTTGGCGCGCACCGGTCGCGCGGCACTGGGCGCATAGCGCAGCGGGTCCAGCGGCGGCAGACTGGTACGTCTGGCGCTGGTTCGGGTGGGTGGTTTGCGCGTCATCGAAGGGTTTGGCTTGAATTCGATAGAAATTGTCTATCTATCGTAACCCGGCCTTCCTTGACGCACCTAAAGTTTGGGCATGAACACAGCAACTCTCCCTCTGCAGGCCAGCGAGCAAGCGCGCCGCGACTTTTCCACCATCGGCTTGATCGGCCTGGCCCACGGCAGCTCGCATTTTTTCCACATGCTGTTGCCGCCGCTGTTCCCGGCTTTTATGCAGGACTTTGGCCTCAGCTATGCGCAGCTGGGTTTGTTGGTGACGACCTTTTTCATCATCTCGGGCCTGGGTCAAGCCGTGGCTGGCTTTTTGGTCGACCGCACCGGCGCGCGGCCGGTCTTGTTTCTGGCCATGATTTGTTTTGTGCTGGCGTCGGTGGCGGCGGCGCTGGCGGGCGGCTTTGGCGGCTTGCTGCTGGCGGCGGCGCTGGCGGGTCTGGGCAATGCGCCGTTTCATCCGGCCGACTTCACGATTCTGAACAAGCGTGTTTCGCAGGCCAGGTTAGGCCACGCCTTCTCGGTGCACGGCATCACCGGCAATCTGGGCTGGGCGCTGGCGCCGGTGTTTTCGATTGGCATTGCCGAGGTCACGGGCAACTGGCGTTATGCCTACCTCGGCACCGGCTTGCTGGCTTTGGCGGTCTTGGGGTTGCTGTGGGTCAAACGCGCCGCCATCGACGACAGCCAAGGCCAGTGGTCGCATGACAAAGCGGGCGGATTGAGTGCCCGCGATGAGCACCCGATGGCGTTTTTGCGCCTGCCCTCGGTGTGGTTGTGCTTCTCCTTCTTCTTCTTCGGTACCGCCGCTTTGACGGCGATTCAAAGCTTTGCCAGCCCGGCCCTGACCAGCTTGTACGGCCTGCCTTTGAAGCTGACAGCCTTTGTCGTCACCGGCTATATGCTCAGCGGCGCTGTCGGCATGGTGTTAGGCGGCTTCTGGGTGGCCCGGGGTCTCCGCCTGGAGCGCAATATCACCCTGGGTTTGGCCAGCGCAGCCGCTCTCTTGGCCTTGGCCGCGACCGGCTGGGTGGTGCCGTGGATGGCTGCGGCCGTGGTCGCCCTGGCCGGCTTCGGCACCGGCCTGGCCGGGCCCTCTCGCGATATGTTGATCAAGCGGGCCGCGCCGCCGGGCGCCACCGGCCGGGTTTACGGCACCGTTTATTCGGGTCTGGATTTGGGCTTCGCGCTGGCCGCGCCGATTTTTGGTGCCTTGATGGACCGCGGTCAGCCGGGCGGCGTGTTCTACGGCGCAGCTTTGGCCTTGTTGCTGGCGATAGGAGCGGCGAGCCTGGTGGGTCTAACGCGCAAGCGCTAAGGTCAAACTTGCCAGACCAATTCCTCGTCGCCGTGTTGATCACAGCGGCCGCTAGGCCGCCAGCCCTGTGCGCGGTAAAACCCATGCGATCTGAGCGCGGGGTCGGCGCCGGCCATCAGCCAGATACGCTCGCAGCCGGCCACGGCGTGCAGATGCTGCACGGCGCAGTCCAGCAAGGCGCGCCCCAAACCATGGCCCTCAAAGCCGGCCTGCACGGCCAGCACCAAGACCTCGCCGCTGCGGTCTTGCACGTTACAAAAACCGACCACCTGCGCCTCCTGCACGGCGACCCAGCTGTGGATGTCGCCGGC
>NZ_JANNMI010000440.1:0-4451 GCF_031397715.1 Roseateles sp.
TCGGAATATTTGCTGATGACGGACTTGAGGCGCCAGGTCTTGAGGAACTCCTCCTCGCCTTCGCGCAGATGCAGGACCACATCGGTGCCGCGACCTGCCTTGGTGATGGTCTCGACTTCGTAGTCGCCGGTGCCTTCTGACGTCCAGCGCACGGCCGCATCGGCGGCCACGCCAGCGCGGCGGGTTTCGACGGTGATGCGGTCGGCAACGATAAAGCCCGAGTAGAAACCGACGCCGAACTGGCCGATCAGATTGGCATCCTTCTTCTGGTCGCCTTCGAGCTTGGCCATGAATTCGCGCGTGCCGCTCTTGGCGATGGTGCCCAGATGCGAGATCGCCTCTTCCTCGCTCATGCCGATGCCGTTGTCGCTGATGGTGACGGTGCGGGCGGCTTCGTCAAAGCTGACGCGAACTTCCAGATTCGGCGCATCCTCGAACAGGGCAGCATTGTCCAGCGCCTCGAAGCGCAGCTTGTCGCAGGCGTCCGACGCGTTGGAGACCAGCTCGCGCAGGAAGATTTCCTTGTTGGAATAGAGCGAATGGGTGACCAGGTGCAGGATCTGTTTGACCTCAGCCTGGAAGGCATGGGTTTGCTTTGTCATGGCTTGTGATTCCTTCTGTGAGCACAAAAACGATACGTGCACCCGATGTGGGGTCGGCTCGCCCGGCTTCAAGCCCTTATTACTTGCCGACGGCCGAGCTGCCGGCGCTGCGATTGGCTAGGAGCAGTGGATCCGGCCGTTGAGTCAGTACGACAAAGTCCGCTTCGCCACATCGACCCGCAGCAGCGCCTTGCTCAGCGCGCCGCTGGTGGCCCGTGCATAGTCAAGCGACCAAGCCGGGTCGGCAAATGCGACCGGGCCGGCAGCGGACGCGATACCCAGAATCTTGTCCGCCAGCAAGACCTTGCCCGAGCCCCGCATCGGCTCGCAGTCATGCTTGACGAACTGCTCGTCCAGCCATTGCCGGGCGGCCTCGAAACTCAGGACCTCCGCGGCATCAACGACCTGATCGAACTGCTGAATCGGGCTGAACACAACCTTGACTTGACTGCGCATCGCTTGCCTTCTTCGTTGGCTTGTGACGCGCCGATTCTGGCCTAGAAATCAGCCGCGTGCCGTCTTTACAGCGTCGCTGAGCAGTTCGAGCACCTTGAGCGAATCGTCCCAGCCCAGGCAAGCGTCGGTGATGCTCTTGCCGTACTCCAGCTTCTTCGCATCGTCTTTGCCGGGCGTGAACTTCTGCGCGCCATCGATCAAATGGCTTTCCACCATCACGCCGAAGATGCTCTTGCCCCCGGCCTTGATCTGGGCCGCGACATCCGCCGCCACATCCACTTGGCGCAGATGCTGCTTGGAGCTGTTGGCATGCGAGCAGTCGACCATCAGCGTGGTGTCGAGCTTGGCGGCGGCCAGATCCTTGCAGGCCACCGCCACGCTGTCGATGTCGTAATTGGGCGCTTTGCCGCCGCGCAGGATCACATGGCAGTCCTTATTGCCCTTGGTCTCGACGATGGCGACCTGGCCGTTCTTGTGCACCGACAAGAAGTGATGCGGGCGGGCGGCGGCCTGGATCGCGTCGGTGGCGATTTTGATATTGCCATCGGTGCCGTTCTTGAAGCCGATCGGCGCGGACAAGCCCGAGGCAGCTCGCGGTGCACCTGACTTTCGGTCGTGCGCGCGCCGATCGCGCCCCAGGAAATCAAGTCACCAATGTATTGCGGCGAGATCACGTCGAGGAACTCGGAGCCGGCCGGCATGCCCAGCCGGTTGATCTCCAGCAGCAACTGGCGGGCGATGCGCAGACCTTCGTCGATGCGGAAGCTCTCATCCAAATAGGGGTCGTTGATCAGGCCCTTCCATCCCACCGTGGTGCGCGGCTTCTCGAAATAGACGCGCATGACGATCTCCAGCGTGTCGGCGTACTTCTCGCGCTGCAGCTGCAGCTTGCGGGCGTACTCGATGGCGGCGGCCGGGTCATGGATGGAGCAGGGGCCGATGATGACCAGCAGGCGGTCATCCTTGCGCTGCATGATCTTGCGGATCTTGGCGCGGGTGCCGGCGATCAGCGGCTCCATCGGCGTGCCGCGGATTGGGAAGAAACGAATCAGGTGTTCCGGCGGCGGCAGCGGCGTCACGTCGACGATGCGTTGGTCATCGGTCTCGCTGGTCTTGTCCTGCGGCGAGTACCAGCGTTCGGCGGCGGCCTCGGGCTTGGTCACATTTTTCGCGTTCATATCGTGGCGGTCTTTCTGATTCTGATTCGATGAGCAAAAAAAAACCGCCGGGGGTGCACCCAGCGGTTTTCAGAAATTTGGATTGCGTTATTGGTCTACGCGTTCGCCTCTCTGCCGCCGGTGCGGTTTGAGAACCAAAAGAAAGTTGTGTAAAACTTTGGTGAAGGCATGACTTGAATGTAGCACGCGAATATTGCACAGCCGCAGCACTGCGGCGGCCGAACAACAATCAGGCGGTGCCGCCCACCGTCAAGCCGTCGATACGCAAGGTCGGCTGGCCGACGCCGACCGGCACGCTCTGACCCTCTTTGCCACAGACGCCGACGCCGGTGTCCAGCTGCATATCGTTGCCCATCATGGTGACGCGGGTCAGCGCCTCGGGGCCGCTGCCGATGATGGTGGCGCCCTTGACCGGGTACTGGATCTTGCCGTTTTCGACCCAGAAGGCTTCGCTGGCCGAGAACACAAACTTGCCCGAGGTGATGTCAACCTGGCCGCCGCCGAAATTGGTCGCGTAAATGCCTTTTTTGATACTGGCGATGATTTCCTGCGGGTCTTTGTCGCCGGCCAACATGTACGTGTTGGTCATGCGCGGCATCGGCACATGGGCATAGCTCTCGCGCCGGCCGTTGCCGGTCGGTGCGACCTTCATCAAACGCGCATTCATCGCGTCCTGGATATAGCCCTTCAAGATGCCGTCTTCGATCAAGACATTGCGCTGCGAGGCGCAGCCCTCGTCGTCCACATTCATCGAGCCGCGCCGGTCCGGCAGCGTGCCGTCGTCCAGCACCGTGACGCCCTTGGCGGCGACGCGCTAGCCGTTGCGGCCGGCAAAGGCGCTCGAACCCTTGCGGTTGAAATCACCTTCCAGGCCATGGCCGATCGCCTCGTGCAAGAGCACGCCGGGCCAGCCGGGGCCCAGCACCACGGTCATCTCGCCGGCCGGGGCCGGGCGCGATTCCAGATTCGTCAGCGCCGCGTTGACGGCCTGATCGACATAGCTGGCAATCATCTCGTCGGTGAAATAGGCCAGGCCAAAGCGGCCGCCGCCGCCGCCCGAGCCGACCTCGCGGCGGCCATTGCTCTCGGCAATCACGGTCACGCTCAGGCGCACCAGCGGCCTAACGTCGGCGGCCAGCGTGCCGTCGGCGCGTGCCACCAGGATCACTTCATGTTCTGCCGCCAAGCCGGCCATCACCTGGGCCACGCGCGGGTCCTTGGCGCGGGCCATCCGTTCGGTGCGCTCCAGCAGGGCGACTTTCTCGGTGCTGTCCAGGCTGGCGATTGGGTCGGCCGGGCCATAGAGCGAGCGGCTCTTTGATACGGTCGGATTGGCCGGGACCTTGACGCGGCGACTCTGGCCGGCGGCGGCGATCGCGCGCACGGTCAGGGCGGCGTCGATGATGGCGGCCTCGGAGATATCGTCAGAATAGGCAAATGCGGTCTTCTCGCCCGCCACCGCGCGCACGCCGACGCCCTGATCGATGCTGAAGCTGCCGCTCTTGACGATGCCCTCTTCCAGGCTCCAGCCCTCGGAGCGGGTGGTCTGGAAGTAGAGGTCGGCGTCGTCGACCCGGTGCTCGGTGATCAGCCGCAGTGCTTTGGCCAGCAAGGGCTCGCTGAGGCCGTAAGGCTCCAGCAATTGGCTACGGGCTGCTACCAGGCGGGCAAGTGTGGGTTCGCGCGAAATCATGGCTTCATTGTAGGAGGCGGCGTCGAATTCAGTCGGCATCAGTTTCGCGCGCCTTCTTTTGCGCCAGGGCAAAGTCATACAGCCGGTTGCGCGAGCTGCCGCTGATGTCAGCTGCCAGCGCCACCGCCTGCTTCAAGGGCAGCTCGGCGCTGAGCAGATCCAGCACCCGCAAAGCCTCGGCCGGCAGCACACCGTCGGCCGCCGCGACCGGCTTGACAGCATGCAAGACCAGCACAAACTCGCCGCGCTCGCGCTGCGCGTCTGCCGCCATCCAGGCCGGCAGCTCGGCCGCCAAGGCGGTGTGGACGGTCTCGAACTGTTTGGTCAGCTCGCGGCACAGTGTCAGTGTGCGCTGCGGCACGGTGGCGGCCAGCTCCTGTGCCAGCGCGGCGATGCGGTGCGGAGCTTCAAAAAGTATCTGTGCCGCGCCGTGCTGCGCCAGCGCCTGCACCGCGGCCGCGCGCTCGGTGCCGCGCGACGGCAGGAAGCCGATGAAGCCGAAGCCGTGGCTGCGTGCGTCGC
>NZ_JANNMI010000460.1:0-8380 GCF_031397715.1 Roseateles sp.
TCAACCGCGCCGGCCCGAAGTCGCAAAGCGCCTTGCTGGAGGCGATGGAAGAGAGCCAGGTCAGCGTGGACGGCGTCAGCCATGCGCTGCCGCAGCCTTTCTTCGTCATCGCCACGCAAAACCCCAGCGAGCAACTCGGCACCTACGCGCTGCCCGAGTCGCAGCTGGACCGCTTCTTGATGTGCATCTCGCTGGGCTACCCGGACCGCGCCGCCGAGCGCGAGTTGCTCAGCGGCCAAGACAGCCGCGCCGCGCTGCGGGCCCTGCAGCCGGTGATGAACACGGCCGAGTTGTTGGCGGCGCAAGCGCGGGTGCGCGACATCCATGCCTCCGCTGCACTGCTGGATTACTTGCAGGCCTTGATCGCGGCGACCCGCTCGGGCGAATGGTTCGCTGAAGGCCTGAGCCCACGCGCCGGCCTGGGTGTGTTGCGCGCCGCCCGTGCCCGCGCCCTGCTCGATGGCCGCGACTTTGTCTCGCCCGAAGATATTCAATTGATCCTGCCGCAGACCATCGCGCACCGGCTGAGGTCCAAGGCCGGCAGCAGCCGCGGCCCGCGCGAGCAGGTGCGGGCGATGATTGAAGCGATCAATCTGCCGTGAGCCGAATCAAGCAAGTTTGGCAACGCTGGTGGGCAGCCCGTCACCCCTTGAGCGACACCCATCTGATGGGCCGGCGCAATATCTACATCCTGCCCAGCCGCCCCGGCCTGGCTTTTTGCGCCACCTTGGGCCTGCTGCTGCTGGCCTCGATCAATGATCAGCTCAGCCTGGGCTATCTGCTGACCTTTTTGCTGACCGGCGCCGGCCTGGCGTCCATGCACGCCACCGACGCCAATCTGCGCGGCTTAAGCCTGGATTTGAAGCCGCCGGCCGCCGTGTTCGCCGGCGACGACGTGCAGCTGGAGCTGCGCTTGCACAACAACAGCGCGGCACGGTTCGGCATCGGCGTGCATGTGCAAGGCGGCGCCAGCAAGGAGATCGCCTGGACCGATGTGCCGGCCTTTGGCCACGCCTTGTTGAACCTGCGTTTTCCCAGCGCTGATGCTGGAACTGTCGGCACATGCGGCAAGCTCGCCCTGCCCAGCCTGCAGATCGTGACGCGCTTTCCGCTCGGCCTGTTTCGTTCCTGGAGCATCTGGCGCCCTGCCGCCGAGGTCTGGGTCTACCCGCAGCCGGAAGCCCCGGCGCCGCCCTTCCCGGCTCAAGCAAACCAAGCCCAGGCCGAACAGGCGACGGCCAGCAGCCTGCAGCGCGGCCAGGACTTTGAGGGCGTGCGGGGCTACCGGCGCGGCGACTCGATGCGCCAGGTGCTGTGGAAAAAGGCCGCGCTGAGCATGGCACTGGGCGGCTCGCAGCTGTGGGTGCGCGAAACCCATGCGCCGGTAGCGCAGACGCTGTGGCTGGATTGGCGCGACACCGCCGGTCTCACCACCTCGGCCCGGGCAGCGCGGCTGTGCGCCTGGTTGCTGGCGGCTGAAGCACTGCAAGCGCCCTATGGCCTGCGCCTGCCCAGCGGCGAATGGCCGCCCGATCTGGGGCCCGAGCACGCCACCGAATGCCTGCAGCAGCTGACGCTGCTGGCCAGCTCATGAAGGCGAAGCGCCTGAGCCGCCTCAGCCGAGACAGCCGCGACACCTTGTTTCTGCTGGCCACCATTGCCGCCGTCGTGCTGCCGCATGGCGGGCATTTGCCGATCTGGGTCAGCGCCCTCACCGCCCTGATCCTGGGCTGGCGGGCCTGGCTCGCCTGGGACTCGCGGCCGCTGCCGGGCCGCTGGGTCTTGGTGGCCGTCTTGCTGGGCGCCGCCGCCATGACCTGGTTCACCCACCGCACGCTGTTGGGCCGCGAGGCCGGCATCACGATGCTGGTGATGCTGATGGCCTTGAAGACGCTGGAACTGCGGGCGCGCCGCGACGCCTTTGTGGTGTTCTTCCTGGGTTTCTTCCTGGTGCTGACGCATTTCCTCTACTCGCAGTCGATGTTGACGGCGCTGTGGATGCTGGCGAGCGTCTGGGCCCTGCTCAGCGCCCTGGTCTTGGCGCAAATGCCGGTGGGCCAGCCCAGCCTGCGCCTGGCCGCCGGCATGGCGGCCCGCACCACCTTGTACGGCCTGCCGGTGATGATTTTTTTGTTCCTGCTGTTCCCCCGCATCGCCCCGCTGTGGGGTGTGCCGGCCGATTCGGTCGGGCGCACCGGCCTGTCCGACCGCCTCGACTTCGGCGCCATGTCCGAGATCGCCAATGACGACAGCGTCGCCCTGCGCCTGCGCTTCACCGGCCCGCCCCCGGGCCCGGCAGCGCGCTATTTTCGCGGCCCGGTGCTGGGGCAGTTTGATGGCCGCAGCTGGCGCGCGTCGACGCTTGCCTGGCCGGGCCAGACCGATGCCTTGGCGGTCAGCGGCCAGCCGCTGGACTATGAAATGACGGTCGAGCCGCTGCGCAGCAGCGTGTTGCCAATGCTGGAGATGAGTGCAGAGGCGGCCGGCAGCGAACGGCAGATCGAGGGCTTGACGCTGAAGCGCGCGCCTGAGCTGCAATGGCTGGCGCAGCGCCCGATCACCGAGCGCCTGCGCCTGAACGCGCAGGTCTTCCCCAGCTTCAGCCATGGCCCCCGCACAGCGACCCTGGCGCTGCAGAACTATCTGGAGTTGCCGCCCGGCTTCAACCCACGCACCCTGCAATGGGCGGCCAATTTGAGGCGCGAGCCGCGCTTTGCGACACTCGATCAGGCCGCCTTGTCACCGGCCCTGGCGGCGGCGGTGCTGGCCCACATCGCCAGTGCCGACTTCATCTACACGCTGGCACCGGGCCGTTACGGCGAGGTCACGCCGCACCTGGTGGATGAATTCTGGTTTGATCGGCGGCTGGGTTTTTGCGAGCATTTCTCGGCCGCCTTTGTCGTGGTGATGCGGGCCATGGGGGTGCCGGCCCGCGTCGTCACCGGTTTTCAAGGCATGGACGCACAGCCGCAGGACGGGTTTTGGATCGTGCGCAACAGCAATGCCCATGCCTGGGCCGAATATTGGGTAGAGGGGCGCGGCTGGCTGCGCGCCGACCCGACGGCGGCCGTCGCCCCCGAGCGGATTCAGCTCGGCCTGGCGCTGCGGCCACCTCCGGGGGTCTTGGCCGGTGCTTTCAGTCAAATCAACCCGGATCTGTGGTTGAGCCTGCGGCGCGGCTGGGAGACGCTGGAGAACCGCTGGCAACAAAGCGTGTTGAACTATTCGCGCCGAAGCCAGTTTGACCTGCTCAAAAGCGCTGGCTTCGCGGCACCGGACTGGGAGCTGCTGGGCCAGGTCAGCGCGGCCCTGATCGCCGCCGTTGCCCTGGTCGCGGGCGCTTGGTCGCAGTGGCGGGCCCGCCCGCATGACCCCTGGAGCCGCCAGCGCGCCCGCATTCTGCGCGAACTGCGGCGCCTGGGTGTGGCGGGCGTCGCCGCCCACCAAGGGCCGCGCCGCTGGGCCGAGCTGCTGCGCGCCGAGCATGGTGCGGCGGCCGAAGCGGCGGTGCAGCTACTGCTGGGGCTGGAAATGGCCCGTTATGGGCCGCCCGGCACAGACAACAACCACTCGGCCGCTTTGAGCGGCCCGTTGGCGCGCTGGCGCTGGCTGCGCGACTTCCGCGCCGCAGGCCGTATGCTGCGCGGCAAGATCCGTTAAACCATGCCGATGTCCAAATTTCCCAGCCTCCTCCTGTTCTGTGCGGCATTGCTGCTGTCTTGCCCCGCTGCTGCCGGCACCAAACAGCCAAGCAAAAAGAAACCCAAAGTCACGAAGACCACCAAGCTGGTCGACCCAGCGCCACAAGCCTTCGGTGAGCGCGCCGATGTGATGCGTTTTGCGGCGGACTTGAGCGCCGCGCAAGGCTGGGATTCTCAAACCCTGCAGACGCTACAAGCGCAACTGGCCCAAGCCAAATCGGTGCCGGCCGTGCAGCGCCTGATCATGCCCGGCCCACCCGGCAGCGCCAAGGACTGGGGCGCCTACCGGGCGCGCTTTGTCGAGCCGCGCCGCCTGCAGGCCGGGCTGGCCTTCTGGGACGACAACGCGGCCGCCTTGGCGCGGGCCGAAAGCTTGTACGGCGTGCCGGCCGAGATCATCGTCGGCCTGATCGGGGTGGAGACCTTTTACGGCCAGATCACCGGCGGCTTTCGCGTCATCGACGCCCTCAGCACCTTGGCGTTTGACTTCCCCACCGGGCGCAGCGACCGCAGCGCCTTCTTCCGCGCCGAGCTGGCCGAGTTCTTAAAACTCAGCCGGCGCGAGGGCCTGGACCCGCTCGCCGTCAAGGGCTCTTTTGCCGGCGCGATGGGCTGGCCGCAGTTCATGCCCAGCAGCTGGAACAAGCATGCCATCGACTTTGACGGCGACGGCCATGTCGACCTGATGCAAAGCCCGACCGACGCAATCGGCAGCGTGGCCCATTACCTGGCCAACTTCGGCTGGCAGCGTGGCATGCCCACCCATTACAGCGTCGCGCTGCCGGTCGAAACGACGGCGCGCGCGCTGCTGCTGGCGCCGGACATCAAACCGACCTTCAGTGCCGCGCAATTGCTGGCACTGGGCGCGCAGCCGTCCGAAGCGGCGCTGGAACATGCCGGGACTATGGCCGTGGTGGAGCTGCAGATGGGCGCGGCCGCGCCCGTCTACTGGCTGGGCACCGAGAATTTTTACGCGCTGACGCGCTACAACTGGTCGAGCTATTACGCTTTTGCCGTGATTGAGCTGGGGCGCACGCTGCAGTCACTGCGGCAGGCTCGGTAGGTCGCCGAGCTCCGCGCCGGCCTCAAGCGCCGGCTGCCAAGGGCCTTGCAGCGCCGTCAGTGGCCGCGCTTGCCAATGCCAGTAACGCTTGAATTGCGCGCGCTGGCATTGCCCATCTGGCGCGTCACTGCGCCAGCGCCAAGCACCGCATGCGGCCGACGTCAGCACCTCGATGCCCTGCGCCTGATAGCGCGCCAACACCGCCGGCGCCGGGTGGCCAAAGCGGTTGCGGTAGCCGGCCTGAACGAAGGCCCAGCGCGGCGCCACCGCGACCAGGAACGCATCGGTGGAGGAGGTTTTGCTGCCGTGATGCGGCACCAGCAAGACCGCGCTGCGCAGCGCGCCGGCATTCGAGCGCTGGACTAAATCCGCCTCCTGCGGCGCTTCCAGGTCGCCGGTCAACAAGGCACTGCGCCCAGCCGCCGAGGTGACCCGCAGCACGCAAGACATCGCATTGCTTTTAAGGCCCTGCGCGTAATGCGCGACTTGCGGGTGCAAGACTTCGAAGCGAACGCCGTCCCATTGCCAGCGCTGACCGACCTCACAGCGCCGCGGCGGCACCGGGCCGGCGAGCAGCGGATGGCCGTCCTCCAGCGAGCTGCTCAAGCCCGCCACCGGCAGGCCGCTCAGCACCGACGCGGCGCCGCCAGTATGGTCGCTGTCGCGATGGCTGAGCATCAACAGATCCAGCCGATTCAGCCCCAAGGCAAACATCAGGGGCAGCAGCACCCGCTGGCCGGCATTCGCCTCGGGCCCGTAGCTGGGCCCGCTGTCGTACAGCAACTGATGCGCCGAGGTGCGCACGAGCACGCCGGTGCCCTGGCCAATGTCGGCGACCAGCAGCTCAAACTCACCCGGCGGCGGGCGCGGCGGCGCCGGCCACAGCATGGGCAGGGCCAGGCCCAAGCCCAGCGCACGCAGGCGCAGCGGTGAGGGCATGACCAGCATCAGCCCGCCCAACAGCCCCAGCGCCTGCGCCCAGGACGGCGCCACCGGCAACTGCCAGACCGCCAGCGGCCAGGCCGCCAGCCAACGCAAATAGAGCAGCAGCAGCGCCAAGACCGCATCGGCCAGCTGCCACAGGCCCGGCAGCAAGGCGCCCAGCAAGGCGAGCGGTGTCACGACGAAGCTGATCAGCGGAATCGCCAATAAATTGGCCAACAAGTCGACCACCGACAGCTGCTGAAAGAACAGCAGGCTCAAGGGTGCCAGGCCGCAAGTCGCGATCCACTGGTTGCGCAGGCCGGCCCGCAGATGCTCACGCCAACCCGCTGCTCTCTCTTGCTGGGTGCCGCTGGCCATCAGCAAGGCCACCGCCGCAAACGAGAGCCAAAAGCCCGCCTGCCCGACCGCCCAGGGGTCGATCACCGTCACCACCACCGCCGCGATCAACAAGCACAGCGGCCAGGGCCAGCGCAGGCCCAGGCTGCGCAGCAGGGCCAGGGTCAGCAACATCCAGACCGTGCGCTGTGCCGGCACGCCCCAGCCGGAGAACAGGGCATAGGCCAGGGCCGCCAGCACGCCGGCCCAGCGGGCGATGTTCGGCGCCGGCCAGCGCAGGCAGAGCCGCGCGCTGCGCCGCCACAGCCAGCCCACCAGGCCCTGGGCGGCCCAGGCAAACATGGTCACATGCAAGCCACTGACGGACAGCAGATGGCTGACGCCGGTAACCCGAAACAGGCCCCAATCGGCGGCCGAAATCGCCGCCTGGTCGCCCAGGCTCAGCGCGGCCAGAATGCCGGCGTGGCTGGGATTTCTCACCTGGCGCAGCAAGGCCTCGCGCAGGTCCGAGCGCCAGGCGTTCAGCGACCACCAGGGCGCGCGGCTCAAGCGCAGGCCGCCACTGGGGCGCACCACGCCGCTGGCACGCAGGCCGCGCTCGAACAGCCAGAACTCGGTATCAAAGCCATGCGGATTCATCAGCCCATGCGGGCGCTTCAGGCGCAGCAACAACTGCCAGCGCTCGCCGGCTCTAAGCTGCGGCGGCGCCGCCTCGTCGCCCTGCGCATACCAGGCCAGCGCCAAGCGCTGCGGCAGGACCAGGGCGTCGTCCTGTCGGCTGGCGCCGGCGAAGGCCTCTTCCAACTCGAACTCAAAGCGCCAGCCCGGCGCACCGAACATGCCCAGCACCGGGCTGGGCAGGGAGCTGACGCGCCCCAGCACCAGCACATCACGGCCCTCCCAGGCTTCGGGCAAGGCCTCGCTCATACGAAGCTCGGCGCGCCAAGCGGCTTGGGTGAATGCCAGCAAGGCGGCGGCCAGCGCCAGATAGAGCGCAGACGGCGTGAATGCCCTGGCCCGCAGACGCCGCCAGCCCATCGCGGCCAACCAGGCCATGGCCAGCAGCAGCCCCGCGTAGTCAGCCGATTCGGGCAACCGCGGGCATTGCTGCAAGGCCAGCAAACCCAGCAGCCAGCCAAGCGCCGGCAGAGCCAAATGGATGGCCTGGGGCTGCAGTGCCTGGTGGGGCATTTGGGACCGCCTTGCTGGTAGGATGCGCGCCACCTGATCCTAGCCATAGGCCTGCGGCAATACCAGCCTGCCAGCCAACCAAAGCGAGTCCGCCATGAACGCCACCCCCATCTACAGCAAGCTCGCGTCCCTGGGCATCACGCTGCCGCCGCTGGCGGTGCCGGTTGCCGCCTATGTGCCGTTTGTGCGCAGCGGCAACCTGATTTTCCTGTCCGGCCATCTGGCCAAGCAGGACGGCAAGGTCTGGGTTGGCCAACTCGGCCGCGATGTCGACACCGCCACCGGCCGTGCCGCCGCGCGCGCGGTGGCGATCGACCTGATGGGCACCTTGCACGCCGCCCTGGGCGACCTGAACAAGGTGAGCCGCATCGTCAAGCTGATGAGCTTGGTCAATAGCGCGCCCGATTTCACCGAGCAGCATCTGGTCACCAATGGCTGCTCCGAACTGTTGGCCGAGGTTTTTGGCCCGGCCATCGGCGCCCATGCGCGCAGCGCGTTCGGCGTCGCGCAAAACCCGATGGGTGCTTGCGTTGAGATCGATCTGATTGCGGAAGTGGTGGGCGACTGATGTTTTTACAGCGCTCGAAGTTCCCGGCCCAGGCGCTCGCCGCCATCTTTTTTGCCAGCCTCGCCGCCGTCGCCGCCGCCTTGGTGGCGCAGCACGCCTTCGGGGTTAAGCCCTGCCCTTGGTGCGTGATGCAGCGCGGCGTCTTTTTGCTGATTGCCGCTGTCGCCGGCTTGACTTGGGTGCTGAAGGGCGTGCGGCCTGTACGCAGCGCCGGTCTGATCTTGATCATGGTGCTGGGCCTGGCCGGCGTGGCGGCGGCGGCGTTTCAACATCAGGTGGCTTCCAAGCTGGCCTCTTGCGACATGACGCTGGCCGACCGGCTGCTGAGCGCGCTTGATCTGGAGAACCTGCTGCCGTCGGTCTTCATGGTGACGGCCTCCTGCAGCGAGGCGGCCGCCTACCGCTTGATCGGCCTGCCCTACGAGCTCTGGAGCGGCCTGCTGTTTGTGGCCATCGCCGTCGCCAGCCTGGTGGCCGTGAAGAAGCGCTGATCAAGGTCAAAGCCGGCGCGGCGCTGGCCGGCTTGAGCATGGCTTGTGCGCTGGCCGACGCCGGCATCAGCAGTTGCGTGCTGGA
>NZ_JANNMI010000484.1:0-7178 GCF_031397715.1 Roseateles sp.
CATATCTGCCACCTACTATTGCGTTGAGGGATGGGAGCAGTCAACGTATACCGGATCCGTCGCGCCCCTCGCGCCGTGGGTCGGCAAGGCCAAGGAGTGACAACAATGAGCAAAGACACCTACACCAGCGTCAGTGGCAACGGCCTGCGCTACGAGTCAAAACTGGGCGGGTCGCCCTTTCTGGGTAGCGGTCACACCCGCTCATGTTTCAAATGCGGCAAGCACCGGACACCGAATAACCTGCAGTCCAAGCGCGTACTGGGCCGCACCGAAGTGGTTTGCAAACCCGGTTGCGCAAAACCCAAGGACAACAGTACCGAGTAGTAGGTGCTCGGGCTGATGTGGTGAATGAGCGCGGATCCGCAGCGACCACTTAATAAGTCGGGTTGAGCGCTACTTTGCCACGCCGCTAGCCGTACAAGTGGGTGGGCTATGGCCTAGACTTGGCGCCCATGGAATATCAATTGCGTTCTTCATGCCACGCTGGCCCGGGCAGAGTCTGGGTCAAACCGGCGCGGCAAAGCATTGTTGCGGCCCGTTGGCTGCTGTTGGCCTTGGCCGGTGCCGCTGCCGCGCCAGCCGCAGCGGCCGAGTCCTTCTCGGTATTGATCAACCCCGGCGATGAAGCAGAGCAGTCACGCTTTGCCACCTTCAGTGCTTGGAAGGCGATCGTCGAGCAATCGTTGCGCGCCGAACGCAGCCCCGCGCTGAAGCTGACGCCCTCGACCGACGCGGCGGCCGATTTGTCGGCCACTCGTGCCCGGTTGTTTGATCTGTTCGTGGCGCCGGCGCATGTGATCGGTAGCGCGGTGCGCTATGGCTACGTGCCGGTTGCCAGTGTGGAGAAACCGGTGCAGGCAGTGCTGGTGGCTTTCAGCAGCAGCCCGGTCAGCAGCCTGGAGTCGGCCGCCGGCAAGCGGGTCGGCCTGCCGCAGCAGGACAGCATCGTCACCTATCTGCTGCGCGGGGAACTCAATGCCGCTAACAGCACGGTCAAGCGGCATTTCGCCTCCGTGGTCGAGAGCCGTTATCAAGACGCCTTGCTGATTTGTTTGCAGATCAAGCGCTGTGACGTGGTGGCGGTGGAGCGCGCGGTGTTTGATCGCTGGGTGGCCGCCGGCGAGCCACTCAAGGTGGTGATGCAGAGCAAGGCGGTGCCGGGGTTTGGCGTGGCCTTGAAAGCTGGCTCAACGCTCGCCCCGGATGCCTTGCGCGCCGCCTTGGCCAAGAACCTGGCGGTGGCCCCGGGCGCCTTCGGCGCGCAGAAATTGCAGCCCCTGGTGGCCCAGGACTTTGACTATGTGTCGACCTTGGGCTACTTCACGCCGCGCAGTTTGCCGGGGGCTGCGGTGGTTGACGCCGCTGCAGTGGCGCAGCTGCTGAAGACCGGCGCGGTTTTGGTCGACACCCGCAATGATGTGGAGTTCAAGGCCGGGCATATTGCCGGCGCGCAACTGCTGCCCTACGGCGAGAAGAGTGCAAAAGACTCTGACTTCAAGTTCAGCGAAGATTCATTCGACACCTCAAAGCTGCCGGCCGACAAGGCCAAGCCCGTGGTGTTTGCCTGCAATGGCGCCGAGTGCTGGAAGAGCTTCAAGGCCAGCCACGCGGCCTTGAAGGCAGGTCATAGCAAGGTCTATTGGTTCCGCGGCGGCTTCCCAGAATGGCGCGCCGCGAACCTGCCGGTCGAGGCTCAGTAGCTCAGATCGCCGCGCTGATGACTCGCTTGATGCCGGCCCGGCGCAGGCGCTCCAGCAAAGCCGGCTCGGCGCGGCTGTCGGTGACCAAGGAGTCGATTGCTGCTGCCGCACAAATCTGCACGCGGCTGCCCTGACCGAGCTTTTTGCCGTTGGCCAGCATGATGTTGTGGCGGGCATGCGCCAACATGGCGCGCGCCACGCTGGCTTCGTGCCAGGCATAGTCCAGGGCGCCATGCTCGGGGCTCAAGGCGGTGGGGGAGATCAGTGCATAGTCCACATGGAAGCGTGCGATTTCGCTGACCGTGGCTTCGCCACTGGTGGCGGGCACATCGGTCTGCAATTTGCCGCCGAGCAAATGCACCTCGATATCGGGGCTGGCCGCCAGCGTTTTTGCCACGTCGATCGAATTGGTGATCACATGCAGGCCCTTGGCACCCAGCAGCGCTTGGGCCAGCGCATGCGTACTGGAGCCGGCGTCGATGAAGCAGGCGCTGCCCGCCTCGATCAGCGCCGCGGCGGCGTGCGCGATGGCGCGTTTTTCTTCCTTGTGCAGCCGTGCTCGCTCAAGGTAGCTGGCCTCGGCCGGGCTCTCGGCGGGCAAGCCGCAAGGCACGGCGCCGCCGTGCATGCGCTTGAGTTTGCCGTTTGACTCCAACTCGATCAGGTCACGCCGCACCGTTTCCTTGGAGACACCCAGCTCCAGCGCGAAGGCGTCGGTGGTCAGGCGTTGGCGTTGGTGCAGCAGCGAGATGATGCGGTCGTGACGTTCAGGAGTCCACATGGGAGCCAGATAGCGCGGGGCGATCCACTATTAGCGCCCAACTTGATGACGCTGTTATGACTCAGCTATCCAGCAGCTTGCTGAGCGGCGCCGGCTGCAACGGCGCTCGCACGCTGCGGGCGGCTGCGATGGCCGGCCAGCCGAGCAGGCTCTCGCAGATCGGCCCGCAAATCCGCCCCTGGCAAGCGCCCATGCCGCAGCGGGTTTGCAGCTTGGCGTCGCGCCAGCTGCGTTGTTCCTTCAACTCGCCCAGGCTGACATCCTCACAGCGGCAAATCAGCGTCTTGGCGTCGGCCAACTGCAGCAGTTCTGGGCGCAAGGCGAAGCCCTCGGCCAAGGCTCTGGCAAAGCTTGTGGTTCGTGCGTGTTGCCGGCGCTGCGTGGCCGGTGCGCTGCGACCCAGCATGGCCAGGGCGGCGATGCGGCCCTCGATCAGCGCCTTGTCGACCCCGCCTATGCCGGCGCATTCGCCCGCCGCAAAAACACCAGTTAGCGATGTCTGCATGCTGGCGTCGACTTTGATCGCACCGGCTGCTATTTGGCAGCCCAGCAGTTCGGCCAGTTCCGTATTGGGCAGCAGGCCGAAGCCCGTGCCGAGCGCATCACAGGGCAGCTCCCACTGCCTGCGCCCGTCACTCATCAGCAAGGCTTCCAGCCGTTCCGACCCCATCGCCCTAACCACCCAACTGCCGGTCAAATAGTTGCTGCCGCGCAAACGCCAGGCCAGCCCGGCGGCTTGGCCCAGTTTGGCGAGCGGCAATTTGGCCGCAAAGCCGGCCAGGGCGGCCCGACCGGCTTGTTCCGCCACCAGTGTCAGCTGAGCGCCGGCGGCACGGGCGCTGTCGGCCGCGGCCAGCAGCAAGGGGCCGGAGCCCGCCAGCACCACGCGTTTGCCGGCAATCGGCCAGCCGCTTTTGATCAAGGCCTGCAGCCCGCCGGCGCCGCTGACGCCGGGCAGAGTCCAGCCCGGAAAGGGCAGGTGGCGTTCGCGGGCGCCCAGCGCCAACAGGATTTGCGGCGCCTGCACCAAGACCGCGGCGGCGGCCGGCTCAAGCAAGTTTTGCAGGCGCAAGCGGTAACTGGCCTCTTCGACGGCGATAACGCCATGCCCAAACAGGCAGCGCAGGCCGGCATGTGGCTGCAGTGCGCTGATTTGGCGCGCCCAGGGCTGCGCCAGGCCGGCGCGCCAAATCTGCCCGCCGGGCCGCATGCCCTGATCGACCCAGATGACGCGGCGCCCGGCCGCCAGCAGCGGGCCTATGGCCGCGATACCGGCCGGCCCGGCGCCGACGACGATCACATCGGCGCTGAAGGCGCTGCTCATGTTTCGGTTCCGATGCGCATACCGTCCTTGGCGGGCGTTAGGCAGCCCAGTCTATGGGCCAGGCCGTCGATGCTGACCCGACATTCCTGGCACTGGCCGATGCCGCAAAAGGCCGCACGTGCTTGGCCGCCGAGCGAGCGTCGGGTGCCGGCCAGGCCAGCATGCGCCAGTGCGGCGGCCACATTGCAGCCCAGCGGAACCAGGCTGGGTCGGCCGTTGATGAAGACGGTGATTTGGGCAGTTAGCAGCGGCTGGCTCATAAAAAGCGACTCGGTGAGAAGGGGTGAGCGTCCAACTGGGGCGCGGCGCCCAGGCTCAAATCGGCCAGCAGCTCGGCCGTGGCCAGCGAGGTGGTGATGCCCAGGCCCTCATGGCCGGTGGCCAACCAGACCCGCGGCAGCTGCGGGTGGGCGCCGATCAGCGGTTGGCCGTCGCGGCTGGCCGGGCGTACGCCGGTCCAGCAGCGCAGCAGGCTCAAGTCGCGTAGGCCCGGCAGATAGCTGCAGGCTTGGCTCAGCATTTCCTGCAAGACGGCCGGGTCCAACTCACGGTCGCTGCGGCCGATCTGGCGCGAGGAGCCGATCAGAATTTGCCCGCCGGGGCGCGGTTGGACGTTGAAGGAAACCGTGTCCTGATCGCTCAGATGGGCTTTTTTGATATAGCCCAGCTCGACCAGTTGGTGGCTGAGTAAGCCGGGGTAGCGCTGGGTGATCGCCAACTGACCTTTTTTCGGCGTCAGCCAGCCCGGTGGCAACCAGGTTTGGCTGGCCAGGCCGGCGCACAGCACCGTCAGCGCGCTCCACAGTCGGCGGCCATCAGCGAGCAAAACGCTGCTGCCGTCGAACGACAAGACCCGACCCTCGATCACTTCCGCGCGCGCCTCGGCCAGCCAGCGCGCCGCGACTTTGGGTGGATAGACCCGCGCATCGCCGGGCACCTGCAGCGCGCCGGCCAAGCCCGGGCGCAGCAGCGGCTCGGCCCGCGCCAGCTCAGTGGGCTTGAGCAGCGCGGCCCGGATGCCGCGCGCGACTAGCCACGCCTGCTTGCGCTCGGCCAGGGCCAACTCCTCGGCGTCGGCAGCGATCCACAGCGTGCCGCAGGCCTGATGTTCGGCCTGGGCGGGGTGGTCGGCGCTCTCATCCAGCCATTGCTGCCAAAGCTGTTGACTGCGCCGGGTCAGCTGAAATTCGGCGTCAGCGCCGCCGCTCTCATCGTCGACCACCAGCAGATGCCCCATCGCCGCCGCAGTTGCGCCGCCGCCGATAGCGGCGGGCTCGATCACGCAGACCGACAAACCCTGGCGCGCATAGGCCCGCGCGCAGGCGGCACCGATGATGCCGGCGCCGACGATCAGCACATCGGCTGTGCGGCGCTGTTTCATCATCAAACTGGAATGCCCCAGCCGAACGGGTCGCCGGGCTGGAACACCAGGGTGGCGTCCAAATTGACATAGGCGCGGCCCTGGATGCGCGGCAAGATTTGGCCGTTGCTGCCGCTGGCTCTGTCGGTTTCGTAGTCGGCTTCAAACACCGTGCCGATGACGCTCTCCTGGCGCCAGATTTCGCCGGCCGCCAGTTTGCCGTCGGCCGCCAGGCAGGCCAGCTTGGCGCTGGTGCCGGTGCCGCAGGGCGAACGGTCATAGGCTTTGCCGGGGCAGAGCACGAAGTTGCGGCCCTGATTGGCCGGGTCTTGGGCCGGGCCGGTCAGCTCGATATGGTCGATCTCCTGGCCGCCCGCGCCGCTGATGCCTTGATCCCGCAGGGCTTGGCGAATGCGCCAGCCCAAATCGGTCAGCGCCTCGGCTTGGTCGAGCTGCAGGCTCATGCCATGGTCCGCGCACAGAAAAAACCAGTTGCCGCCCCAAGCCACATCACCATGCAGCAGGCCGTGACCGGGGACCGCCAGCACGACTTGCGCCGCGTGGCGATAGGCCGCCACATTGGCGACGCTGACGCGTCCGTCTGCGGCCAGCGTGGCGGTGACGACGCCGACCGGCGTTTCGATGCGGTGCTCGCCCGGGACTATGCGACCCAGATAGGCCAGCGTGGCGATTAGGCCGATCGTGCCGTGGCCGCACATGCCAAGAAACCCGACGTTGTTGAAGAAGATCACGCCGCAGCAATGGGCCGGGTCGACCGGCTCGCACAGCAGCGCGCCGACCAGGACCTCGGAGCCGCGCGGTTCATTGACCAGCGCGCTGCGCCAGCGGTCATGCTGTTCACGCAGCAGCGTCAGCCGCTCGGCCATGCTGCCGCGGCCCAGATCGGGGCCGCCGGAGATCAGCACGCGGGTCGGCTCGCCGCCGGTGTGGGAGTCAATAAAGCGCATGGCTAAATGTCAGTTGATGTTCAGGCAATGACCGCCTGCGCGTAGTGGCGCAGATAGTCCAAGAGTGCGTCCGACGCCGCTGCGGCCGCCGTCGGCTCACCGGCGGCAATCGCTTGAGCCAGGCCCAAATGGCAGCGCGCGCCTTCATGCATATCGCCTTGATGCTGATAGGCATACCAAAAGCGCCGGCATTGGATCGCCATCGGCACCACCGCCGCCGCCGCAAAGATGTTGCGGCAGGCGGCGTGGTTGACATGATCGAGCGCTTGGTCGGCCGCCATATAGCTGGGCAGATCCGAGGCCTGGGCTGCGGCCATCATTTGCTCGGCGCTGCCAAGTAAATCTTGGCGCTGCTGCGGCGTCGCGCGGCGCGCCGAGGTGGCGGCGATCAAACGTTCCAACACCCGCCGGGCTTCGAGCAAATCGAGGTGCTCGGCCAGGCGGATATCGCTCACCAACAAGCCGCGGCGCGGCTGCTGGACGATCAGACCGCTGGCGACCAAGCGCATCAGGGCCTCGCGCGTTGGCGTGCGGCCCAGGCCGGTGTGGGCGATCAGCTCGGACTCGACAATCGGAGCGCCGGGCCGCAACACCAGGGTTGAGATCATGGCTTCCAGCTTGTCGTAGGCCTGATCGGCATAACGGCGCTTGTCAGCGCCGTCGCCAAGGTTCCGGCGTTGGTCGAGCGGGGTGGCGGGGGCGGAGGCTGATTTCATCTTGGCCGCATCATCGCAGGCTCCACCGTGACTTTTGACTAGAGCAAACCAGACAGATCGGGCCGGGTGTCCAGGCCACGCTGGATGATGGACATCACGCGGGCGCGCTCGTCGCCGACCAGGGGCAGACGTGGCCGGCGCACGGTCTCGTTGCCGACGCCGGCCATCATCTCCGCCAGCTTGATGTTCTGCACCAGCTTGGCGTGCACGTCCAGATGCAAGAGCGGCATGAACCATTGATAGAGCTTCAGCGCCTCGTCATAGCGTTTGGCGCGCATCAGTTTGTAGAGCGCCACCGTCTCGGCCGGGAAGGCGTCGCACAGGCCGGC
>NZ_JANNMI010000014.1:0-11998 GCF_031397715.1 Roseateles sp.
CGTTTTCAGCAGATAGTCATAGCCGCCCGCGACCAGATGGCACTCCAAAATTTCCGGCCGCGCCTGCACGGCAGCCTTGAAGTTATCCATCACGTCTTGCACCGTGCGGTCGAGCAGGATCTCGATGAACACCAGCATCGCCGCGCCGAGCTTTGCCGGATTCAGCCTGGCCTCATAGCCGAGGATGTAGTGGTCACGGGTCAGGCGTTTGACGCGCTCCAGCACGGCGGTCGGTGACAGGTGCACCGCTTCGGCCAACTTCAGATTGGAGATGCGGCCGTCGCTTTGCAGCACCCTGAGAATGCGGGCGTCGATTTTGTCTAGCGGAGTTTCCGGGTTCATGCCGCATTTTCCACTGCCGACCAGTGAATGATCTGAATTTAATTCATCTGATTCATTCCTATAGTTCGGCTCTTCACTAGGAACCCGCGGTATTCATCATGTTCACATTTGCTCTGCCACCCGAAGCTGCTCGTCTGCCCGACCCCTACCGGGAGGAGATCGCGGTCGTGCAAGCGCTGGCGCAGTCGATGGCCGACGGGCTCGACTGGTCCAGCGTCTTGACCCTGGCCGGGCCCTGGGTGCAGCAGGTGCGCGCCAACCCGGCGCCGTTCTGGGCGATGGAATCGCTGCTGCGTGAGTACCCGATCAGCAGCAATGAGGGCCTGGCGCTGATGCGCTTGGCCGAGGCGCTGCTGCGCGTGCCCGACGCGCCGACCGCCATCGCGCTGACCGCCGACCAGCTCGGCCGTGGCCAGTTCGACGGCGCTTCCGAGGGCCCGCACAAAATGTTCGCGGCGCTGTCGGCCTCGGCGATCTCGCTGTCGAAAAAATTCCTGCCGGATGCGGAAGGGTCCGGCGGCCTGATGACGCGGCTGGGCGCACAGACCGTCGTCAGCGCCACCGTGCGGGCGATTCAGCTGCTGGGCCGCCAGTTTGTGCTCGGCCGCAATATCAAGGAGGCCAGAGCGGAGGCGGCGAGTGCCCGTAAAGCCCAGCCTAACTTGAGTTTTTCCTACGACATGCTGGGCGAGGGCGCCCGCACGGAAGCCGATGCGCGCCGCTACCACGCCGCCTATATCGGCGCGATCAAGGCGATCGCCGGCGGTGCCCGCGCTGACAGCCCCGAGCAGGCCGACGGCATTTCGATCAAGCTCAGCGCGCTGTTCTCACGCTACGAGGTCTTGCAGCGCGAACGCGTGTTCGCCGAACTGCTGCCGCGCGTCTGGGAGCTGATCACCTTGGCCGCCCAGGCCAATATCAATCTGACCATCGACGCCGAGGAGGTCGACCGGCTGGAGCTCTCGCTCGACGTGCTGGACACGCTGGCCGCCCGCATCGCCAGCACCTATCCGCAATGGCGCGGCTTTGGCCTGGCCGTGCAGGCCTATCAGACGCGGGCGCTGCAGGTCGTTGACGCCGTCGCCGCGATTGCTCGCAAACATGGCCTGCGCTTGATGGTGCGTTTGGTCAAGGGCGCTTATTGGGACGGCGAGATCAAGCGTGCCCAGGAGCAGGGCCTCAGCGCCTACCCGGTGTTCACCCACAAACAGCACACCGATGTGTCGTACCTGGCCTGTGCGCAGGCGCTGATTGGCCATGCCGACGTGATCTACCCGCAGTTCGCCAGCCACAACGCCGGCACCATCGCCGCCATCGTGCTGATGGCGCGCAAGGCCGAAGCCAAGTTTGAAATGCAGCGTTTGCATGGCATGGGCGAAGGTGTGTACCGCGAAGTGCTGCGTGACGGCACGATTCCCTGCCGCGTCTACGCGCCGGTCGGTGAGCACCGCGACTTGTTGGCCTATCTGGTGCGCCGCTTGCTGGAGAACGGCGCCAACTCGTCTTTTGTGCACCAGCTGGCCGACGTCAATGTGCAGGTGCCCGAACTGCTGGGTTCGCCTTTAGAACATGTTCAAACAGCCAGCGCCTTGCCGCTGCCGGTTGCGCTCTACTTCGACCGTTCTGGGGTTGGCCGCGTCAATTCAAGCGGCGCCGACCTGACCGATATGGCGCAGCGCCTGCCCCTGCAACGGGCGCTGGAAACCTATTCGGTGTTGCCGGTGGCCGAGGCCACGCCGGCCTATCTGGCGTCGACGATGGCCGGCCTGCAAGCCGGTTTCGCCGGCTGGAACGCCGTGGCCGTGCAAGAGCGTGCCGCCGTGATGCGGCGCGCTGCTGATGCGCTTGATGCGCGCCTGCCGGAGTTCTGCGCGCTCTTGGTCAAGGAGGCGTTCAAAACGCAAGGCGACTGCGTCGCCGAGGTGCGCGAGGCCGTCGACTTCTTGCGTTACTACGCCGACCAGGCGGAGTTCGACGTTTTTGCGGATCAAGCCGAGAGCGATGCACCCGCTATGCAAGGCCGTGGCGTGTTCGTCTGCATCAGCCCCTGGAACTTCCCGCTGGCGATCTTTGCTGGCCAGGTGGTGGCGGCGCTGGTGGCCGGCAACACGGTGGCGGCCAAGCCGGCCGAGCAGACGCCATTCGTGGCCTTGAAGTTTGTCGAACTGCTTTACGCCGCCGGGGTGCCGCATGACGCGCTGCAACTGCTGCACGGCGCGGGTGAGACGGTCGGCGCGTGCCTGGTGGCAGCCGAGCAGACCGCCGGTGTTTGCTTCACCGGCTCGACCGTGGTCGCGCAAATCATCAACCGTACGCTGGCGGCCAAAGAGGGGCTGGCCAGCGCCGGGCCGTCCCAAGCTGGCTTGCTCCCCCTCGGGGGGGCGGATGCCGCTGCGCGGCAGCCTTGGGGGTCGTCGATCGTGCCTTTGATTGCTGAAACCGGCGGCCTCAACGCGATGCTGGTCGACTCGACCGCGCTGCCCGAGCAGGTCATCGATGCGGTCGTGCAATCGGCCTTCCGCTCGGCCGGCCAGCGCTGCTCGGCGCTGCGCCTCTTGTGCGTGCACGAGAGCATTGCCGACGGCGTGATCGAGATGCTCAGTGGCGCGCTGCAAGAGCTGTGGGTCGGCCAACCGGCCGACCTGGCCACCGATGTCGGCCCGGTCATCGATGACGAAGCGTTTGAGGGCGTCTCGAAAGAGATCGCGCGCCTGAAGCGCGAGGCCAAGCTGATCGCCGAGGCGCCGGTGCACGACGGCATGGCGCGGCTGATTCGCCCGGTCGCGTTTGAGCTCAGCAGCATCAGCGCCTTGCGCCAGGAGATCTTCGGCCCGGTGCTGCATGTGGTGCGCTGGGGCGGCGAGCCGGACGCGGTGATCGAGCAGATCAATGCGCTGGGCTATGGCCTGACCCTGGGGTTGCAGACCCGCATCGATAGCCGGGCGCTGCGCCTGGCCCAACAGGCCCGCATCGGTAACGTCTATGTCAACCGCAACATCATCGGTGCGGTGGTCGGCGTGCAACCCTTCGGTGGCGAGGGCATGTCGGGCACCGGCCCGAAGGCGGGTGGGCCGAACTATCTGTATCGCTTTTGCGCCTTGGCGGGTTTGCCTGGCTCGGCCGAGGCCGCCCCGGCGGGCGTGTCATCGGCGGCCGTGCCCGCCATGCCTGCTGTGTCTATGGCCACGGCCATGGCGACCTTGGCGGCTGGCTATGCGGCCTGGAACGACAAGCCCCTGAGTGAGCGCGCCGCGCTGCTCAGCCGTGCGTTTGCGGGCCAGCCCGAAGCCGCCTTGGTGAGCCGCCGTTTGGCCCAGGCCGAGCAGCTGCTGGCCGACCAGCTGCTGCCCGGCCCGACCGGTGAAAGTAATCAGCTGCGTCAGCATGGCCGCGGCGTGCTGGCGCTGCAAGCCAGCGCGGCCACGCCGGCCGCCTTGGCCTTGGGGGTGGCCGCCGCCTTGGTGGCGGGCAATAGCGTGGCCTTGTTGGTGGACGGCGCCAGCGCCGCGCAGGCCGAGCTTTTGCAGACGCGTTTGCGCGCCGCCGGTTTGCCGGCCGAGGCCTTGCTCCTGCTACCGGGTACCGCGCCAGAGCTGAAGGCCTGGCTGGATGACGAGCGCCTGGCCGGCATCTGCCTGCTCAGCGCCAACGCCGCGGCGGAACGCGCCTTGCTGCGCCAGCTGGCCGCCCAAGACGGCGCCATCCGGCCCTTGATCAGTGCCCAAGAGCTGTTCGATGCGCGCCAGCAATATCGCTTCAGCGCCGAGCAAACCCTGACCATCAACACGGCGGCGGCCGGCGGCAATGCGGCCTTGTTGGCGGGTGTTCATTGACAGGGCAGGGCTGGCAGGACTGACGGGGGAAGGCCGCGCGGGCGCAGGATTTGTTTGTGCGAAATCGTCAACAGACCCGCACAAGGGCCGCCGACGCGATAAATTCGGGAGCTTGTTGGCGGCGCGCGGGCCCAATCCCGGAAGGGGCGTTGATGGCGGATTCAGATTCACGCTTGCTCTGGACGTCCCCGGCGGTCGTCAGCGCGGAGCGCGCGCGGGAGATGTCGCGGCATTCGGTGCGGTCGGTGATGGATGCGCTGTCCGCCCATATCTGCGTGCTGGACGAACGCGGCTTGATCGTCAAGGTCAACCGCGCCTGGCGTGAGTTTGCGGCCGCCAATGGTGGGCAAGCCGCGCTGTGCAGCGAGGGCAATAACTATCTCAGCGCCTGCTCCAGCGACAACGGCGACTCAACACAAGCCGGTGGCGCTGAATTCACGGCCAAGTTGGCGGAGGTGTTGGCCGGCCGGCTGGATGGCTTTCAGCTCGAATACCCCTGCCATTCGCCCGAGCAGACGCGCTGGTTTTTGGCGCGGGTGTCGCGCGTGGCGGACGCCGACCCGCCGCGCATCGTCGTCGCGCATGACAGCGTGACCGAGCTCAAGCTGGTGCAGGAGACCCTGCGCCGTCAAGAAGCCGAGTTACGTGACCTGGCCGCCTCGATTCCCGGCGCCTTGTTTCGCCTCCATGTGCTGCCCGGTGGCGCCCTGCGATTTGTCTATTTCAGCCCCGGCATCGAACGCTTGTTCGGTCTCAGCCCCGCGCAGGCCTGCGGCGACGGACGCAGCTTGTTTCGCCGGCTGTCAAAAGACGCGCGCGGTGTTTGCCGGCGCTCCTTGCGCGCGGCGACGACCAGCGGCAAGCCGTGGGAATGCGAGATGAAGGTCTGTACCGACGTCGGCGATACCGGCGACAGCGGCGACCCTGACGACTTCATCTGGCTGCAGGCCAAGGCCATGGTCAAGGCCGGCGCGGCGTCCGCGGCACCTGGCGCGGCACCTGGCGCGGCACTTTGGACGGGCATGTTGACCGACATCACGGCGCGCAAACGGGCCGAAGCGGCGCTCATGGCCAGCGAAGAATCCTTTCGCCTATTTTTCGAGACCATGCCGCAAGGCATCGTCTATCACGCGTTGTCGGGGCGTGTCACCGCCGCCAATCCGGCCGCCTGTGCCTTGCTTCGGCTCAGCCACGAGCAATTGCTGGGCAAGTCGCCGGTTGATCCCGGCTGGCATGCAATCCACGAGGACGGCAGTGACTTCCCGGCCGCGCAGCATCCCGCCATGGAAGCACTGCGTACCGGCCAGCCGGTGCGGCAGGTGGTGATGGGCTTGTGCCTGGCCGAGGGCAGCTTGGTCTGGCTGCAGGTCAATGCCACGCCGCTTTTCAAGCAAGGCGCATTGAGCGCGGTCTACACCAGCTTTGCTGACATCACCGAGCTGATCCGCACCCGCCAAGAGCTGCACCGCCAGGCCAGCACCGACCACCTGACGGGTGCCGCCAACCGGCGTCATTTCATGGAGCGTCTGCAGGCCGAGTACGGCCGCATTCAGCGCCGCCCCGAGCTGTGCAGCTGTGTGGTGACGCTGGATCACTTCAAACTGATCAATGATCGCTTCGGCCATGCCGCCGGCGACGCCGTGCTGCGCCATGTGACGCTGTTGATGCGGCTGGGCACGCGCCCTCTCGATGTGGTCGGGCGCATTGGTGGCGAAGAGTTCGCCCTGCTGCTGCCCGACTCCAGCCGCGACGACGCACAGGCGCTGGCCGAGCGGCTGCGCTTGCGGATCGAACAGAACCCGGCGCAATACCGGCAAGGGCTCATCCCGGTCACCGTCAGCATCGGCATCAGCGCCATCGTGTCCAGCGACGGCAACGCCGAGGCGGCCTTGATGCGCTCCGACCAGGCCATGTATGGCATCAAAGAGAATGGCCGCAATGGGGTCAGTCTGGCCTGAGTTTGCCGCCGTGTCTGCAAATTGCGGGCCCCGGCCTGTTGCACAATCGGCTCAAACCCGCCCTGGAGAAAGCCATGCCCAATCTGAATAAACCCCGCCTAACTTTCAACCGGATCCGCGTCTTCGGTGGCCTCGCGCTGGCGGCTGCGTTGCTGCCGACGACCAGCTTGGCGATCGAGATTTTGAATCAACAAGGCGCCAAGGAAATTGCCGAGAATGCCAAGTTGCCCGGCTCGTTGCCCAGCGGCTGGCGGGTTTATCAGCAGCGTTGTGCGAGCTGCCACGGCCCGGCGGGCGAGGGTTCGGCCAAGGCCCCCGACCTGCTGCCGCGGGTGCGCGAAATGGGCGCGGAGCGCTTTTCCAACTTGGTGTTGAAGCGCTATGACTGGAGCGCCGCGCCGGCTGCCGCCAGCAGCCCGCAAGCGGCCGCCAAGCCCGGTCAAGCGGTGATGCCCGCGTGGCAGGGCAGCCCAATGGTGAGCGCCCACATCGTCGACCTATACGCTTACTTGAGCGCACGGTCGGAGGGCTCGCAAGGGCCGGGTCAACCGGCGCCGTAATCGTTCGCACCGGCCGCATGTAAGGCATGCTTTACATGCAAAGCGGGTGCAAGAAAATTTCCCGGCAATATTTGAAAGAGGTGGTCTTGGCACTGGCTTTTGCGGGCAGCGCCTTCATCCTCTTCAGCCATGGCTTCCTCGAAGGCCTGAGCTAGCTCAGCCTGAGCATGTTAGAGGTGAGGTCGCTGGCAGGCGTGCTTCGGATCGTCGGCCTGGCGTTAGCGACCAAGCGCCCGCGTCTGGTAAATTAAGCGGGTGTTCTGTGCTCCCTTCTCCATCAAGAATTTGCTCCGGCTGGCGCTTTGCTGTGTGGCGCTTGTGCCCCCCTCGGCTTGGGCCGCGGCGCGCGCGGCGGAGTTCCGGGTTGACCTGATTCAGCTGGATCCCTGGGCCAAACCGAACCCGGACCTTGGCTTGAGGGCGAAGGAGCCCTACGTCGGCATCATCGTGGATCTGCTGAACGAGTTCGAGCGCCGCAGCGGCCACAGCACCGTCAGGATCCTCACGCCCTATGCCCGCGTCGAGCGCGACCTGCAGTTGGGCAACACCGATTTTTCCATCATGGCCTGGGGCGATGCCAGGGCGGCATATGCCAACCGAGGGACGGCCTTGGTGCCGCTTGAGTTTGGCGTTAAGGCGCGCAAAGGTGTGCGGCTGAGGACCTATGAAGATTTGCGCCAGATCGTCGTCGCCGCGCCGCGTGGCCTCAAGGTGGATCCGCGCTTTGACATCGATGCGGAGGTGCGCAAGGAATTGCTGCTGGACTACACCCAAGCCATTCGCATGACGATTGCACAGCGTGATGCCAAGGCCGTGGCGGGCTCCTTGGCATCGTTGGGCCATATCATTCAAAAGCTGGGCCTGGAGGCCGAATTCGGCGATGTGCTGGTGCTCAACACCACCTACCTGACCGTGGCGTTCTCGAAAAAGTCGCCCTTGCTGGCTGCCGAGGCGCAGGTCAATGCCATCTTCAAGACCATCGTCGACGACGGCACGGCGAAGACGATCTACGAACGCTGGATGTTCCAGGCACGCGATTGACGCCGTCGCTATGCCTTTGAAACCGGTTGACCACTTCCGCGCCGCGCACCGCCTGACTGCCGCCGTTGTTTCGGCCTTGCTGCTCAGCGCATGCCAAGCGCCGATACGGCTGATGCCGACACCGGTCAGTTTCAGGACCGGCGACGTTGACCCCTTCGCGCAAGCGGGCGCCAAGCTGCTTGGCACCGAGGTGCCCGTGCTTTATGTCACCAACCGAGGGGCGGTGATCGAAAAGCCCGAACCGATCCACACCATCTTGCCCAGTGAGCGGCTGCGCATGGGCATCGCCCATGTCCGCATCGGTGACGAGAACCTCGACTGGGAAACGCTGCACCGGCTCTCCACCAGCGACGACGCCGACGAACGCCCGCTTTTGAAGCTGGAGTCTTTAGAGCAAATAGCCTCCTTGGGTTACAAGCAAAGCCTGGCAGATTCGGCTGACACCCGGGCCTTCTTTGCACTGCTGAACAAGGCACTGGCGGCCAGCGAGAATCAGGAACTGGTCATTTATGTGCATGGTTCCAACAACACCATCCCTCGCGGCACGGCGCAAGCGGCACAGCTGCGCCATTTCACCGGCAGGCGCATGGTGGTGCTGTCCTTTTTGTGGCCATCGGCAGGCTCTATCCTCAAGTACTTCACCGATGTCGGCAATGCCAAAGCCTCGGTCGAGCCCTTCGTGCGCTTGCTGGAACTGCTGGCCGAGCACTCAACAGCGAGCCACGTCAATGTGCTGGCCTATAGTGCCGGCGCGCAAATTGTCAGTCCGGCGCTGGCCATGCTGGGTCAGTCGGCGCGGCCGGGTGAGTCGCGCGAGCAGTTGCGCCAGCGCCTGCGCTTGAACCACATCTATTTCGCCGCCGCCGATATCGACACCCGCCGTTTTGTCGACGAGTTGAAGCTCTATGTCGACCTGGTGGGGCGGGTCAGCAATGCCGGCAATTTGAATGACTCGGCGCTACGCTTCAGCGCCTTGGTCAACCGCGCTTCGCGCATTGGGCGGATTGACCGGACGGAACTCGATGCCGAGCAGACCGGTTTTTTGATTGCCGCGTCACAGCAATACGGTTTTGATTTGATCAAGGTCGACCCCCAAGCCATCCCCAAGCTGCCGCAGAGTTCACATGCCTTCTGGTACGAAGACCCGTGGGTCAGCAGCGATCTGCTCGGCCTTTTGCTGCTCAATGCCGAACCACAGCGGCGCGGCCTGGAACCGCAAAGCGCCGCTCAAGGAGCCCGTTACTGGACCTTCCCACCGGATTTCGATCTGCGCGTCAAGCAGCTGTTCAAGCCGGCCGCCGGAGCCGCTGCCGATTCGAGCAAGCAAGGGCGCAGCCTGCCTTCGCCCTAATCGATCATGCCGCGCGCCTGCGCCTGCTCGGGCTTGGCGAACTTGGCCATCGCCGTTCGCATCGCCCGAAAGCCCAGCTTCGCGTAAAAGGGCTGCTTGCCCGGCGCCGATGATGGCGCCGTCCAGATAGACAAAGCAACAACATTGGCTATTTCTGAAACTCAGCGCCAACGTAGCGGGGTCGCGTGTGTCCAAGGGCGCACGTTCGAACACATCGGCCAAAGCCAGCCAGTCCACGCGCTCGGTATCGGTGCACAGCCGCGGTTTGCTCGTCGCTTCACTCTCACTCATGGCGTGCCGGTATAGACGATGAAGCCGCCATGCTTGCCGACCTTGTCGTAGAGCTGGCGGCCGGCCGCGTTCGACGCGTGGGTGTGCCAGTAGACCCGGTCGATGCCGGCCTGCCGAGCGGCTTCGCTAACGCCGCCTATCAGCGCACGGCCGACGCCGAGGCCGCGCTGTGCCGGCGCGGTGAACAGGTCTTGCAAATAGCAGACCCTGTCCAGGCGCGTCGTGCTGCGGTGAAACAGATAGTGGCTCAGGCCGAGCAGTTGGCCGGCGCGCTCGGCCACCAGCGCGAACACCGGCTCCTCTGGATCAAAGAAGCGGGCCCAGGTGGACGCGGTGATAGCGGGGGCTAGCGCGGTCTCACCGGCGCGGCCGTAGAAGGCGTTGTAGCCGTCCCAGAGCGGCTGCCAGGCGTCGAAATCACTGGGTGCAAGTGGCCGAACGATGAGAGTGTCAGGCATGTTGTGCGTCATTCAGGTTGCGGAGGGTTGTGGCTTGATCAAGCGCGCAGCGTGGCCAGATGCGCCTTCACCGCCGACCACTCGCTGTCGATGACGGAGAAGTAGACGGTATCCCTGACCCTGCCGCTGTCATTGACGATGTGGCGGCGGAAGATGCCCTCCTGTGTGGCGCCTATGCGTGCAATCGCGTCGCGCGACTTGTCGTTCAAGAAGTCGGTCTTCAACTCGACCCGGTGCGCGCCCAGCGTCTCGAAGGCATGCGTCAGCAACAGCGTCTTGGCCTCGGTATTGACGCTGCTGCGCTGCCAGGCCGGCGCTACCCAGGTCCAGCCGATCTCCAAGCGCCGGTCGCGCAGCGAGATATTGCCGAAGCGGCTGCTGCCGACCACCGGGCCGCTTGTGCCCGGCCCGCTCTCTCCCGGCCCGCTCGCTCCCGGCCCGGCCAGCACCAGCGCGAAGGGCAGCGCGACACCTTTGGCTTGATCCTCCAGTGCTGAATCGACATAGGCGCGCATCTCCGCCGCCGTGCTGATCAGCGAGGGGACCCAGCGCCACAGCTCGGGCACCAGGCCGACGGCGGCGAGCCCGTCGAGATGGGCAAGGCTCAAGGGTTCCAAGCGCAAGCTGGGGCCTTGCAAGGTGACGGGGGCGACTTGCATCGGAGCGATGGGCTTCATGAGGAGGAGTGCTTTGAGAGGTGGAAACTGCTTGCTTACAGACCCAGCTTGGCCATCCAGGCGGCCACGTCCTGCTCGGCCGGCGTGCCGGCGGCCATCGCTTCCCGAATGCGGCCACGCTCGGCCGCGCTGCGGTTCTGGCTCAGTTTGAACTTGCCTTCCCAGCGCCGAATATGCAGGCGAAAACCGACGATCGCGCCCAGCAACTTGCTTTGAAAGTCCTCCGGCAAGTCGCGCCACTGCGCCGCGTAGCCGGGTTCATGCTGGGCGATCAGGCGCTTGAGCAGATCGTCCTTGGCCTGTGCGTCGTCAATCAGCTCCAGCTCGCCGTAGACATGCACGGCCGCGTAGTTCCAGGTCGGCACGGCCAAGTGACTGTCGTAGTGGCGCGGCGACACATAGGCGCTCGGGCCGCTGAACACCGCCAGCACGTCCTGGCCCTGCGCATGCAGTCCGGCCAGCCAACCCCAATGCGGATTGGCCCGCGCCATATGGCCTTCCAGCAGCATGCCGCAGCCGTCTTTGTCCGAGGCTTGATCGAGCAAGGTCAAGGGCAGATGGCTGCCGAACGCCTGGCCCTGGGCGTCCGGGCCTATCAGCAGAGCCAAGGGGCAGGCCCGCATCAGTTGATGAACGGGAACGAGTTCTTTGGCGGCGAAGTGGGCGGGCATGTACATGGGGCGGCCTTACGGATGGTCGGGTGGTGGTTTGGATAGCCAGGCCTTCAGCTTAGCTGCCAAATTGGTACGATCAAAGATCCACTTTGCGGCGATTTCATGGATCCAATTATTCAAGCCACCTTGACGCTGGATCCGGCCGGCATGTTGTTGCAGCCGGGTCAGGGGCTGGCGCAGCAGATTCACGCCCAGCTCAAGGACAAGATCCTGCAAGGGGAGTTGAGCGCCCACGCCCGCCTGCCGACGACGCGCGAGTTGGCCACTGCGCTGCAGGTCTCACGCAACACCGTGGTGCGCGCCTATGAGGCCTTGGCCAGCGAGGGTTTTGTGCTCGGGCGGGTCGGTGCTGGCTGCTTTGTGGCCGAGGTCGCCGGCCTGGCCAAGCCCCGCGCCGCCGAGTCCGGGCTTGGTCCTGCGCACAAGAGTCCGAGCACCGACTTGTGGGCGCGGCTGCAGGCTTTTGAGCCTGCGCCGACGGTGAGCCGGCAGGCACGCGCTTTTCGCCACGGGCTGCCGGCGCTTGATCTGTTTCCCCATGCCCTGTGGTCGCGCTTGCAAGCCCGCTTCTGGCGCCAGCAAGCGCGCCTCAACAAGCCTGCACAAAGCCAAGGCGGCGCGCCCGGCCTCAGCTACGGCGAGGCGGCCGGCCTGCCGCGCCTGCGCGAGCTGATCGCCGCCTATCTGAGCCACTCGCGCGGCCTGCAATGCGGCGCCGATCAGATCATCATCACGGCGGGCTCACAACAGGCGATTGCGATGGCCGCCCTGGCGCTGGTGCAGCGCGGCGACCGGGTCGGCATGGAGTCGCCC
>NZ_JANNMI010000020.1:0-6354 GCF_031397715.1 Roseateles sp.
CTGCGCGCCGCGCTGGACGGCGCCGGCATCATCTCGGTAGCGACCGATTTGGTGGCACCTCACCTGCTGCGCGGCGAATTGGTGCGCGTGCTCAACGGCTGGGTCTCCGGCCGCATGTCGGTGTATGCCGCGATGCCCAGCCGCAAATTTTTACCCCAGCGTACGCGCGTTTTTCTCGACTACCTGGTGCAGCGCACGCGGGAAGGGGCAGCGCAGGCTTTGGTCGGCTGAAGCACGGACGGGACGGCTCGGCTCAAGCGCCCAAATGCCGCGCCCGCTGCATCGCCTCCGCGCGCGAGCCGATATTGAGCTTGCTGTAGATGCGGTTGATGTGCGTCTTGACGGTGGCGGCCGACACAAACAGGGCGCTGGCGATTTGCTCGTTGCTGTGCCGCTCGCCGATCAGACGCAGCACCTGCCACTCGCGGCCGGTCAGGCCCAGCGGCGGCGGCGCGTCGGCCATGCCTAACTGGGCCACCGGTTTGGACTCAGCGCTTTTCAGCATGGCCAATAGATTGCCGGCGCAACTGCGGGCGCGGGCGTGATGAACGATGCCGGGCGCGGCCAGCAGCGCCGCCAGCGGGCCGACCAGCTTGGGCGCCAGCCAGCGCGCGTCGCCTTCGAGCTGCAGCTCCATGTCCTCGCCTTCACCGTCCAGCCAGCGCAGCAGGGCAGCCAGATCGGCGCCGGGCGTTGCGCCCAAGGCGGCAATACAAAGCAGCCGGCGCGCCAGCAAGGGCAGCGGGCGGGCAGCCAGTTCGGCGGCCAAACCCACCAACTGATCGGCCGCCAGCGGCTTGGCCGCCAGCAGCGCGCAGCCGGCCTGCAGCACGGCCAACTCCAGCTCATAGGCATTGCTAGCGGCCCAAGTTCCGGCCCGGTAACCGGCCGCGATGGTCCGAAGCGCCGCCTCGTCATGCCGCAGCGAGGCCAAAAAACTCTGCGCATGGATCAGGCGGTTGCGCCATTTGATGCAGAAAAACGCTTTGCGTTCACGCTGCTCCAGCTCGGCCAGCCCCAAGGCCGCCGCTTCCCGCTGGCCGGCCAGCAGGTGTTGGATGGCCTGGTCCAGTAATTGCGGAAAAGCGCGGTCGCTGTCGACCGGCCAGGGCGCATCAGGCTCGCGCACGCCGTGCAGCCGGCTTAAGCGCTGCGCTTCTTGCGCATAGAGCTGGGCCGGCGCGCCAAGGTCGAGCTGCTCATGGACCGCGCTCAAGGCCTGCAACGCATCGATCTGCAGCAGCGTGGCGCCGTCGCGGTTGGCGCCCTTCAAAGCCAAGCTCAAGGGCGCGATCGCCGCCTGCGGGTAGCCAGCGTCCAGCAGCGCCAGCCCGAGTGTGTAACGTGCTAGCAGAGCGGGTAGGTAGAGGTCATGCGGGAAGCCGGCGATGGCCAGCTGTGCTTGCTGAATCGCCCGCGCCGGCTGGTCAAACATCTGCGCGATGCGCGCTTGCAGCGTGGCCCGCAGCGCAGCGCTCAAGCCGGTGGACACCGGCAGCCGGCGCTCGACCTGGTGTGGCTCGCCGGCGACTTCGATGGTCCAGATGTGTCGCAGGCCCAGCAGCTCGCCTTGCTGCAGGCGCGGCTGCAAGGCGTTCAGGCCCAGCAGCTGGCCCAGCAGCGGGCGGCCAGCCGGGCTGTAGAACAAGGCCCAGCCGGCTGGCTCTAAAAAGTCCAGCTGCTGCGTGGGTGTGCCGTGTTGCAGCACCAGCGCGGCGGCGCGCACGATCTGCTCGGCATTGAGCAAGAGCTGCAGCGCGCGCGGCAGCAGCTCGGCCAAGAGCGGCGCCTCGCGGGCCGCGTCCGCGTCGGCCGGCCCGCTCGCGGCCAAGCTGGCCAGTGCTTGTTCAATTTGCTGCGGCGCCTGCGCCAGCAAGGCGGCCAGTGTCGGCACGTCCACCGTGCCCAGCAGCCCCTGCGCGGCATGCACTTGTGTCGTCAGGCTTGGGGCGGGTGGGGTCATTGCAAAGCAAACTCAACTGAGGGGGTGGACGCCGGGCGCAGCGCCTGGAGGCAACAATCGCCGCTGCAGCTGTAGCAGCTGCAGCGGCGGCCTGCAGTCTACGGTCTTGTTTGTTTTTGCCCATTTTTTGATGCCTTCTACTTCCCCCCAGCTGCCCGCCCCGCGTTTGCTCAGCGTCGTCTGGCCCTTGTTCATGGAGCTCTGGTTGGGCGTGGCGCTGGGCCTGTTCGGCACCACCTTGGCGGCGCGCATCTCCGACGCCTCGGCCGGCGCCTTTGCCTTGGGCTTGCAGGTCTCGGCCACGCTGTTCATCTTGTTCCGCGTCATCGGGGCCGGCGTCAGCGTGGTCTTGACGCAAAACCTGGGCGCCGGGCGGCGTGCGGCGGCCGACGGCGTGGCACGCGCGGTGTTGGGGGCCAGCACTTGGATAGGCGGCTTTGCGGCGCTGGCGGCCCTGCTCGGCGCCGCGCCGTTGTTGCGCCTGCTGAACGCGCCGGCCGAGGTGATGCCGCTGGCGACGCCGTTCTTGCAGGTCTTGGCACCGGCCTTGTTGCTGGATGCCTGGAATGCTTCGATGTCCAGCGTAATGCGCGCGCACTTGCGCAGCCGCGAGGCGCTCGCCGTGGTGGTGGCGATGCAAGTCTGCCACCTGGCGCTGGCGCTGCCCTTGATGCTGGGTTGGGGGCCTATTCCGGCACTGGGTTTGACCGGCTTCGCCTTGGCGCTGGGCCTGAGCCGGGCCTTGGGGCTGGCGCTGCACTTGCTGCTGTGGCGGGCGCGCCTGGGGCTGCGGCCGCGTTGGTCGGATTGGTGGCGTCTGCCGGGCGCGGAGCTGGCGGCGGTCTTGCACATCGGCTTACCCGGCGCGGCCGAGAACATCGCCTATCGGCTGGCCTTTATGGTCAGCGTCGGCGTGGCAGCGAGCTTGGGCGCCACCGTGCTGGCCACGCAGGCCTACGCCCTGCAGCTGATGAGCTTTGTGATGATGTTCGGCATCGCCACCGGCTTTGCGGTTGAGATCGTCGTCGGGCATCTGATCGGCGCCGGCCGTCTGCATGCGGCGCACAGCCTGGTGCGCCGGGCCTTGGCGCGTGGCCTGGTGGTGAGCGTCAGCGTGGCCTTGGCCGCAGCGCTGGCCGGGCCTTGGTTGATGGGCTGGTTCACGCAAGACCCAGACATCATCGCGGCGGGCGTGACGCTGCTGTGGTTGACCGTGCTGCTGGTGCCGGGCCGCACCTTCAATCTGGTCGTCATCAATGCGCTGCGTGCCGCAGGCGACGCGCGTTATCCGGTCATCGCCGGCGCGGCCTCGATGCTGGTGGTTTTGGCCGGCGGCAGCTGGTTCTTGGGCGTTCACTTGGGGCTGGGGCTGCCGGGCTTGTGGATCGCCTATGCGCTGGATGAGTGGATCAGGGGGCTCTTGATGTGGCGCCGCTGGGCCACCCAGGCCTGGGTACCCAGCGCCCGCGCAGCGCATCGGCGGGTGCGTGCAACCTCAGTTAGCGACTGTGTGACGTCAGGCGCGCCAGCGGCGAAGCCAGGCTGACGCCGGGCGCCGTGCGTTTGGCACTCGGCTGGCCGCTGGCGAGCGCCTCGGCGCCGCCGGGCTCGTCCAGCGCAAGCAGCGGTGAATTGGCGAGCGGATCCAGCCCGTCCGCATTGCGCCGCATCGCCACGCCGACCGCCAGAATGTCGATCACCAACAGATGCAGGATGCGGCTGACCATGGGCACATGGGTTTCCACATCCTCGGTGTGATCAACGATCAAGGTCACATCGGCCTTGCGCGCCAGCGGTGACTGGCCGGCTGTGATGGCCACCACAAAGGCGCCTCGCTGTTGCGCTTTTTCCACCACCTCCAGCAACTCGGGCAGGCGGCCGCTATTGCTGATTACCACGGCCACATCGCCGGGCTTCAAGACATTGGCGGCCAGCAGTTGCAGGCGCGGGTCGGTGTAGGCCGAGCTGGGCATACCGAAACGCAGGAATTTGTATTCGGCGTCTTGTGCCACCACGCCGTAATGGCCGAGCGCGTAGAACTCGATCCGCCCAGCGTGCAGCAGCAGCTCGACCGCGCGCGCCATCATGTCGCGGTTGAGTTGGCTGCGCACTTGCAGAATCGCCGAGGCGGTGTTGCCCAGCACCTTGGCGCCCAGCTCCAGCATCGAGTCGTCCAAGTTGACCTGCGTGTGCGTGACCGGCACGGTGCCGGTCAGACCCGAGGCCAGGCGCAGTTTGAAGTCGGACAGGCCTTCGCAGCCCAGCGTGCGGCAAAAGCGGATCACGGTCGGCTGGCTGACCTGGGCGGCGCGCGCGATGGTGGCGATCGGGTCGGTCAGCGCCGAGCGCGGGTGCGCCAGGATGTGCTCGGCCACGCGCAGCTCGGCCGGCGACAGCTCGGGGCGGGCGCGCCTGATCTGGCCCAGCAGCCCGGCGCCGGGTGTGGTTTGCAGATTGCGCAGCTGCGCCTCAAGAATCGCCGAGGCACCCTTGAAGGTGGCGTGTTCGGCGGTGATGACAAAGGTCGGAATCGCCGCCACATAGGCGGTAAAGCGGCCCTTGTCTTCGAAGCGTTTCCTGAAGCAAGAGCGCGCGAAATACTCGCCCAGCTTGGGCACGATGCCGCCGCCGATATAGATGCCGCCAAAGGCGCCCAGCGTCACCGCCAAGTCGGCCGCCGCCGTGCCCAAGACGGCGCAGAACACCTCCAACGTTTCTTCGCACAAGGCATCGCGCTGCGCAAGGGCGCGCAGGGTAATTTCGGGTGCGTGCAGGTTCTCGGCCGTTTGGCCGGCGCGCTCAGCCAAGGCGCGGTAAATCAACTCCAGGCCGGGGCCGGACAACAAGCGCTCAAACGACACATGCTCGAATTGCTTCATCGCGAAGCGCAGCACCGCGATCTCGCGCTCGTCGCGCGGCGCAAAAGCGGTATGGCCGCCCTCGGTGCCCAGCGCCACCCAAGCATCGGCCGCCGGGATCAGGCCCGACAGCCCCAAGCCGGTGCCCGAGCCGAGCAGACCGATGACGGCGGGGCTGCGCGCCTGGCCGCCGCCGATCTGCTGCACCTCATTGGCGTTGAGCCTGGGCAGCGCCATCGCCAGCGCGGTGAAGTCATTCACCACCACCAGGGTGTCGAACTTGAGGCGCTGGCGCATCTCTTCGATCGAGAACTGCCAGTGGTAATTGGTCATGCGCACCAAGTCATCTTCGACCGGATAGGCGATCGCTATTGCCGCATGCTCGATCGCCGCGCTGGCGCTAAGGCCCGTCAAGTTGGCCAAGTAGGCGCTGACCGTGGCGTGGAAATCGGCGTAGTCGGCACAGCGCAGCGAGGCAATCTGGCTGAACTCGCCGGGGCTGATTTCAAGCGCAAAACGGGCGTAGGTGCCGCCGATATCGGCAATCAGGCGCGGGCTGTCAAAGGTCGAGGGCATGGCTGCTTTTGGCGGGGCTGTGGGGGTGGCAATTGGGCGTGGGCTTGCGGCGCATTATGGGGCTGCCATTCGGCCAGGAGCTGCGGGTCAAGCCCTTTGAGGCCGGCCAACCGGCCACGGGCAGCCGTCTTGCTGGCAGCAGGAATTTTTTAGTAATGTAGCGATACTACAGGTACGTGGGGCTGATGTTTGGGCGTCGTCGTGAGTTCGCTCCCACCAAGTCAACGGACATCGCTAGCGAATTGCAGCGATTCGGGAAAGGCGCTATTGCGCAGTTAATGTAGTTTTGTTACCTTATGCTTCATGAAGTGGGTCAGGTGCTTGGCGGCTTGAAGCGCGCTGCCAAGGTCAGTAGCAGCTTGGGAGGCCGTCTGCCGCCCCGAGCCTTTCGAGTCGAGAGCTATCGTGCGAGCAAATTCTTTCTGTGGTCGGTCTGTGCTGTTGTCCCTGCGAGGGCTGGCATGAGCGCCAGGGCTTACCCCTGCCTGGTGGCCGATATCGGCGGCAGCAATGCGCGTTTTGGCTGGGTGCCCGCGCGCGGCGCCGACGTCATGCATATCGAGGTGATGCCGGTGTCAGACCATGCAGGGCCGGTGGCGGCGGTGCAGGCCTATCTGCAGGGGCTGCGGCCGCTGTTGAGCGGAGATCTGACACCCCGGCGGGCGGCTTTTGCCGTGGCCACAGCGGTGGTCGGCGACCGTGTGGAGTTGACCAATGGGCATTGGAGCTTTTCGCGCGCCGAGGCCCAACGCTCGCTCGGGCTGGATTCCTTGTTGGTCTTGAATGACTTCGAGGCGCTGGCGCTGTCCTTGCCAAAGTTGCAGGCGAGTCAACTGCGCCAATGGTGTGCGAGCACCGGCGTGCCCGGCCAAGGCTCGGCGGCCGGTGCCAGCACCATTGCGGTGATCGGACCGGGGACCGGCTTGGGGGTCGCTGGTGTGGTGTTTGCCAATGGCG
>NZ_JANNMI010000050.1:0-12425 GCF_031397715.1 Roseateles sp.
TGCGCGTGGCCTCATGCAGCACCACGCAGCGGCCGGTCTTCTTGACCGAGGCGACGATGGCGCCCAAGTCGAGCGGCCAGATGCTGCGCAGATCGATGATCTCGGCGTCGATGCCGGTTTCCCTGGCCGCGGCCTCGGCCACAAACACCATGGTGCCGTAGGTGATCACCGTCAGGTCTCGCCCCTGGCGGAACAGCGTCGCTTGGTCGAGCGGCAGGCTGTAATAGCCTTCCGGCACCAGGCCCAGCGGGTGGCTGGACCAGGGCGTCGATGGTCGGTCGTGATGACCATCAAAGGGGCCGTTATAGAGCCGCTTGGGCTCCAGGAAGATGACCGGGTCGTCGCATTCGATGGCGGCGATCAAGAGGCCTTTGGCGTCATAGGGGTTGGTCGGCATCAGGGTGCGCAGGCCGCAGACATGGGTGAACAGCGCCTCGGGGCTTTGGCTATGGGTCTGGCCGCCATAGATGCCGCCGCCGCAAGGCATGCGCAGGGTCAACGGCGCGGTGAAGTCTCCCGCCGAGCGGTAGCGCAGCCGCGCCGCTTCGGAGACGATCTGGTCCGAGGCCGGGTAGAAATAGTCGGCGAACTGGATCTCGGCCACCGGCCGCAGGCCATAAGCGCCCATGCCGACAGCCACGCCGACGATGCCGCCTTCGGAAATCGGCGCATCGAAGACGCGCTGGTCACCGTATTTTTTTTGCAGTCCGTCGGTGCAGCGAAACACGCCGCCGAAATAGCCCACGTCTTGGCCGAACACCACCACGTCGGGGTCGCGTTCCAGCATCACGTCCATGGCCGAGCGCAGCGCCTGGATCATGGTCATGGGGACTCTTTTTTCTGACTCGGTCATTCTCTGCCTCCAAAGCGGCGCGCTTCATTCATCTGCTGCCGCAGATGCGCCGGCATGTCCTTGTAAACATCCTCGAACATCGAGGCGATGCTGGGGATATGGCCGTCGGCCAGGGTGCCGAAGGCCTCGGCTTCTTTTTGGGCCTTGATGATCTCGGCCTCCAGCTCTTTTTGCGCCGCCAGATGCAGCTCGTCCGACCATTCGCCCAAGGCGATCAGATGGGCCTTCAGGCGCTCTACGGGATCGCCCAACGGGAAGCGCTGCCACTCGTCGGCGGGCCGGTATTTGCTCGGGTCGTCTGACGTGGAATGAGGGCCGGCGCGGTAGGTCACCCATTCGATCAGGGTCGGGCCCAGATTGCGCCGGGCCCGCTCGGCCGCCCATTTGGAGACCGCATAGACGGCCAGAAAGTCATTGCCGTCGACCCGCAGCGAGGCGATGCCGCAGCCGGCGCCGCGGGCCGCGAAGGTCGTGCCCTCGCCGCCGGCAATCGCCTGAAAGGTCGAAATCGCCCACTGGTTATTGACCACATTGAGGATCACCGGCGCGCGGTAGACATGGGCAAAGGTCAAGGCGGTGTGAAAGTCGGCCTCGGCGGTGGCGCCGTCGCCGATCCAGCCCGAGGCGATGCGGGTGTCACCCTTGATGGCCGAGGCCATCGCCCAACCGACGGCCTGGATGAATTGGGTCGCCAGATTGCCGCTGATGCTGAAGAACCCGGCGCGTTTGATCGAGTACATCACCGGCAATTGCCGGCCCTTGAGCGGGTCGCGCTCGTTCGACAGCAGCTGACAAATCATCTCGACCAAGGGCACATCGGCGCGCGCCATCAAGAGGCTTTGCTGGCGGTAGGTCGGGAAGCACATATCGCCGTCATTCAGCGCCATCGCGTGCGCACTGCCTATCGCCTCTTCGCCCAGGCTTTGCATATAGAACGACAGTTTTTTCTGGCGCTGCGCAATCAGCATGCGGCCATCGAAGACGCGGGTCTTGAGCATGCTGCGCAGACCTTGGCGCATTTGGTCAGGGCTGAGCCCGGGCGCCCAGGGGCCGATGGCGGCGCCCGACTCATCCAGCACCCGAATCAGGCTGTAAGCCAGATCGGTGGTGTCGACGGCGGCGACATCGACGGCCGGCTTGCGCACCGCGCCGGCGGGCGAGAGGTGCAGGTAGGAAAAATCGGTATGGCAGCCGGGCCGTCCGGACGGCTCCGGTACATGCAAGCGCAGGCGCTCGCCGTCGATGGGCGCATCGGTTGTCATCGCTGTCTCACTCCTGCGCGGATCTCGCGCTCAAGCTGCCAAGGAAGTCCGTGACGGGTAGGCTCAGCGGTGTTGCTGTATCGGCCTCACGGGTCAGCCACCGGGGTTGCCGGCGGCTTGGGGTCTAGCGTAGCGGATCGCCGCGCCTGTTCCGCAGTGAAAGGCCGAATTCGTATCTAGAAGTTACCCTAGGGACTCAACCACCAAACTTCTTGCCATGTTGCGACCCTTTCTCTTCGTTCTTGTCTTCATCAGCAGTCTTGGTGCCCAGGCGGCCGAGCTGAAGCTGCGCCTCATGCAGACCAGCGATTTGCACATGAATTTGCTGAACTATGACTATTACCAGGACCGCAGCACCGACGAATATGGCCTGGCCAAAACCATCAGCCTGATCAATGCCGCTCGTGACGAGGCGCCCAACAATCTGCTGTTCGACAACGGCGATTTGCTGCAGGGCAATCCGCTCGGCGACGTGATGGCGCGCGGCCCCGCCAGCGCCAAGGGCGCGACTCACCCGGCGTACAAGGTCTTGAACTTACTGCGCGTGGACGCCGCCAACCTGGGTAATCACGAGTTCAACTATGGCTTGCCGTTCTTGCGCCGGGCCATCGCCGGGGCAAACTTCCCTTATGTGAATGCCAATGTGATGTTGCCCTCAGTCAAGGGACAGGCAGAGCGCCCTGCGTTCACGCCCTATGTGCTGTTGGAGCGCAGCTTCAAGGACGAGGCCGGCCGGCCGCAGCGCTTGAAAATCGGCGTGATTGGTCTGACGCCGCCGCAGATCATGCAATGGGACGCGCCCCATCTGGCCGGCCAGGTCAGCGTGCGCGATATGGTGGAGGTGGCGCGCGAGCTGATTCTGCAGCTGCGGGCCAAGCGCGCGGATTTGATTGTGGTGATCGCCCACACCGGCATTGAGAAGTCCGCCCAAGCCCATCTCGCCGAGAACAAGGCCGCCGAGCTGGCGCGGCTGCCCGGCCTGGATGCCCTGTTCTTGGGCCATGCCCACAGCGAATTCCCGGGGCCGCAGTTCGCCGACTACCCCGGTGTTGACCTGCAGAGAGGCCGCATTCACGGCGTGCCGGCGGTGATGCCGGGGCGCTGGGGTGACCATCTGGGCCTGATCGACCTGAGCCTCAACAAGAACGCCCAAGGCCGCTGGCAGGTCAGCAACAGCCGCTCCGAGCTGCGCCCCATCTACCAGCGCGACAAGCAGCTGGCCTTGGTGGCGGCCGACCCGATGGTCGCCCATGTGATCGCGGCCGAGCATGCCGAGACGCTCAAAACCATGCGCTCCCAGGTCGCCAGCAGCTCGGCCGCCATCCACAGCTACTTTGCACAGGTGCAAGATGACCCCTCGGTGCAGCTGGTGGCACAGGCACAGCTGGCCTATGTACGCCGCGCTGTGCAGGGCACCGAGCTGGAGCACTTGCCACTGCTGTCGGCCGCGGCACCGTTCAAGTCAGGCGGACGCCAAGGCTGGAGCAATTACACCGACATCCCGGCCGGCCCCATCTTGGCCAAGCATGTGGCCGATCTGTACGTCTACCCCAACACCATCAAGGCGCTCAAGCTCAGCGGCGCCGAGTTGCGCGAATGGCTGGAAATGTCGGCCGGCCAGTTCCGCCGTATCGACCCGCAAGGCTCGGCCGAGCAAGACTTGCTGAACGCCGACTTCTGCTCCTACAACTTCGATGTGATCAAAGGGGTCAGCTACGAAATTGACGTCACCCGCGCCGCCCGCTACGACGCAGACGGGCGGCGCAGCGCGTCGAATGAACAGCGCATCGTCAATTTGCAGTACCAGGGCAAGCCGCTGGACGAGACGGCGCAGTTCTTGGTCGTCACCAACAGCTACCGGGCCAATGGCGGCGGCAACTTCCCCGGCCTGAACGGCACAAAGGTTGTGGTCGATGCGCCCGATGAGACGCGCCAGGCGCTGGGGCAGTTCTTGAGCCAAGCGGGGCACTTCAGCCCGGCTGCCGATGGCAACTGGCGTATCCGTCCGGTGCCGGGGGTCAAGCTGCGTTTTGTTGCCGGTGCGGGCGGCGTTGCGCATTTGCCCAACCTGCCCCGGGTCAAGCTGGTCGAAACTCGCGGCAACGGGTCCGCGTTGTTTGAGCTCAGCCCCTGAAACGTGTGGCCCGATGGCCGGCGAGCTGATGGATTCCTGTGTTCACCGCTCGGCGCTACCCATTCAAGCGTGAATATCGAGCAAGGTGCCGGAGGCATCCAACTGAGTCTGCAACACGCGCAAATTGGCCACAAACGCATAGGTGGCCGACTTTTGGGTCGTCAAATCCGCCTCCAGCGCATGGCCAACCGAATTGACTTGGCGCAACTGGCCTTTGACGCCGCCGGATTGCAAGGTCTGCGCTTCGACCTGCTGACGGCGAAAGTCGGTGGTCTGGGTATTGGCAATATTTTGGGCCGACGCGCGCAAGCGCTCATTGGCCACGGAGATGCCGGACATGGCGGTGGATAGACCGATGGACATGGCGAAACTCCGTACTGCGGGCCGAATGCCTGGATTCTGTTTGACTCATCGGCAGCCCGCGCCGGAACTTTAGAAAAGAAGGGATATTTCTCGTCATTTCTTCACACCATGCCCGCGAACCGGCCTACCGACGAAAAAAAAGCCCACCCGGCCAGGGTGGGCTGATCAGCTAAGCGAGCCTTGCAAGCCTAGCCGGCCAGTTCCTCAAACCCGCCGGCAGAAATGAACACACGCACACTGTCGCCGCCGGCCGCCTTGGCCTCGGCACAAGCGAGCACGGCCGCACCGATGACGGCGTCGACGCTCTCCAGCGTCGCTTGCAACTGCACCACGCCCACACACGCCTTGACCCTGGTGCGGTGCAGGCCCCAGCGCAGGCGGAAGCCGGCGATGCCGGAGCGCATCTTCTCGGCCACGATTTCGGCGTAATGCTGATCGCAGTTCGGCAGCAAGACGGCGAAGCAGTCATTCTCAAGCCGGGCTACCAAGTCAGACGCCCGCACTTTGGTGATCAACAACTGGCCCAAGCCGTAAAGGAAATGATCCCCCACTTCAACTCCCATGCCGGCGATGACTTCCGAGAAATGATCGACATCGACCCACAGCACCGACACCGGCTCATGCCGGCGGCTGCCGACATGCTCGGCCAGGCGCCGCTCGAACTCGCGCCGGTTCGCCAACTCGGTCAGCGCGTCATGCTTGGCCGTCCAGGTCGGCTGCATGCGCATCTGGCGCGCCACCGTCACATCGTCCAACAGCCACAGCGACTCACCCGTCGGCGCATCCCATTGCACCGGCGTGGCCTGCAGGCGGCCCCAAAAGCGGCTGCCATCGCGGCGCACGTACTCAAACTCATCATCCAGCGGCCGGCCACTGACGAAGGCAGCCGCCATGCGGTCTTGCACCGAAGTCAGCGCGGCGTCCGACACATGGACCATCCGGGTTGGCCGGCCGATCAAATCAGTATCATCGCCATGACCGAACAGGTGATTGAAATGCTCGCTCACCAGGACGAAGGCGCCGTCCTTGACGAACCCCACCGCCATCGGCGCGCGGACCATCAAGGCCCGCATCCGCGCCGCGATCAGGTCCGGCGCGCCGTCCGCTACACCCCCTGGCTTTGTTGCTTCATGCATCTACATCTCCTTTGTCGGTGTATCACCGCATCATGACTATCGCAGGTGTAAGGCATCAAGGCCACGCAGAAAACCCGATCAAGCCACCGAATCAAGGCCTTTTAGATTGGATCTTGGGGAATCTACTCTGGCGAAGATAGGCGACTGAAACCAGAGTCAAGCCAGAATCGGTTCGCTGAGACGGCCCTAAACAGTTGAAAGCCATGGACCCACAAGACTATCACCACCGAAAATTCCGCCGCACGCCGCCGTTCAGCCGTTTGATGATCAAGGCGCTGTCGACCGGGGCGCTCATCGGTGTTGCGATCGGCGCCACAATTGGTCTGCTCAGTCTCCTCGCCGGCCCAGGGGCGCCCGCGCAGGAATCGCCATCAACCGGCGTCGTACAAACAAGCCACCGCTAGGCGCCGCCGAGCTCAGGCAGGCCATCAAACTGCCGGCGCGATCTGCTCGGCATAGTCATACAAGGCACCGAGTATTTCCAGGCCGCGCTCGTCGGCCGCCTCACTGAGCTGGTCGATTTGCTCGAAATGCGCGGCCAGGGTCTGCGCACCACCCTCACCCTCGTGCAAGCGAGCTACACAATGGGTGGTCCAGCGCTCTTGCTCGGCCGGGCTCAAACTGCTTGGCCAGTTGCGCGCCCTGAATCTGAACACCAACTCCTCCAAACGCGGGTCGGCAAAGTTGAGCTTGCCCTCGCCGGCAGCTTGGGTCAGCTGCTCGGGCGTTAGCGAGCGCAAACGCTGCAAGGCGCGCCGGTCATCCGGGCCGATGAATCCGCCGTAGAGGTCTTCGTCCACATCCGGCGCCACACGGGGATTTTCACGTTTGAACACGGCGCCCCAAAGCCCATCCAAGGCGCGACCCTTTTTATCCATCAGCAGCTGCGCATGAGCCATGCCCTGCGCCATGTTCAAACCCCATCGCTCGGCCATCAACGGCGACAAGGTCTTCAAGTTGGCAATGACGACCGGTGATTTGTTGACATGAATGGTCTTGATGGGCAGGCGCGTGTGCCCCTCGGGCAGGTCCTCTTGCTTAACGAATAGGCGGCCGCGGATATCTGCTGCGCTCAACGTCAACAGCTCGCTAGGATCACTGGCCAAATCCCAAACAATCAGCTCGTTCTTGTTGCTCGGATGCGGCGCTAGAGGCCAGACCAAGGCGATGCAGCCGCGCTCGGGACCGTACATGCCGGAGATATGTAGAAAGGGCCGCCCCACGCCGATTTCGGCCCAGACAGCGTCCTTCCTGCGCAGCCGCAGGCAGAACTCGAACAATTTCGGCTGTGCCTTTTTGAGCAGCCGGGCCAAGGCGATGGTGGCGCGGACATCGCTGAGCGCATCATGTGCGGCGGCGTGCGCCAAGCCATTGGCGGCACTCAGATGCTCAAGCTTGAAGGACGGGCGACCGTCTTCATGCTTTGGCCATTCGATACCGTCGGGCCGCAGCGCGTAGGCGCAGCGCAACACATCTAAGAGGTCCCAACGGCCGCATTCGTGCTGCCATTCACGGGCGTACGGGTCGATCAAATTGCGCCAAAACAAGTGACGCGTCACTTCATCGTCAAAGCGGATCGAGTTGTAGCCGACCCCCACCGTGCGGGCTTCGGCCAAAGCGGTTTCTATCGCATCGGCAAACTGATGCTCGAGCACACCCTTTTCAAGACAAGTCTGCGGCAGGATGCCGGTCAAAAGGCAAGCCTCGGGGTCAGGCAGGAAGTCGGGTGCCGGTTGGCAGTAGAGCATCACTGGCTCGCCGATTTCGTTCAAATCGGCGTCGGTGCGCAGGCCCGCGAACTGCGCCGGTCGGTCACGCCGAGGGATGCGGCCGAAGGTTTCGTAGTCATGCCAGAAGAAGGTGATGTCGGTCATGGGAGTGAGGTTAACGTATCGCTTGTTTGTGTTCGACGCGAGAGTCGGCAGCCACAGGTTTTCGAGGCCCCAAACGAGAAACCCTCCGGAGCCCGAAAGCGGCGGAGGGTGGGTGGTTGACACCACCGTTGGGGCTCTAAGGCTATTTGCCGAAGGGCTCCTGGCGCGCAATGATTGCGCCAGAGGTTGTGCCTGGAACAGGCAATTGAACTTTAGGCGCTAGCTCGGCCGCATTCAATCCCCGGATAAACCCGAGACTGGTGTTTCGAACAGTTGCCCGAACAAAAGGTCGGCGCGCTTTTGTACCTGGGCCGACATGGTGATCGGCACGCCCCATTCACGCGCAGACTCGCCGGGCCATTTGTTGGTCGCGTCCAGACCCATCTTGCCGCCCAGGCCGCTGATCGGGGAGGCAAAGTCCAGATAGTCGATTGGTGTGCTGTCAACCAAGGTGGTGTCGCGGACCGGATCCATCCGGGTCGTGATCGCCCAGACCACTTCCTTCCAGTCGCGAATATTGATGTCGTCGTCGACCACCACGATGAACTTGGTGTACATGAACTGGCGCAGATAGCTCCACAGGCCAAACATCAGCCGTTTGGCATGACCGGGATAGGCCTTTTTGATCGAAATCACAGCCATTCGGTAGCTGCATCCCTCGGGCGGCAAATAGAAATCGACGATCTCGCTGAACTGCTTTTGCAGAATCGGCACAAACACCTCATTCAAGGCCACACCCAAAATAGCTGGCTCGTCGGGCGGCTTGCCGGTGTACGTCGAATGGTAGATCGGGTCGGTGCGCTGCGTCATGCGGCGCACTTCAAAGACCGGAAACCAATCCTGCTCGTTGTAGTAACCAGTGTGATCACCAAACGGCCCCTCCAGCGCATGCAGATAGCCGCCCTTCTCCATCAATCGCACGCCGTCCGCGCTGAAGCCGCTGAAGCCCTTGGGAGCCACCGGGATACAGCCCTCCAAGACGATTTCTGCGCTGGCGGGTACTTGCAGCATGACTCCGTCCTGACCCGCTCCGCTGTTCACTAACTCGGTACGCGATCCGCGCAGGAGGCCCGCGAACTGATATTCAGACAAGGAGTCCGGCACGGGCGTGACGGCGCCCAAAATCGTCGCAGGGTCGGCACCCAAGGCCACCACGAGCGGAAAGGGCTGCCCCGGGTTGCGCAACGCAAAGTCCCGAAAGTCCAAAGCGCCGCCACGGTGAGCCAACCAACGCATGATCAGTTGATTGCGCCCAATCAATTGCTGGCGATAGATGCCTAAATTCTGTCGAGTTCTTGGCTGCGCGATGTTCTGCGGCCCTCGCGTGACCACCAGTCCCCAGGTGATCAACGGGCCGATGTCGCCCGGCCAGCAGGTTTGAATCGGCAAGGCCTTCAAATTGACGTCCCCCGCCTCAAAGACCTCTTGCTGGCAGGCTGCTTTACGGACCACTGCTGGCTTCATGTCCCACAGTGATTTGAGCATTTGCAGCAAACGATGCGTGTCCTTGAACCCTTTCGGCGGCTCAGGTTCTTTCAGATTGGCCAGCACATGGCCCACATTGCGCAAATCCTGCAGACTCTGAGCGCCCATGCCTAACGCTACACGCTCGGTCGTACCGAACAGGTTTGTCAACACCGCCGATTGATGTCCGACTGGATTCTCAAACAATAAAGCGGGGCCGCCGGCACGTAACACGCGATCGCTCAAGGCCGTCATTTCCAAAATTGGAGAGACCGGGTCAGCAATACGACGCAGCTGGCCGATGGCCTCCAAAGCGTGAATGAACTCACGCAAATCGCGGTACTTTATAACCATTTGTAATATGAAAATCGATTTTTAGGCTTGACGGGTTATCTTTGGACCTTAGAATCCGCAAATCCCGTGAATTCAGGGTAAACCCGCGTTTTTGCCTGGGTAAGGCGAAGACGTCCCGCTGCCGATGGACGGTGGTCCGATGACAAGAGCAGTTTCACTGCTAACCGGTCATCTAAGCCGGTCCATTATCACTTCCGCAAGCAATTCCCGGCGCGCCAGTGCCGAGATCGCAAGTGGCTGAGAACAAAGGAGTCGCATGACAGCGCGTCAAGAAATTTTGTCCCGGGCACGCAGTACCGGTGCCGCCATGTCCTTGTTTGCTCGCGACATCGGGCAAGGGTTGCTGGTTGTAAGCCACAACACCCTGGCCTTGGTTGGCTTGGCGGTCGTTGCGATTGTTTTCACTTTCGCCAGCCAGGTCGATCTGCAACAACGCTTGGAAGGCCATGCCTTGGGCTGGCTGCATGACCGGGAAGAAGCTCGCGCATTGGCCGAAGGCAATACCCTTTTCAACAGCAGTGAACCAGATGCGGTGAACCGTGCAACGGCCTCGGATCCCAAGGAATTGCCGCGGCAACAGGCCGCGATTGCTCATTGGCTGGCCGGCAAGTACAAGGTCGCACCCGAGCCGATCAGCCGCTTGGTGCAAGAAGCTTGGTCCGTGGGGCAGCGTGCGCAAGTCGAGCCAACATTGATCTTGGCCATCATGGCGATCGAATCCAGCTTCAACCCCTTTGCACAGAGCTCGGTAGGCGCGCAGGGGTTGATGCAGGTTCTGACCAGCGTACACAACGACAAGTACAAGGCCTTCGGAGGCAATCTTGCCGCCTTTGATCCGATTACAAATCTGCGGGTTGGCGTGCAAGTGCTGAAGGAAAGCATCCAACGCGGCGGCAGCGTCGACGAGGGCTTGAAGCATTATGTCGGCGCGGCAAACCTGCCGGATGACGGTGGCTACGCTCAGCGCGTTATTGCCATGCACGAGCAAATGAAGGCGGTGGCTGCCGGCCGCAAACCCGTTGACAAGCCGCTCAGGGACCTCGCGCCAGCGAAAGAATTGCCTGCCGGTATCGAAACACCGATTGTGGACGAGCGCGTTGCACTGGCCCGCTGATTGCCTCTATCGAAACGGCTGCCTCGGCGGCCATTCACCGGCCGCCTAGCCTCAACCGCTACACTCCGGGTGCCGCGCGACTGGCGATCAAGGCTGCAAGCTGTAACGGTGTTTGGCTCCACGCCAAATATTCCTGAATAGAGGGCAGCCCGAGGTGGTGGACCACCTGGAAACGCGGACAGCTTTGGTCTACTGAAGCTACTTTCAGCCGTTCGCCTGGGCAGCCTGGTCTCGCTAGATCTCACCAAAAAGCGAATCGGGCTCCACATTTTGAGCCTTGCAACCATCTATGTTTGACCGCAGCACTTCCACCCTCGCACTTGTCGACCCCGAATTGTGGGCCGCCGTTCAAAATGAGAACCAGCGCCAAGAAGACCATATCGAGCTGATCGCCTCGGAAAACTACACCTCGCCCGCCGTGATGCAAGCGCAAGGCAGTCAGCTGACCAACAAGTACGCCGAAGGCTACCCCGGCAAGCGATATTACGGCGGCTGCGAATATGTTGATGTCGTCGAGCAATTGGCGATTGACCGTATCAAGCAATTGTTTGGCGCCGAGAACGCCAATGTGCAGCCGAACTCGGGCTCACAAGCCAACCAAGGCGTGTTCTTCGCCTTGCTGCAGCCGGGTGACACCATCATGGGCATGAGCTTGTCCGAAGGCGGTCATCTGACCCACGGCATGCCGCTGAATATGAGCGGCAAATGGTTCAAGGTCGTCAGCTACGGCCTCGACGCCAACGAAGCCATCGACTACGAAGCGATGGAGCGCACCGCACGTGAACATAAGCCTAAGCTGATCATTGCCGGCGCCTCGGCCTACTCACTGGCGATCGATTTTGAGCGTTTTGCCAAAGTCGCCCGGGACGTGGGCGCCATCTTCATGGTCGACATGGCCCACTACGCCGGCTTGATCGCCGCCGGCCTGTATCCCAGTCCGGTGCCGCACGCCGACGTGGTGACCTCGACCACCCACAAGAGCCTGCGCGGCCCGCGCGGCGGCATCATTCTGATGAAAGCCGAGCACGAGAAGGCCATCAATAGCGCCATCTTCCCAGGCCTGCAGGGTGGCCCCCTGATGCACGTCATCGCCGCCAAAGCGGTGGCATTCAAGGAAGCGCTCTTACCCGAATTCAAGACTTACCAGGCGCAAGTGCTGAAGAACGCGCAAATCGTCGCCCAGACCCTGACCGGGCGCGGCCTGCGCATAGTCAGCGGTCGCACCGAAAGCCACCTGATGCTGGTGGACCTGCGCGCCAAGGGCATTACCGGTAAAGAGGCAGAAAGCGTGCTTGGCAGCGCCCACATGACGATCAACAAAAACGCGATTCCGAACGATCCCGAGAAACCCATGGTCACCAGCGGGGTACGCATCGGCACGCCCGCGATGACCACGCGCGGCTTCAAGGACGAGGAGGCCCGGCTGACGGCAAATTTGATCGCCGATGTGCTGGACCAGCCGCGCAACGCGGCCAATATTGAAGCCGTGCGGGCCAAGGTCCATGCGCTCACCAGCCGGTTCCCTGTGTACCGTTGAAAATGTCAGCCCCCACGCTCGGCACTTCGTGTCCTCGCTGCCCCCCACGGGGGCGCTCGCTTGCTTGGGGCGGCCCGGCGCCGCGCTCGACACCATGAAATGCCCGTTTTGCAGCCACTCCGAGACCCAGGTGGTCGAAACCCGGGTCGCCGAGGATGGAGACTTCATTCGCCGACGCCGTCAATGTGGGTCTTGCGAGAAGCGCTTTACGACCTATGAACGTCCGGATGTCAACTTCCCGGCGATCGTCAAGAAAGACGGGCGACGCAACGAATTCGAGCGCGCCAAATTACTGGCGTCGATGAATCTGGCGTTGCGCAAACGGCCGGTGAGC
>NZ_JANNMI010000145.1:0-17320 GCF_031397715.1 Roseateles sp.
TTTACCTGCGCACCCTAGCTTTACCTATGGTGCCCGAGGCCGGACTCGAACCGGCACACCTTGCGGCGGGGGATTTTGAGTCCCCTGCGTCTACCGATTCCGCCACCCGGGCTGGGTGTAGGCAGGTATGTCGCTGCTGAAGCCCACGATTATGCCATGACAATTTGGGCTTTGTAAATACTTATTTCGCTTTGACTGCCACAATGCCGTCTATGAGTCAGAAAACCAGCCCCAAACAATACCCCAGCCTTGAGGACGTCATCGGCAACACGCCGCTGATTCGTCTGCAGCGACTGCTGACGCCCGAGTTGGCCGAGCGCGGCAATACAGTCTTGGCCAAGCTGGAGGGCAATAACCCGGCCGGCTCGGTCAAGGACCGGCCGGCCATCAGCATGATCCGGCGCGCCGAGGAGCGCGGTGATATCAAGCCCGGCGACACCTTGATCGAGGCCACCTCGGGCAATACCGGCATCGCCTTGGCTATGGCGGCTGCTATCCGCGGCTACCGCATGGTCTTGATCATGCCGGAGGATTTGTCTATCGAACGCGCGCAGACCATGAAGGCCTTCGGAGCCGAGTTGATCCTGACGCCCAGATCCGGCGGCATGGAATACGCCCGTGATCTGGCCGAGCAGATGCAAAAAGACGGCAAGGGCCGCGTGCTGGATCAATTCGCTAACGCCGACAATCCGCGCGTTCACTACGAGACCACTGGGCCGGAGTTGTGGCGTGACACCGAGGGGCAAATCACGCACTTCGTCAGCGCCATGGGCACGACCGGCACCATCACCGGCGTGTCGCGCTATTTGAAGGAGCAAAACCCCGCTGTGCGCATCGTCGGCGCGCAGCCGGCCGAGGGTTCGCGCATTCCGGGTATCCGCAAATGGCCGGAGGCCTATCTGCCGAAAATCTACAACCCGCTGGCCGTGGATGAGTTGGTGCTGGTGAATCAGGTGGACGCCGAAGAAATGGCGCGTCGCATGGCCAGGGAGGAGGGCATCTTTGCCGGCATCTCGGCGGCCGGAGCTTGTTGGGTGGCTTTGCAGTTGGCGCGCACGGTGGAAAACGCGACGATTGCATTCATCGTGTGCGACCGCGGTGACCGCTACTTGTCAACCGGCGTCTTCCCAGCTTGACTCCACTAAACTCAGCCACCCCACAAGTGCCAGGAATACAAAGAAATGGACATCCACAAGGAACTTGATACGCGCGGGCTGAATTGCCCCTTGCCTATCTTGAAGGCCAAGAAAGCGCTGGCTGAAATGGAGAGCGGGCAGTTGTTGAAAGTGATCGCCACTGACCCGGGCTCAACGCGCGACTTTCAAGCCTTTGCGCGCCAAACCGGCAATGAGTTGGTCGAGCAAAGCGCGCAGGCGGATGAGTTCATCCATGTGCTGAAGCGGCGCTGAAGACTGCCTCTGCATCAAAAAAGGCCACGCATGCGTGGCCTTTTGCTTCAGCGGCAAGCGCTCAAAGCTCCAGCGTTTGTAGGAATTCCCTGAAGCCCGCGCCCAGCTGCGGATGCGCCAGGGCCAACTCGACATTGGCCTGCAAAAAGCCTTCCTTGCTGCCGCAGTCGTAACGCTTGCCTTCGTAGGCATAGGCAAACACCTTCTCGCGACGCAAAAGGCCGGCGATGCCGTCGGTCAATTGAATTTCGCCGCCCACGCCGCGTGGCTGATTGGCGATTTCGTGAAAGACACCGGGCGTCAAGATATAGCGACCGGCGACGGCCATGCGCGAGGGCGCGTCTTCGGGCGCGGGCTTCTCGACGATGCGCGTGACGTCCATCAGTCGGGCATTGACCTGCGTACCGGCCACAATGCCATAACGACGAGTTTGCTCGGCGGGTACTTCTTGCACCGCCAAGATCGAAGCGCGCCAGTCGGTGAACTGGTCCACCATCTGCTTGAGCACCGGTGGCTGGCCCACCATCAAGTCATCGGCCAGCAGCACCGCGAACGGCTCGTTGCCGACCAGGCGCTGCGCGCACAGGACCGCGTGGCCGAGGCCCAGCGCCTGGGCTTGGCGCACATAAACGCATTCCATATCGTCGGGCTTGACGCTGCGCACCACATCCAACAACTCTTGCTTACCCGCCTGTTCGAGGGCTATCTCCAACTCGAAAGTCATGTCAAAGTGATCCTCGATCGGGCGCTTGTGGCGGCCGGTCACGAAAATCATCTCTCTGATGCCGGCGGCGTAGGCTTCTTCAACGGCGTATTGGATCAAGGGCTTGTCCACCACCGGCAACATCTCTTTGGGCTGCGCCTTGGTGGCGGGCAAAAATCGGGTTCCTAAACCGGCAACGGGGAAGATTGCCTTCGTGATTGCATTGACTGCCATAACCGTACACTCTCTTGTTGGCTGGCGCGCATTGTTGCATGAGCTGTTTATCGGAAACTTCGCGCCAAAGTCGGCATTACAACATCTGAAAATGACATGAGTCTGCTGATCCTGGAACCGCTCGAAGCCGAAGTCATGCAGTGGCTGTCGGAGCGCAATAGCGTGCGCTTTGCGCCGGAGTTGGTCGGCGAAACCGCGCAGCTCTTGCAAGCGCTGCACCAAACCCGCGCCTTGATCGTGCCGCCCAGCGTGGCCGTGGATGCCGCACTCTTGCGCGCCGCACCGCGGCTGCGGGTGGTCGGGCGCGTCAGCGCGGGCGGCGAAAACATCGATCTGGAGGCCTGCCGGGCCGCCCGGGTCGAGGTCATTCGCAGCCTCACCGCGACCGCCAGCGCCGAGGCCGAGTTCGCGATTGGTGCCTTGCTGGCCTTGTTGCGCCGTGTGCCGGTCTTGGCCAGCGACGGCATGATGGTGGGCCGCGAGTTGGGTTGCGCCACGATCGGTTTGATCGGCATGACGCCGGCTTCGCGCATGTTGGCGCAGTTGCTGCCTGCCTTTGGCACGCGGGTGGTTGGTTATGACCCCAGCTTGCATCAGAGCGATCCGCTGTGGGCGCAGTGGGGCATCGAGCCGCTGCCGCTGCGGGAGCTGATGGAGCAGAGCGACGGCGTGTGCGTGCAGCTCGGCTTCTTCCCGCGCTACCGGGGCTTGATGGGGGAGCGCGTGCTGGGCTTTGCCAAACCCGATCAGGTGCTGGTCAGCATCGCGCATTCGGCCGTTTTTGACGACCAGGCGCTGGCCGACGCGCTCACCAGCGGGCGCATCCTGGCGGCTTGGTTTGACAGCCTGGAGCCGGGCTTGCAAGAACCCGGCAGCCCCTTGCACGGCGTGCCTTCGTTCCAGGTCACGCCCAGGCTGGCCAGTACCACGCGCGAATCACGCGCACGCGCCGCCTGGGGCGTGGCGCGGCGCATTGACGAGTTGCTGGCGTTAGCGCCCGAGCCGGCGCCGGAGTTTCGGATCAGCGGGCCAGGCGAGCTGCCTGTTCCCGCAGCCGAGCGGCGGTGGCGCTAAAGTCGGCCAAGCGCTGACGCTCCTGCTCGACCACGGCGGCGGGCGCGCGCGCCACGAAGCTCTCGGTGCCGAGCTTGGCGGTGATCTTGACGACCTCGCCTTCCAGTCGCTCGATTTCCTTGTTCAATCTTGCGGTTTCGGCCGCTACATCGATCTCTACATGCAGGGCCAACCTAGCCTCGCCATGCACCAGCACCGGCGCATTGGCGCTGGCCGCTGCAAAGGCCGCGTCATCTGCGATGAATAGCACCTCGCTGAGCTTGGCGAGCGTCTTCAGGAAGGGCGCGGCCTCGGCCACAAAGCCGGTGTCGCCGCCCACCAGCAGCGGCACGCGCGCCGAGGCCGATAGATTCATCTCGCTGCGCAGGCTGCGGCAGGTGCTGACGATGGCCTTCAGGTTGTCTACCCAGGCACAGGCGGCCGCATCGATACGTTCGGGCTGGGCGATGGGATAGGCGGCTGTGACGAGGAAGGCGCTGGACTTGCGCCCGGCGATCGGCGCCACCGTCTGCCACAGCTCTTCGGTGATGAACGGGGCGATCGGGTGCAGCAGGCGCAGAATCGTTTCCAGCACGCGGATCAGCGTGCGGCGGGTCGCGCGTTGCTGGGCCTCTGAGCCGTTCTGGATCTGTACCTTGGCGATTTCCAGATACCAGTCGCAGTACTCATCCCAGACAAAGGAGTAGATCGCGCCGGCCACGAAGTCCAGCCGGTATTCGGCAAAGCCCTGGGCGATTGCCTGCTCGACCTTCTGCAGCTCGCTGCTGATCCAGCGGTCGGCCTGGCTGAAGGCCAAATAGCCGTGGAATTCGGCACCCGGCGCGCATTGCTCCTTCGTGTGTTCTGCCAAGCCACAGTCCTGGCCCTCGGTGTTCATCAGCACGAAGCGGGTCGCGTTCCAGAGCTTGTTGCAGAAATTTCGATAACCCTCGCAGCGCTTGGTGTCGAAGCTGATATTGCGGCCCAACGACGCCAGCGAGGCGAAGGTGAAGCGCAACGCGTCGGCGCCAAAAGCGGGGATGCCCTCGGGGAACTCCTTCTCGGTCGCTTTGCGCACTTTGGGCGCGGTTTCGGGGCGGCGCAGGCCGTGTGAGCGCTTGTCCAGCAAGGGGGCCAACGCTATGCCGTCGATCAGGTCGACCGGGTCCAGCACATTGCCCTCCGATTTGCTCATCTTCTGGCCCTGCGAGTCGCGCACCAGGCCGTGGATATAGACATGCTTGAACGGCACTTGGCCGTTCGGATGAGCATCGGACTTGGTGAAATGCTTGGTCATCATGATCATCCGGGCGACCCAGAAGAAGATGATGTCATAACCCGTTACCAAGACGGACGAAGGCAGGAACAGGTCTTGCTCCAGCGTCTTGGCGGGCCAGCCCAAGGTGGAGAAGGGCACCAGCGCGCTGGAGTACCAGGTGTCCAGCACGTCCTCGTCACGGCTTAGCTCTCCAACATAGCCCGCAGCAGTTGCCTTGGCGCGCGCCACGTCCTCGTCGCGCGCCACAAAGAGCTAGCCGCCCGCGCCGTACCACGCGGGGATCTGATGGCCCCACCAGAGCTGGCGCGAGATGCACCAGTCATTGATATTGCCCATCCAGTGGTTATACGTGTTGACCCATTGCTCGGGGTAGAACTTCACATCGCCCGACGCGACGGCGTCCACTGCACCTTGAGCAATGCTTCGACCGTCGGCGGCGGGCTTGTTCATCGCCATAAACCACTGCTCGGTCAGCATCGGCTCTATCACCTGACCGGTGCGCTCGCAGCGCGGCACCATCAGCTTGTGCTTCTTGACCTCGACCAGGAAGCCGGCAGCCTCCAGATCGGCGACGATCTTTTTGCGCGCGACGAAGCGATCCAGGCCTTGGTAGGCCAAGGGCGCCGCCTCGTTGATCTTGGCGTCCAGCGTCAGCACGCAGATCAAGGGCAGGCCATGGCGCTGACCGACCGCATAGTCGTTGGTGTCATGCGCGGGCGTGACCTTGACCACGCCGGTGCCGAAGGCGCGGTCGACATAATCATCGGCAATGACGGGGATCTGCCGATCGCACAGCGGCAGCAAGACTTGCCTGCCGATCAAGGCCGCATAACGCTCATCTTCAGGGTGGACCATCACGGCCACGTCGCCCAGCATGGTCTCCGGGCGGGTGGTCGCGACCACCACATCGCCGCTGCCGTCGGCGAGCGGATAGCGGATATGCCAGAGAAAGCCGTCTTCCTCTTCGCTGTTGACTTCCAGGTCCGACACGGCGGACTTGAGCACTGGGTCCCAGTTCACCAGGCGCTTGCCGCGGTAGATCAGGCCCTCGTCGAACAGGCGCACGAATGTTTCGCTGACCACCTTGGACAGGCCCGCGTCCATGGTGAAGTACTCATGCTCCCAAGACACCGAGTCGCCCATGCGGCGCATCTGGCTGGTGATGGTGTCACCGGACTCTTTTTTCCATTCCCAAACGCGGGCGACGAAGTTCTTGCGGCCCAGTTCGTGGCGGGTCTTGGCACCTTCCTCGCCCTTGTCGGCCAACTGCCGCTCGACGACGATTTGTGTGGCGATGCCGGCGTGGTCGGTGCCGGGCACCCACAGCGTGTTGTGCCCCAGCATGCGGTGGTAGCGCGTCAACGAGTCCATGATGGTCTGGTTGAAGGCATGGCCCATGTGCAGGGTGCCGGTCACATTGGGCGGCGGCAACTGGATGCAAAACGACTCGCGACTGGCGTCCAGCGTGGGTTTGTACAAGCCCTTGGCTTCCCAGAGAGGCCCCCAATGGGCTTCAAGGGCGGCGGGCTCAAACGATTTGGCGAGTTCGGTCATGGGGCGCAGGCGGCCTTGACAGGCCATCCTTCAGAGCAAAAGAGATGGCTCGGATTGTAGAGGGCGGCCCGCCTATGAATGACTCCAGCTTGCGCTGCGCGTCTGGGGCAGCCAGCGGCTCCACCAACTGTCGGCGTGAGCGGGGTGTGTTCGGTGTTCGGCTTGCCCACTCAAGCAGCGCTCCACGCTGAACATGCGCTCATCGTCGGTGCTGGGTGTACAGGCGAAGTGGCAGCGCCGCATCAGCGCCAGCATGGCGGCGTTGTCGGCCAGCACATCTCCGTGCAGCCATGCCAGCTGATGCTCGCTGGCCACCACCATCAAGGCGCTGATGGCGCGCCGACCGAGGCCGCGGCGCTGCCAGGGCTCGGCCACGGTCAGCGCAAATTCGGCGCTAGGCAGTCCATCCAAATTGCCGTCGTCGACGGCATAGCGGGCCTCGGCGACGATCTCTTCTGCGCCGCCGGTTCGGTGGGTGACCACAAAGGCCATGTGCTGCTCGTAGTCGATCTCGGTCAAGCGGCTCAGCCATGCAGGCGAGAGCCCCTTGATGCCAGCGTGGAATCGGTTGCTGCGGCTGGCCGGGCTCAGCCCCTCAACCATCAGGGCAAGCGCTGTCCGGTCTTGCGGCAGGATGGGCCGCAGCGTCAGCTGCTCACCGCGCCCGATCGACCAGACGTCGATCCACTCGGTCGGATAGTGGCTGATCTGGTGGTGACCGTGGCTTGGGTCGGTTTGAATAGTTGACATCTGAGCTCTCCTGCGTGAAGCGTTGAAAACGCCGTTGTGGGAGAGATCGAAATGGCTGAGTGAAAGACGACAAAAGGTGGAAATTCACTCCTTCAGCTGCTCGAACAAATAGATTCTGGCTTTTTCCCAATCACGCTGAACCGTGCGTTCGGACACGCCGCGCAGCGCGCCAATTTCGGCCAAGCTCAAGCCGCCAAAAAACTTCAGCTCGACGATCTCGGCCCACTGCGAATTGACGCGCCCCAAGGCGTCCAGTGCATCACTCAAACGCAAGGTGTCGTCCGGCGGCATCGCCTTCAGCTCGGTCAAGGTGTTCATGGTCACGAACTGCAACTCGCCGCCGTGGCGCTGGCTGCGGCGCTGGCGGATGTGGTCGATGACGATGCCCCGCATCACCCGCGCCGCGTAGCTGACCAGCTCGGGCTGACTGCTGAATTCCAGCGCCCGCCCGTCGATGCGCAGCCAGACCTCGTGCAACAAGGTTGACGGCCCCAGGCTCAAGGCCTGATGGCGGAACAACTCGCCGCGCGCGCGCCGGCGCAGCTCGTGGTAAAGCTGCTCAAACCATTGCAGCCCGTCGCTCTGGTCCGGCGCCGTGGGGCTGGGTTCAAGGCCCGCAGCCGGCAAAAGGGGGGGGCAGTTGGGAATCGAAGTCATGGGAGGAGTGAGTACCTGACGCGCGTATAGCCAGTATCCGGTATGCCTGAGGGCAACGATGGGAGATGTGCCCCCTAGTTTGTCGAAGCGGCAGATGTCGCTTTTTAAACCGCCATTTCGATCCCCCTGCATGTCGAAAAAGCGCCGCGCGTTCAAGCGGATCGGTCGGCCAACCAACCTGGAGAGATGGAAATGCGTAACCACCCTGCTCGAAACGCCGGACGATGTGCCCTCAACGTGCTGGTCCTGTCTGCATGGCAGGCGCTGGCCCTGCCCGCGGTGGCAGGCGGTGTTGTCTACCGAAGCATCTCGCTGCCCTCGCTGTTTGGCGCAGCCAGCAGTGACCCCGGAGATGCGCTGGCGATCAACAACGCGGGCCAGGTGGTGGGCTATGTCAATAACCCGGTGACAGGCGAGGCGCGGGCCTTTTTGTACGACGGCCGGATCGATGGAAGGGGGGTAATGCTGAGTATGGGCGGCACCACCGGCGGTCAGCAGTCAACGGCGAACGCGATCAGCGACCCCATGGGGATCAGGCAAACCGTGACTGTGGCGGGCTCCACCTGGAACACCGGTGTTGCCGCGCCGTCGAGTGGCTTCACGCAAACGCACAGCAATGTGTTGGGCAGCACGGGCAGCGCCCACGCCTTTGGGCCCGGTGTCGGCAGCGGGCCTAGGGTGCGGGGCATCAACAACGCCGGTCAAGTGGTCGGAACCTACACCAATTCAATTGGCTATCCACAGGCCTTTGTGCGCGCTGCCGGTGGCCAGTTCACCGACCTGCACAAGCCTTTTGAGTACGTACGCAGTGCTGCCTCGGCGATCAATAATGCCGGCGCCGTGGTGGGCTACGTGACCACGCGCTTTGGCTTTGAGGACACGGCAGCGCTGTGGGAGAACGGCCAACTGCGCGACCTCGGCAGCCTGGGAGGCCGGTCCGCGTTTGCCAATGCGCTGAGCCAGAACGGCCTGATCGTGGGCAACTCAATGCTGAGTGGTAGCAACAAGTACCACGCTTTCGTCTATCGCAACGGCAGCATGAGCCGCATCGCCGCAGAGCTGGAAGGGGCCAATGGTGGCAACGGTAGCAGTGGCGCCACCGGTGTCAACGCCAGCGGCCAAACCGTGGGTTGGTACGTCCATGGCGACTCGAACGAAAGCGGGGCCATGTTGCATTCCGACTCGGGCGGCAGCGTCCGTTTGAACAATTACATGATAGGCGGCGTGCTCTTCAATCCCTCGCTCATTCGCGCCCAAGCCATCAATGAAGTGGGCCAGATCGCGGCCACCAACGCCGCCGGCCGGCCTATCCTGCTCAGCCCCGAGGGCACGCTGAGCTGGGTCAAGACCGCCGGCGGCCGGGTCGGCGACCCTGCCAACTGGGACAGCGGCCTGGGCTTCTCGCCGAACCGCTTGCTGGATGTGCTGATCGCCTCCAACAGTGCCCAGACGGTCTATGCAGACAGCAGTTTTTCGGCCAAGAGCCTGCAAGTCGGCGGCGATCTTGCCGGTGACAACGCCGCCATCGGCCTGCGCTTGAGCGTGGGTCATGTGATCAACGCCGGCAGCGGCCTGGTGATCGCGCGCAGCGGCACGCTGAGTGGCGATGGCCGGGTGATGGGTCAAGCCGGCGTGCTCAACCGCGGCAGCGTGGTGGCCAGGTTCGACGGCGTGCTGGTGCTGGACGGCGCGCTCGACAACCGCGGCCTGGTCACCGGCAGCGGCCGCATAGAGACCAATTTGATCAACCGCGGCGGCGGCATCGGCGTGCGGGTCGGGGCTGGGCAAGACCTGACCCTGGCTGGCACGGCCCACAGCGCCGCCGATGGCTCGGTGATGCGGGTCGCCGAAGGCGGTTCGCTGAATTTTGAGGGTCGGCTGACCCACCAGGGCGGCGCCACGCTGCAAATTGACAACGCCACGCTGCGGCTCGTCCACGGTATGGACAACGCCGGCCGCATCAAGCTGGGCCCGGGCGGGGCCGAAGTCTACGGTGACATCAACAATGGCCCGCGTGGCCGCATCGAGGCCTTTGACGGCGCCAAGGCGAGCTTGTTCGGTCGCCTCATCAACGACGGCGACATCAGCACAGCCGGCGGCGCGCAGATCGTCTATGCCGGACGGGTCTCGGGCAGGGGTAGCTTCAGCGGGCAGGGCGAGGGCGGATTCCATCGTTTTGAGGGCGGCTATGCACCGGGTGCTTCGCCGGCCTCAGTCAGCATCGGCGACGTGCAATTCGCCAGCTTGCTAACGATGGAACTGGGCGGATTGATGCCCGGCAGCCAGCACGACCAGATCGCCTTCACCGGCAGCGTGCTGTTCGAGAGCAGCAGCTTTTTGGAGATCGCCCTGATCAACGGCTTCAGCCCCAAGGGCGGTGACAGCTTCGCGCTGTTCTCCTATGCGCAGGCGCCCAGCGGCAACTTTGAGGACTTCTACCTGCCGACCCTGAGCGCCGGTTTGAGCTGGGACGTAGCTCACCTCCACACCACCGGCGTGCTGCGTGTGACGGCGGTGCCCGAGCCCGGCAGCTGGGCCTTGCTATTGCTGGGGCTGGCCGGCCTGACGCTGCTGCGCCGCGCTCGCGGTGCATCAATTTGACTTTCAACCGGAGCAATCAAGCATGAAATACAGCGCTACAAACCTCCTTGCCGGCCTGCTGGCTGCCCTTGTATTCAACGCCGATGCCAATGCGGCCGGCGTGCCCGGCCAAGGCAGTTGGGAAACCACGCTGCAGGGGCGTGACTTGGACAGCAATCTCGGCAATGGCTACGAGGCCTATTTCGACACCAGTCTGAACATCAGCTGGCTGGCGCAGGCACAGGCGCCGAGCGGGAACTTGAGCTGGGCCAACGCCCAGGCCTACGCTGCCGGCCTGAATGTGGGCGGCGTCACCGGCTGGCGTTTGCCCCAAGTAACCCCCAGCGGCGACGGGGCCTGCCACTTCCAAACGGCGGGCTCGGACTGTGGCTACAACGTCAACACCGCCAACTCCGAGCTGGCGCATCTGTTCTATGTCACCTTGGGCAATCTGAGCACCGTCGCACCGGGCGGCGGCGCTCAGGTGGGCGGCGGTTTGAGCAACACCGGGCCGTTCGGCAATGTATTTGAGGGCGACTATTGGACCGGCAGTGCGTATGCGCCGAACCCGGCCGAAGAGGCCTGGATGTTCAACACCGGCGCCGGCTTGCAAATGAACAGCTCGCAGCCCTTCACGCTGGCGGTATGGGCGGTGCATGCAGGTGACGTGGCGGCGCCGGTGCCGGAGTCACAGACCTGGGCTCTGATGCTTGTGGGCTTGGCTGGTTTGGCAGGTCTGGCTCGGCGGCGCCACCTCAAATATGGGGGCTGAGCCGCGCCTGATTAACGTAAGCTCGCGTCCATGACGCGCGCCGCACCCGACCGAAACTGGACCGTGCTTGGCCCCCAGCTGGATCGGCTCTTGAGCCTGTCCGAGGTGGATCAAGCCCAATGGCTGGCGGAGTTGGCCCAGCGCGATGCCGCCAACGCCAGCCAGTTGCGCAGTCTGCTGAGCGCCCGTGACGCCGCCAGCCGGGCCGACTTTTTGGCCGACGAGTCGGCCCCGGAAATTCTGCCCGCCCAGGCCCAAGCCGGCGACCGGCTCGGCGCCTGGCGGCTGGTGTCGCTGCTCGGCGAAGGCGGCATGGGCACGGTCTGGTTGGCTGAGCGCACCGACGGCCGCTATGACGGCCAAGCCGCCATCAAGCTGCTGCGCACGGGGCTGTTTGATGCGTCGTCCCAAGCGCGCTTTCGCCGCGAGGGCGCGATCCTGGCGCGCCTGCATCATCCGGGCATCGCGCCGCTGCTGGACGCCGGCATCAGCGAACGCGGCCAGCCCTATCTGGTTCTCGAATATGTGCAAGGTGAGCAGATCGATGCCTTCTGTGCGGCGCGCCGGCTGGGCGTCAAGGAGCGCGTTGAATTGTTCCAGCAGGTGCTGGACGCGGTGACCGCAGCGCACGCCCAAATGGTGATTCACCGCGATTTGAAGCCGTCCAACATCCTGGTGGATGACAGCGGGCGGGTGCGGCTGCTGGACTTCGGCCTGGCGCGGTTTCAGGACGACGCGGCGCAGGACCAGCTGACCCGCGTGGGCGCTTGGGCGCTGACGCCCGAGTACGCGGCGCCGGAGCAGTTTGAGGCCGGCCCCTTGAGCATGGCGACCGATGTCTATGCGCTGGGGGTGGTGCTGTACGAGTTGCTGACCGGGGTGAGGCCCAACGGCCTGCCCGCTGGGGCGACACCCTTGGACTGTCTGCGGGCCGCCAAGCTGGGTAACTTCCGGCCGGCCAGCGTGGCGGCACCCGAACTGCAGCGCGCCTTGCGCGGCGATCTGGACAATATCCTGGCCCGAGCGCTGCGCCTGGAGGCCCATCAGCGCTATGTCAGCGTGCCGGCATTTGCCGATGACCTAAATCGTTACTTGAAGTCCTTGCCGGTATTGGCCCGGCCGACATCTTGGGCCTACCGGGCGCAAAAATTCATCCATCGCCATCCGGCCGCGAGCGCCATTGCCGGCGCCATCGTGCTGGCCTTGGTGGGCGGCGCGCATGCGCAGCTGGCCGTGTTGCTGGCCCTGAGCGTGGGTACGGCGGCCGCGCTGTGGCAGGCAAGAGCAGCCCGGCGCGAGGCCGCTAGCGCGCGCACCGCCTTGCAGCGCGCCGAGCAGGTGAAGGCCTTTATCGCCTCGATCTTCACCGAGGCCACCCCCCGCGAGGGGGCGGGCGGGGTCGTCACCGCCGCGCAATTACTGGCCGCAGCCTGTGAGCGGGTCGAGAGCGAGTTGAAGGCCTACCCGGCCGTCGCCGCCGAGTTGGGGGTGTTGATTGCGCAGAGTGCTGCCGAGCTCAGCGCGCTGGATATTGCTGACAAGGCCGTTGCCGCCGCACTGCCGCGCTGCCTGCGCGAGTTTGGCCGCTTGCATCCGCTCTCCTTGAGGGCCAGGTGCCTCAGCGCAGCGGCCGCCAACTACGGCGCTCGTTTCGAGCAGGCGGTCAGCCTGGCTCTGGAGCTGGTCGATGATTTGCGTGCTGCTTTGCCGGCGCATGCCGAGCTAATGTGCAAGGCCTTGTGCGAGCTGTCCTTTGGCCAGGCCAAGTTCATGCGCAAGCAGGAGAGCTTCGCGGCCTTGCACGAGGCGGTGCGGGTGGGTGAGGCGCACCTCGGGCTGCTGCACGCGGATACCCTGTATGCGCTGGGCCTGCTGTCGAACACCTATACGCATTACGGCGAGCATGCTGCGGCCCTTGAGGTGGCGGCGCTGACCGTGCAGCGGGCCCGCCAGGCCTACGGTGCGCAGCGGCCCCACAGCCAGATCATCAATGCCGAGCGTTTGTACGCCTCGGCCTTGATCAACCAGGGCCAGCCGGCCACGGCCGAGCCACTGGCCCGGCAGGCGGTGGTCGATCAGACCCTGCTCGACGGCGGCCTTTCTGCGCGGGTGCTGCAGGCCATGAATATGCATGGCCTGGCCCTGGCGGGCATGGGGCGGACCCAGGCCGGGTTGGCCATCGCTCGGCAGGTGCGTGACGAGCATCGACGACTGCTGCCGGCCGATGCGACCAACGCCGCCATCTTTACCGGACGGGTGGCGCTGATGCTGGCGCCCGTCCGCTGCGCTGCGGAGATCGAGGAGCAACTGGCTCAGGAGGAGTTGCTGTGGCGGCGCGCCTCGCATGAGCCGGTCGTGTATCGCCAGCGCCGCACGCGCTTGCGCGGGCAGTTGCAGGCCCAGGCCGGCAAGGATGATTTGCTGCGGGCTTGTCTGCAACTGCTGGAGCAACAGGAGGAGAGTGCGCACAACCGCCTAGAGCGAGTCCGCCTGTTGCGCCTGCTGGCTAGGGCTCTGCGCTGGCAAGGCCGGACGGAGGCGGCGGTGGCGGTGGTCAATCAGGCCCTGGCGGCCGGCCAGGCGCCGGACATCATCGACGCCGAGAGTGCGGCCGTGCATGCCGAGTCGGCCTTGGTTTTTCTGGACCTGGGTGATGTGCCGTCGGCGACCCTGCAATGCGCCCAGGCCGTGATCTTGTTCGAGCGCTACCAGGTCGAGGTGTGCTCGCTCGTGCGCAGCGATCTGTTGCTGGCCGAAGGCCGGCTGGCCTTGCTGGCTGGGGATAGTCAAGCCGCGGCGGAGAGCTTCGGGCGGCTGGAGCAGGCCTGGGCCGAGCAGAATCCACGCAGTCTGTGGCACGCCGAGGCGGCCTGTTGGTTCGGGCTGGCTTGGCGAGCCAGCGGCGCGCCAGAGGCGGCCGACAGCTTGCTGGCCTGGGCACGGCCGCTGCTGCTCGCTGGTGCGCTGCCGGCGCTCCGCCAGCTGGCAGGCAGGGAATAGCCAAGATGAGCCCTGCGCTGAACAAGAATTGGACATTGCTGGGGCCGCAACTCGATGAGTTGCTGGGCCTGAACGTCGCCGAGCGCGCCGCCTGGTTGCAGGATCTGGCCGGGCGCGACGCCGCCAACGCAAGCCAGCTGAGCGAGCTGTTGAGCCTGCGCGACGCCGCCAGCCAGGACGGATTCATGCATGGCGTGGCCACGCTGCTGCCGGCGCAAGCCCAAGCCGGCGACCAGCTCGGCGCCTGGCGCTTGGAGTCGCTGTTGGGCGAGGGCGGCATGGGCACGGTCTGGCTGGCCCGGCGCACCGATGGCCGCTTCGACGGCGAGGCGGCGATCAAGCTGCTGCGCACGGGTCTGTTTGATGCGGCATCCCAAGCGCGCTTTCGCCGCGAAGGTGCGATCCTGGCGCGCCTGCACCACCCCGGCATCGCGCCGCTGCTGGACGCCGGCGTTAGCGAGCGCGGCCAGCCCTATCTGGTGCTGGAGTATGTACAGGGCGAGCGCATTGATGCTTTCTGTGCGGCGGCCGATTTGAGCGTACGGGCCCGGGTGACGCTGTTCTTGCAGGTGCTTGATGCGGTCGCGGCGGCGCATGCGCAACTCATCATTCACCGCGACCTCAAACCGTCGAACATTCTGGTGGAGGCGGGCGGGCGGGTGCGGCTGTTGGATTTTGGCCTTGCGCGGCTGCAGGACAGCGACGCCGCGCAAGAACCACTGACCCGCGAGGGCGGCTTGGCGCTGACGCCCGAGTACGCGGCGCCCGAACAGTTTCAGGGCGGCGTGTTGAGCATGGCGACGGATGTGTTTGCGCTGGGCGTTGTGCTGTATGAATTGCTGACCGGAGGGCGCCCCAGCGGCCTCGGCGCTGCGACGCCGATCGAGCATCTGCGTGCTTTCGACGGTGAGGCGTTTCTTCTGGCCAGCGGGCGCGCAGCAGCCGCTTCGCTGCGTGGCGATCTGGACAATATTCTGGCCAAGGCCTTGGCTTTTGCCGCTGCCGATCGCTACGTCGGCGCCACCGCCATGGCCGATGATTTGCGGCGTTATTTGGCCGATCAACCGGTCACCGCTCGACCGATCTCCGGGGCTCTTCGCCTGAGGAAATTTGTGCGGCGCAACCGCCTGGGCGTGGCGTTGGGCGGCCTGATTGCGCTGGCTAGCGCGGTGGGTGTGGCTAGCACGGTGTTTCAGGCGCAGCGGGCCGAGGCGGCAGCTTCGCAGGCGCGCAGCGACCGCGACCGCGCCTTGCAGGAGTTGAGTCACGCCGAATCTGCCAACGAACTGGTGGCCTTTTTGTTGACTGACGGCGCGGACAAGCCCTTCACCAGCGCCGAGCTGCTGGACCGTGCCGAGGCGATGGTGGATACCGCCTTCGCCGACGACGCGGAGGCACGTGCGCGCCTGCTGCTGATGCTGGCCAGCCAGCGTGGCGAGTTGATGCAAGCGGACCAGGGCGAGGCCGTGCTCAGACGCGCACAGGCCGCCACCGCACAGGCTGGCAAGCCCTCGCTGGCCGCTGGCGTTCAATGTATGCGCGGGCACATCCAGACCATGCGCGGCGATTTTGAAGGCGCCTACGCCCTCATCAACCCGGCGCTCATCACGCTGGAGCGGCAGGGCGATCTAGACCTTGGCCTGCGCATCAATTGTCTGAATTTGCGCACCTTGTTGAACATTCAAAGCGCCAACGCCGCCGCCGCCGTGGCCGACGCTCAAGCGGCGCTGGCCTTGCTCGGCCGTCCCAGCGCCGGTCAACGTGTGCAAGCGGTTGAGGCGCAGTCGGCGCTGGCCAGTGCCTTGCGCCAACTCGGTCGGCGCGCCGAGTCGGTGGCGATGTTTCGACAGGCGATTGCGGCGCTGGACGCGATGGGGCGCGGCCAAACGGCGCGCAGCTCGACGTTGTGGAACAACCTTGGCGCGGCCTTGGCCGCCAGTGGGCAGGTGCGAGCGGGCGTGTTGGCGCTGGAGCGCAGCCAGGCCATTGAGCAGCGCATCAGTGGAGCTGCGGGCGACGCGACCGTTTTGGCCAATCTCGGCGACAGCTTTGCCGATGAGGAGCGCTACGCCGCCGCACTGGCTCTGCTGCAGCAAGCCCAAGTCGTCGCGCGCAGCATGCCCGGGCCGCGGGTGATGGGTGAGATTCAGTTGCGCCTGGCTGCCGCGCTATTAGGCCTGGGGCGGCTTGATGAGGCCGGCGCGGCCCTCGCCGACGCCAGCGCTTTGCTTGGCAGTCTGCTCAAGCCCGGCCACCCGTCTCTGGGCACGGTGGCATTGACAGCCGGCAAGCTTCGTTTGGCCCAGGGTGATGCGGCCGGAGCGAGGGTGTTGATCGAACAAGCGGCCGCGATTTATGCAGCCGCGTCCAATGACCACCCCGGCCGTTTTCGTGCTCAAGTGGCCTTGGCGCGGGTTCTGCAAGCGCAAGGGCAGGCCGAGGCGGCGCAGCAGATTGCTGGCCAAGCGCTGATGTTGGCACGCCATTTCTCGACAGGCTTTGCCAGCAGCGAATACCTGGGCAGCGCCTTGCTTTTGCAGGCTGAATTGCTGATGGCGGCCGGTCAACGCGGCCAGGCTGCCAAACTCGCTGCAGATGCCGTCGCGCATTTGCGTGCCACGGTGGATGCCAGTGCGCCGCTACTCAAGCGCGCCGAGGCGCTGGCGTTGGCGACATGAACAGTTCCGCGCCGCTCGGCCTTCGCTGCTCTCAGGCCTTACATGAACAGATGTTCCCCGGCATTTTGGCTGCGCCGGAACGCTGGGTTTCGCGCTGTCGCGCTCATGTGCCGCCCTGGCTGCGCCAGTCCATCACATGAACAAATGTTCCCCCGCGTTCTGGCTGCGCCGAAACGCCGGCCCCCAGTGCTCTGCTACATGAACAGATGCTCGCCGGCGTTTTCACCCCCCAGCACCACATAGTTGACCTTGCGCAAATCCGCCAAGGTCTTGCCGCCTGAATACGACACCGAGCTTTGCAGGTCTTCTTGCATCTCGCGCAAGGTGTCGGCTAGACGGCCTTTGACAGGCTCCAGGATGCGCTTGCCTTCAACATGCTTGTACTCGCCCTTGTTGAAGTCGCTGGCCGAGCCGTAGTACTCTTTGAACAGCTTACCGTCCACTTCGACGGTATTGCCGGGTGACTCTTCATGGCCAGCAAAGAGCGAGCCAATCATCACCATCGAGGCACCGAAACGCATGCTCTTGGCAATGTCGCCGTGATGGCGGATGCCGCCGTCGGCGACGATCGGCTTGGTGGCCACGCGGGCGCACCACTTCAAGGCCGACAGCTGCCAACCGCCGGTGCCGAAGCCGGTCTTCAGCCTTGTG
>NZ_JANNMI010000147.1:0-23283 GCF_031397715.1 Roseateles sp.
GTGCAGTGAGTTCGGCGCCAGCCCCAAGTCGCGAGCAGCGCAAGGCAGTCGGCCCGCCAGGGCCGACCCCCAAGCCATGAGCCCGGTGGCGCCCCGAGCTGCCGTGCCTCCCGAGGAAGCGCCATGGACGGCTCCGGGCACATTGCCGACATTGCCGTTGCATCAAGCAGGACGCTGCGCCTCGCCGCTGCCAAACCCGTGCCATGCACCCGCCGAGGTGTGCTGATGCAAGCTGTGCTGGCGCACACCGTAAACTCCGCCAGAATCTTCACCGCCATGGCTCACGGCATGCAGACGCATGACGCACAGGTGGCAGCTTACTTAGGCGCAGCTCAAGAAAAGCAGGGCATATGGTCAATGAGCAAATGAGTCGACTCCGCAATGTGGTCTACAGCAGCGTTTTGCTGCTGATCGGCGGCTGGCTGCTGGTCATGGGCAAGAAGATCTTGATTCCGGTGGTGGCCGGGGCGGCGGTGGTTTATGTGTTTGTCGGCCTGACGCATTCCTTGCGCAGGCTTTCCTTTCGCGGCCACATGCTGCCTTTGCGGCTGAGCTATGTGCTGGCACTGGCCTGTATCGGACTGGCGCTGACGTCTATTTTTTATTTGGTGGCGGCAAATTTCGAGCAAATTTTGCTACGGGCGCCGGCTTACCAACAGGCCTTGCTGGTCGGCATTCAAAAGCTGGCGGTGCTGGTGGGCATCGAGAACGAGCCGACCTGGACCACGCTGCGCCAGGATTTTTTCGCGCAAATCAATCTGCAAAGCCTGCTGGGCTCGATGGTGATCTCGGTCTCGTCCTTGCTGTGGGCGATTGTGGTGGTGATGCTGTATGCGACCTTTTTATTGGTCGAGATGCGCTCATTCCCGACCAAGGTCGATGCCATCATGAATAGCCGGGGCGGGGCCCAACGGGCGCGCCAGATTGGCCAGCGCATCAATGGGCGGATTGGCGCTTACCTGTCGCTGAAGGCGATTTTGAGCGTGCTGCTGGGGGCATTGAGCTGGGCCATCATGGCGCACTACGGGCTTGAATTTGCCCCGTTCTGGGCCTTGCTGATCGGCTTGCTGAATTTCATTCCCTACATCGGCTCCGTCCTCGGCTTGCTGCTGCCGTTGGCCATGGGCATCGCGCAATTTCAGGACCCCGGCATCATTGTGCCGATGATGTTGGCCTTGAGCCTGGCGCAGTTTGTGATCGGCAATTTTCTTGACCCCTACATGATGGGGAATTCACTCAATTTGAGCCCGCTGGCGATACTGCTCAGCTTGGCCGTTTGGTCTGAGCTGTGGGGCGTCGCGGGTGCCTTTTTGGCCGTGCCCATCAGCGCCGTGATCGCCATCATTTGTTCTGAATTTGCCAGCACCCGTCCGGTGGCGGTGTTGCTGTCTCAGAACGGCCAGCTGTAGCCGCGCGCATGCATAAGTTGTTCAGGAAAATCGCAGGTTTGTTGCGCGCGGCGGCAGTCAACTGGGTGCGTGACTACGCGCAAAGCATGGGCGCGGCCTTGGCGTTTTACATGATCTTCTCGATTGCGCCGCTGTTGCTGATCGTGATTGCGGTGGCCGGTGCGGTGTTCGGCGAGGAGGCCGCGCGCGGCGAAATCTATGATCAGCTGCAAGCCTTGCTGGGCTCACCCGGCGCAATTGCCGTGCAAGACTTGATCGAAAGTGCGGGGCGGCCGAGTGAAAACTTGATGAGCGCAGCGTTTGGTCTGCTGTTTCTCTTCATCGGCGCCACCTCGGTTTTCACCGAGTTGCAAGACGCGCTGAACCGCATTTGGCGGGCGCCACAAAAGGAAAAAGTGTCCGGGTTGTGGGCGTTGCTGCGGGCCCGGCTGTTGTCATTCGGCATGATTCTGGGGATCGCATTTTTGCTGGTGGTGTCGCTTGCCTTCAGCGCCGGCTTGGCCGCCCTGAGCCGCTGGTGGGACCCAAGCTCGGTGGGCTGGCTGACGCTGGCGCGAATCAGCGAGCTGGCGCTGGGGCTGGGCCTGACGACCTTGATTTTTGCGCTGATTTACAAAACCATGCCCAGGGCGCGGGTGCAATGGGCCGATGTTTGGGTCGGTGCTTTGGTGACCTCGCTGCTGTTTGTGGCGGGCAAAACCTTGATTGGCAGCTATATCGGCCACAGCGGTATCTCGACCGTCTTCGGCGCCGCCGCTTCGCTGATCGTGGTGCTTTTGTATGTCTATTACTCAGCGCAGATTTTCCTGTTCGGCGCCGAATTCACCTGGGTTTACGCGCATCAGTTCGGGTCGCGCCGTGGCCAGCCCTTGTTCGCCGGCATTGAGACGCTGAACGAGCCCTTGGGCAGCCAAGCGGCGTCTGATGACACGCGCTGAAGCCGCTTGAAGCCGCTTGAGGCCGCTCAGCGACAAGGCGCGTCGGCTTCATTCGCACAATGACTGCCACAGATGCTGCGCAGCATAAGCCCGCCATGGGCGCCAGGCCTGCGCCCGTTCGCTCAATTCTTTGGCGTTGGGGCGGCTGCCCGTCAACCGTTCCATCGCCTGCATCAACCCCACATCGCCGGCCGGGAAGGCGTCGGGTTCGCGCAGTTGGCGGATCGCGATGTATTGCGCCGTCCAGTCACCAATGCCGGCTAGGGCACGCAGTTTCTCCAGACCCTCTTCCAGGCTGGCGCCGGCGCTCAGCAGCTGAGGATTGGCCAGCAGGGCGCTGGCCACACGGCTCAAGGTGGCGGCGCGGGTTTTGGGCATGCCCAGCGCCGCCAGCTCGGCGCCGGCCAAGCGCTCAGGGCCAGGGAAGACATGGCTGAGGCCGTGCTGATAGAGGGCGTTTTCGGTCAGCGGCACGCCGTATTGGGCGACCATCTTGGCGGCCAGTTTGATCGCCGCACCGACGGTGATCTGTTGCCCCAAGACCGCGCGCATCGCCAACTCGAAGCCGTCCCAGCTGCCGGGCACACGCAGACCGGGACGTGCTTGCGTCAATTTCTCCATCAAGGGGCAGGCTGCGGACAACTGCTCTTGAATGACGGCTGGATCTGCCGCCAGATCAAACATGCGGCGCAGCCGCGCAATGATGGCGGGCAGGGCGGCCAAATTGGGGAATCGGATGATGAGGCGCAGCGCTTGGCTCTGCGCCTCATCGCACACGCTCACGCTGCCCTGCACCCCATCCAAGCAAAAGCTGCGCGTGTAGACATCGCCTTGCACCGTCTCGATACCGGGGATGGCGCGGGCCTCCAAAAAGCCCAACATGGCCGGCCAGTCATAGGGCGGGCGGTAGCGCAGCAGCAGGCTGACCTCACCCTGCGGGCCGGCCGAACGGTCCCCGGCCTTGCTGCGCCTGAGGGCGCCCGGTGGCCGCGCGAACAGTTGTTGGAACACCTCATTGAAGCGGCGAATGCTGCCGTAACCGGCCGCAAACGCAATCTCGGTCAGCGGCAGCTGGGTTTCGTGCAGCAACTGCTTGGCCAGCAGCACGCGGCGGGTCTGCGCGACCGTGTTCGGCGCCGCGCCGACATGCTCGGCAAACAGACGCCGCAGCTGGCGCTCGCCGACGCCCAGCTTGGCGCACAGGCCGGCCAGGTCGGCACCGTCCAGCTCGCCGGCTTCGATCAGGGCCAGCGCGCGCGTGACGGTGTGTGAGACGCCGGTGTTGGAGACGCCGCGCCAGGCGCCGGAGTCGGGCGCCGCCTCGGGGCGGCAGCGCAGGCAGGGGCGAAAGCCGGTTGCCTGCGCGGCCGCGGCCGTCGGCATGAAGACCACGTTGGCTGACTTGGGCGTGCGCGCCGGGCAGATCGGCCGGCAATAGATGCCGGTGGTCTTGACGGCAATGAAGAAGCGCCCATCGAAGCGGGCATCGCGGCTGGCCAGGGCGCGGTAGCAGGTGTCGTGATCCAAATTCATGGCCGCGATCGTCGGGGCTTCAGCCACGGCTGTCTAGCGGTTTTCGGACGCGACCGTGCGCGCCCTACCGGCGCAGCCTTCGCCTATTTCAATGCGCGGCAATCACGCCGCAAGCGAGGCGCGCGCCCGAGTTGCCGGTGGTCTGGGTGGCGTAGTCATCCGGGGCGATATGAACAATCACGCTGCGGCCGTTGATGCTGACCGGGCCGGCGGCCACGGTCGGGCCATGCAGCATGAACTTCTGATCGACAACGCCCTTGGCGTCGGCCTTCAGGGCCGGCATATCGCCGGCGTGGTGGGCTGCGTTTTGCGGGCCGTGCGGCTTGCCGTCCGGGTTGAAATGGCCGCCGGCGCTGGTGCCATCGGTGCTGGCGCAGTCGCCTTTTTCATGCAAATGAAAGCCATGCTCGGCATTCGCCTTGAGCCCGCTGAGCTTGGCATGCACCATCAGGTGGCCGTCCTTCTCATGGAACATCACCAGGCCGCGCACGTCGTGGCCCTGCGTTGGCGTCAGCGAGGCGACCGCCATGCTCCCCATCCCCATCCCCATCCCCATCCCCATCCCTGCGCCGGCAGCATGTTCATCAGGCTTGGCTCCGGGCGTGCTGCAGGCGCCGAGGGTGAGAGCGGCAGTGAGAGCGAGCAGTCGAACTGGGGTGCTGAAGGTGTGCATGAGAAACTCCGTTGGGCGAATTGAGTGAGGATGACTTTAGCCCTTTTGAAGGACGACTGCCGCCGCCCGAGCAAACAAGGGGTTAGCCGATGAGGCCCTGAATCAAATGAAGACCTTGACCACTTTGACCACCTTGACAACGGCCAGGCTGCAGCTTGAGCCCATCTGCGATGAGCATCTGAGCGCCTTGTTCGAGCTCAACTCTGACCCTGAGGTGATGCGTTACATCACCGGCAAGCCCGACAGCCTAGAGGACACGCAAGCGATGATTGATCGCTGCAAGGTGCGCTGGGCCGAATGGGGCTACTCGTGGTGGGCCATTTTTGAGCGCGCCAGCGGTGCCTTGATTGGTGCCGGCGCGATCCAGCACTTGGGTCACGATGCGGCCAATCCGCTGGAGATCGGTTGGCGTTTTCGTAAGGATAAATGGCGGCAGGGCTTTGCCTCCGAGGCGGCGCGTTGCATGGCCGGCTTTGCTTTCGAGGCGCTGAATGCGCCGCGCCTGCTGGCCGTTTGCCATCCGCAAAACACCGGCTCGTCCCGGGTCATGCAGCGTCTGGGCATGAGCTATCTGGGCATCGAGCCCTGGTACCAGATGGACTGCGCCGTGTATGAGCTCAGCGCGGACGGCTGGCGGGCGGGCCAGCGCTGACGCAATCCTGGGCCAGCGCTTGACTTGGTTCAGCTTTTCTTGGCTCAGTTTTTGGGACGTGACTCAGACGTCAGGTCGTAGACATGCACGCCGTGCGCTTTGCGTTCGCGATTCAGCCAACGCGGTGCGTTCAAGGGGGTGCTCATATCGCTGCGCCCGGCCTCTCAATGCTCGTTCATCGACAGGCGCGAAAACTCATCGTCTTTTGACTGCGTTTCGTAATGCTTGCTGCGATGGATCAGTTGGACGACGTCGACCGAGCCGTCACGGCGCAAGCCGGCCAGAGCAAGTAGGTCCGGGTCGTTTTGCAGATCCGCCGGCAGCTTGGCGGTCCAGCTCCACCTTGGTGTTCAAGCGGGTGCGGCTGGAGAAGCGGATGTCTTTCTCGCGCTGAAACTAGGGCGCGCCCTCGCTGAGCCAGCGAATCAAGGTTTCGGCCATCTCGGGGCCAAGCCGCTCGTGAACGGCGATCGGATGCAGCAAGGCGTGGGCCCGCAACTTCTCGGCTGCTTGTTTGATGGCCAAATCATTGCCGCGCAATTTGCCCGCCTGTTCGGCCAGACGGGCCATGGTCGGCGCGCCGTTGCGCTGTGAGGCGCTGTGGCAGTTGTAGCAACCCATATCGGACGCCAACTGCTGGCTCGACCAACTTGGGGCCGCCGCCAGAGCCAGGCCCAATAAAAGGGACTGCCTGACTATCAAAGCCAATTTTTTCATCGCGTGCTCCTCGGAACTTGAATAGGCCACTCGCCCGCAAGCTACTTCAAGACCGCGCCGTCGGCGTCGACCACTCGGGTCGTGATGGCGATGCCTTGCGCCACGCTTTGGGTGACGGTGCAGTAAGACTCGAAGCTGTCCAGCACGCGCTGCAATTTGTCCAGTTGCGCGGCCGCTACGCCCAAGTGCAGCGTGGCTTGCATGCTGAGCACGCGCATGCGGCCGTCGCCATTGCGGCCGACCTCGGCCAGCACCACGCAGCGCATGGGCTCGGGCGCTTGCTTGAATTTGCGCAAGGCAAACAGCAGCGAGTCGCTCAAACAATTGCCCACCGCGGCGCACAGCAGCTGCACCGGCGTTGGCCCTAGGCCGCTGCCCAACGGCGCCGGCTCATCACTGGTGATACTGGGCATGTCAGGGCCGAAGTCGATCTCGAAGCGGTAGTCGCGTTGCTGGCGCAGTTCGACGCTGACGGTTTTTTCTTCGCTCATGAAGATGCTGTGCAGCGGTTTAGCGCTTGGCTGCCGCGGCGGCGTTCGCACGCTCGCCATCTTCGCGGATGTGCTTAAGGAAATAGCGCAAAAAGAAGGCACCCATGCCCAGCATGAAGGCAAAGCCTGCGACGCTCATCAAACCCACGTCGGTGGTGAACAATTCCCTGAGTGCGGCCATAGTGATCTCCGTTGTGACGCCTTGATTGGGCGCTCGGTCGGCGCTGCCGGCTTTGATCGGTATCAAGGAGCGACATCAATGCGCCGCGACCACCCTTTTGTGCTTGCCGCTGCGCCCGAGTTGGCGCGGCATGTCAGCGCCAACGCTGATGGGACAGTCGGCGCCGCCCTGCGAGCGAATGAAGTCCCGCAGCACGCGGCGGTAGCGCGTGCGCGCGGCCGCGCTGTGGTCGGCACCGGCCCCCAAGCTCAAGCGCAGGCCGGCGTCGGGCAATGGCTGCAGCTGCTGCAGCTGGAAATCGAACAGCCCGGCACCTTCCTCCAACACCGTGGTCAGTGCCAGCGGCAGCAAGCTGATGCTGTGGCCATCCGGTCCCGGCAGGTTCAGCATATCGTCGCGCCGCCCCTGCACCTCCACCACCGGCAGGTGGGAGCCGCAGGCGCAGGCCTGGACGCTCAGCGTGATGCTGTCGCCCAGATCAAAGCGGATCAAGGGCTGCACATGATTGGCCAGATTGGTCAGCAGCGTGCTGTGCGAGGCTTGGCCGGCGGCAACCGGCTGGAGGGCCGCGTCGACCGGCTCCAGCAACACCCAGTCGGCATTGATATGCAGGCGGCCTTGCGCGCATTCCCAGGCCACGGCCAAAAACTCCGAGGCGCCGTAGCTATTGCGCAGCGCGCAGCCGAACGCCGACGTGATGCGAGCGCGCATGGGCGCGGTCAGCGTTTCACCGCCGGTCCAGATTTCCTGCGGCCGACATCGCAGCTCACCGCGCTCAAAGGCCTGCGCCAGCAGCAAGGCGGCGGTCGGGTAGGTGGCGATGATGCTGGGCGCGAAGGCATTGAGTTGGTTCAGCAGCTCGGGCGTGGGCTGCAGGATGGAGAAGCTGCGCCACTGCCGGGTCATCCAGGCCTGCGACTGGCGCAGGCGTTGCACCGACACATGGCTGGCGAAATGCCCATCCACAGCGCCGACAAACGCGAAGCGCTCGCTCAGGTAGAGCGGATCCCAGAGCCTGAGCCAGGGGCGCGGCGATTGGCGGCGCGTCGCCTCCAGGTTGTCATAGACCGCCATGGCGGCCGGGTCTTGCACATAGATGCCCGCCCGGCCGCTGCTGCCCGAACTCTCCCACACGGTGTAGCGACCCAGATAGCGCTCGGCGACGCGCTGCGGGTCGCGGCAGAGCGCTTGCAGGCCGGCCAGCGTCAGCTGGGGGTCGGCCACAAACTGCTCGAAGCGCTGCATCAGCATGGTTTTGCTGAGCACCGGCAAGGCTCGCAGGCGCAGCGTCTCCAGGTCCTGCTCGCCCAGCAATCGGCCGTAAAACGGCGTGGCCCGCGCGGCCTGCAAGAGCGCCAGCAGCCGCTTCGATTGAAGCGCGGCGAGGGCCTCAGTCTGGCCAGGTTTGCCGTACATAGTCGCCTGGCGCAGCGCCCAGTCGCATATTGGGCGGGCTGGCCTTGGGTTTGGCCTTGACTGACGAGCGCGCGGCCAGCCAGTCATGCCAGGCCGGCCACCAGGAGCCGCTTTGCGTCTCCAGACCTTGGCCCCATTGCTGCTGGGGCAGCCAGGCGCCATGGCGCGGGCGGGTGTCCAGCCGGTAGCTGCGCCCGGCGTGGCCGGGCTCGGAGATGATGCCGGCGTTATGCCCGCCGCTGGTCAGCACAAAGGTGATCTCGGCCTCACACAAATGGTGCAGCTTGTAGACCGAGCGCCAGGGCGAGACATGGTCACGCTCGGTGCCGACCAGGAAAATCGGCGCTTCGATATCGCTCAGCGACACGCTGCGCCCGTCAACCCGGTAGCTGCCGGTAGCCAGGGCGTTGCGCAGATAGAGCGCGGTCAAGTATTCGTGGTGCATGCGGGCGGGCATGCGGGTGGTGTCGGCGTTCCAGTCCATCAAATCGGTGTGCGGCTCGCGTTCGCCCATCAGGTATTCGCGCATGCGACGGGTCCAGACCAGGTCGCGGGAGTGCAAGAACTGGAACGAGCCGGCCATTTGCTCGCCGCTCAGATAGCCCTTGCCGCGGGTGATTTCGTCGACATAGCCGATCTGGCTTTCGTCGATGAACAGACCCAACTCGCCCGGCTCGGAAAAATCGGTCTGCGCCGCCAGCAGGCTCAGCGAAGCCAGCTCGGGCAGATGCTCAGCGCCGGCCACGCGAGCCTGCTCGCCGCGCCGGCCCAGTGCCGCCGCCGCAATCGCCAGCAGCGTGCCGCCCAGGCAGTAACCCATGGCATGGACGGGCCGCGCCTTGCCGTGAATGGCGCCAATGGCGCGCAGCGACTCGAACACGCCCAGCCGCAGGTAGTCGTTCATGCTCAGCTCATGGTCGCTGGCATCCGGGTTGCGCCAGGACAGCATATAGACCTGGTGCCCCTGTTCGACCAGGAAACGCACCATCGAGTTGTGCGGCGACAGGTCGAGGATGTAGTACTTCATGATCCACGACGGCACGATCAGCAGCGGCTCCGGGTGCACCTGCGGGGTCTGCGGGCTGTAGCGAATCAGCTCAACCAAGTGGTTACGCATCACCACCTCGCCGGGCGTGATGGCCACGTCGCGACCCGGCAAATGGCGCCGCTGTGTTGCGGCACCGGAAATAGCAGTGGCGCCGCTGACGTCCTCCAGCCAGTTGCGCGCGCCTTGTGCGAGGTGGGCGCCCCCGCTCGCCACGGCGTCTTGCAAGACCACTGGGTTGCTCGCCAGCCAATTCGCCGGCGCCAGCATATTCAAGGCCTGGCGGGCAAAAAACTGCGTCATCTCGGCATGATGAGCGCTCATGCCGGGCATGAGCGCGGCCTCTGCCCAAAAGTCCTCGCTTTGCCTGAAGCCCTGGCGCAGCGCCGCAAACGGCCATTGCGCCCACGCGGGGTGGCGAAAACGCGGGTCTTCGTCCTGCGCGCCGATGGCCAGGCGGGCCGAATTGTCAGCGCCGTCGGCGCCGCCTGTGCCGGGAACGGCGTGCTGAAGCGACTGCTTCGCCAGCTGCGCGCCCAGCGTGGCCAGCTCCAGCTGGCGGCCCGGCGAGACCGCCAGATGCCAGGCCCAGTCCGCCAGCGCCAAACTCAGCGCCACCGGCGACAGGCCTGCCGTCAGCGGCGCTGCGCTGGCGTGCAGCAACCGGTCCAGGCGTTGGGTTGCGGACTCCACGCTGCGCGCGGGGTGGGGCTCGTTGAGGGGGCTGAGGTTGGGCTGCATAGGCCCGATTTTGCAGGCCTTGCCGCTGCCCGCCTTTGATTTAGGGCAAGGCCCAAGTTTGGCGGCGCCTATGCGCTCACAAGTCGTCCAGAACGGGCCGCAACAAATCGTCCCACTGTTCGACGTCGGCCAGGCTGACGCTGAGCCATTCCAGCGCTTTGGGCGCGTGCGCCGCCCAGTCAGCGTCCTCGGGCAGACCTTCGTGCAAACGCATCAAATGCTCGGCAATCAAGCCGGCCGCCACCAGGGTGTGCACCTCGGGCTCCACGAAGCGGTCGCCCAGCGACCGCAGGTCGTGATGCAGACGGATGCCGGCCATCAGTTCGGGCGCCATGTTCCAGGCTCGGGCCAGCAAGGCACCGGCCACCGCATGGTCGGTGCGGTGGTTGGCGTTCTCGGTCGCAATATAGGAGCGGTCGACGCGGGCCGCGGCCTCCACCATGGTGGAGCCATAGCCGCGCACGCATTGCAGCAGGACCGGCATGCCGACATGGCAAAACAAGCCGTAGGTATGCGCCAGGTCCACCGACAAGCCCGGCAATTGACGCGCCACAAAGGCCATTGCCGAGGCGCGCTTGGCCGAGCGTTCCCAGAACCGCGCCAAGTGCGGGCTGTTGACGGGGATGGCATTTTTCAGCAAAAAGCCCGTCATGATGGCGCCGGTTTCCCTCAGGCCGATGCGGGTCATCGCCTGCCCGACGGTGGTGCAAGGCATGCCGTCGGCGATGTGCACGGGGCTGTTGGCGGTACGCAGCAGCGTGGCCGACATCGCCACATCGCTGGCCGCAATGCGTGCAACTTCGTTCAAATCGGGCTGCGCCTGCGCCATCGCCTGCTGCAGGCGAGCCAGCAAGGCGGGGCAGGGCGGAATCACGATGGTCTTGAGCGCTCCGCTCTGGCGTGAATTGTCAATTTCTTGGCGGATTGAGGAGATGCTCATTGAATAGGGGTCTTTTAGGCGCGACTCCAGGGCTGAGCCCGTTGCTCAGCCTGTAAAGTGTTTCGCATTATCAGCACAGTCCGCGCCCGTCGAAGCGGTTCTGGCCAGCAGACCCGACCAAGCCCGCTCCAGCATGGCCTTTTGCCGCCGTAGTTCTCATTCCAACAAGCTCACGCGGGCTTGGGGCCTGCTGCTGCTTGCTGCGCTCTGTTTGTGGCCCTGCCTGGCGCTGGACAATGCGCGCTTGCTGGAGTCGGCGGCCAAGTTCAACCCGCGTACCGTGGTGGAAGCGCAGGCCTTGCTGCAGGCGATCGAGCGGGCCGCGCTGTTGGAGGAGGTGCCGCGGTTGGCAGCCATCAACAGCTATCTGAATCGCCGCATCGAGTTCCACGAGGACATCGATGTCTGGGGCAAGCTTGACTTTTGGGCCAGCCCCTTGGAGGCGCTGGACAAGGGCCGCGGTGACTGCGAGGACTACGCGATCGCCAAGTATCTGAGCCTGATCGCGGCCGGCATGCCGGTAGCCAAGCTGCGCATGGTCTATGTGCGGGCCAGCTTGGGCGGGCGTTCGCTCGCGCACATGGTGCTGGCCTACTATGCCGAGCCGGGCGCGGAGCCGCTGATTCTGGACAATCTGATCATTGATGTGCGCCCCGCCTCGCAGCGGCCTGATTTGCAGCCGGTGTTCAGCTTCAACGGCGAGGGTTTGTGGCAAGGTGTCGGGGCCACCTCGGCCGGCGACCCCTTGGCGCGGCTGTCACAGTGGCGCGAGTTGCTGGCCAAGGCCCGCGCGGAAGGGTTTTAGAAAAAATGTTGGTTAGCAAAATAATTGATGGGGAAACACCATGTCCTTGATGCGTCAAGTCTGGTTGCTGGTCTTGGGCGTGGTCTTGCTGGCCCTGGTCGGCAGCGTGGCCGTGTCGACTTTTTCGACCAAGCAACTGCTGCAAACACAGCTGCAGATCAAAAACAGCGACAACGCGGCCGCGCTGGCGCTCGCGCTGTCACAGCAGCGGGGTGATGCAGAACTGATGGAGTTGCTGATCTCGGCGCAGTTCGACACCGGCTATTACCAAAGCGTGGTCTGGCGCAAGGCCGACGGCAAGCTCGCGTTCGAGCGCCGCACCGCCGCCAAGCCGGGCACCGCACCGGCCTGGTTTGTGGCCATGCTGCCGATCGCCGTGCAGCCCGGCGTGGCGCAGGTGTCGAACGGCTGGAACGCGATCGGCTCGGTCGAGGTGCTGTCCCATTCGGCCTACGCACATGACGAGTTGTGGCGCAGCCTGACCCGCATTGCCTTGTTGTTAGGCGGGCTCGGCCTGCTGGCCTGCGTGGGTGCCTACCTGGCCTTGCACCGCATCCACCGCCCGCTGGCCAACGCGGTGGCGCAGGCGCGCGCCGTCGTCGAGGGCAGCTTTCAAATCATCGACGAGCCCCATGTGCCCGAGCTGAAGGGGCTGACGCGGGCCATGAACGCGATGGTGCTGCGGGTCAAGAACATGTTCGAGGCGCAGGCCGATCAGCTGCAGGTGCTGCGCGTGCAAGCGCATTGCGACCCGCTCACCGGCATGAGTTCGCGCAAACACTTTTTGGCCGAACTGGACTCGGCGCTGACCCGCGATGAAGGCCCGCTGCATGCCGGCTTGGTGCTGGTGCGCTTGCGTGACTTGGCCGGCCTCAACCAGCGCCTGGGTCGCCCGGCCGTGGACCAGGCCTTGCAAACCATGGCCAAGGCGGTGCTGGCCTATCCGGAGCGTGTGCGTGGCTGCCTAGCGGGCAGACTGAACGGGGCCGATTTTGCGCTGTGGCTGCCCGCGCCCGATGTGGCGGCCGAGACGGCGCAGGCGCTGGCCGATGCTCTGCAGGCCAGCTTGCCGGCCTTCGGCGGCGGTATTCAGGTGGCGCTCGGGGCGGTGAACTTGCCGCGTGAGTCGGCCCTTAGCGTTTGGTTTGGTGAGGCCGATGCGGCGCTGGCGCGGGCAGAGAACCAGCCCGGCTTTGTGGTTGAGGCGATCAATGCCGCCAGCTTGCAGCAGCGTGCCCAGGGCGAGCGGGCCTGGCGGGCGCAGATCATTGAAGCGCTGCAAGGCCGGCGCGGCCGGCTGTTGCAATACCCAGTGCTGGACCGCGAGGGGCGGGTCTTGCACCTGGAATGCCCGCTGCAACTGCAGTTGGAGGACGCAGGCGAGTTCGAGCCGGCCACGCGCTGGTTGCCGCTGGCGGTGCGCAGCCGCTTGACGGCCGATGTGGACCTGCTGGCGGTCTCGCTGGCGCTGGAGGCGATCGCCAAAGACGGCCAGCAGCGCTGCGTCAATATCGCGCCGGCTTCGCTGCTGGACGGCAGTTTTGTGGCGCGCCTGCGTGACCAAGTCTTCCACGCACCACAAGCCGCCCGCAAGCTGGGTCTGGAGCTGGCCGAGAGTGCCGCCACGCATCACTTTGATTTGCTGTTCGAGATGGGCCGGCAGCTGCGCCCCTTGGGTGTCAAGTTAGGCATTGAGCACGCCGGCGCCGGCTTGGCGCAGGTCGAGCGCCTTTATCAAGCGGGATTGGACTATGTGAAGCTGGATGTTTCGGTGGTCACCGGCGTGTCCGGCGATGCGGCGCGTGCCGCTTTTGTGCGTGGCATGCTGGTAATGCTGCGCAGCCTGGCGCTGAAGGTTTACGCCGAGGGCCTGCGCGATGCGATGGACGTGCAGGCGCTGTGGGACTGCGAGCTGGACGGGGTGACCGGGCCGTGGGCGACAGCGCGTGTCAAGCCGTAAAGATCGGTTCAGACGGCTGGCCCTTGCCGTTGCCGTTGCCGTTGCCGTTGCCGTTGGAGTTGCCCTCGCCTTTGTACTTCCCGGCGCCGCGCATGCTGCGCCGCCAATCACCCGCTTCAATGTCGTTTTGCTGCAGCCCAGCGCGGTGCTTGAGGAACGTGTGCCCGATATCGACGCGATGGCCGGCTACGTCAAAGCGGTCGAGCTGGCGGCGCGCGAAGCCGTCGTCAGCAGCGGTGCACAACAAGCGGTCGGCGGCTTCATCGTGATCGCGGTGCGGCCCGGCGGGCGCTCGAATGTCTGGCTGGATTTTGATGCCCTGTTGGACCTGTCACTCAAACAACAGCTCGCCAGCCGAGTCAGGGCCGTCAAACCCTTCGAGGTGATCAAGGGTCCGGTCGTGTTTGCCTTGAATGTCAGCACCTGGGGCGCCAAGGCGTCCAAGCGCATCGCGCCGGCACCGCAGGAGTGGAAGGCCTTGCCGCGCAATGGCAGCGAAGCGTTGGAGGTTGGCGAGCTGGTCGAGCGCCTCTGGAGCGACTAGCCGATATCGCCGCAGTGCAAATCGAAGGGACGGCCCAAACGCCGGTCTTCAAAAAAGTTTTTGAGGGTTTCGCGCACGGTCCGAAACGCCAGCTCGTCCCAAGGGATTTCGTGCTCGTGGAAGAGCTTGGCCTCCAGCGTCTCGGGGCCCGGATTGAATTGGTCCGACAGCAGGCGGGCGCGGTAATACAGGTGGATCTGCCCGACCTTGACCACATTCATCAGACAGTACAGCGGCTGCAACTCGATCTGCACGCCGGCTTCTTCATCGGTCTCGCGCTGCGCGCCCTCGGCCGCCGTCTCGCCCAGCTCCAAAAAGCCCGCCGGCAAGGTCCAAAGACCGTGGCGCGGCTCGATCGCGCGCCGGCATAACAGCACCTGCTCGCCATAGACGGGCAGGGTGCCCACCACATTGATCGGGTTTTCGTAATGGACGGCGGCGCAGGCCGTGCAGGTGGCGCGTTCGCGGTTGTCGTCGGCCGGCACTCGGTAGCTGACCGCGGCACCGCAGCTGGGGCAATGTTTGAAGCGTTTGGGGTTCCACATGGATGCAGTTTAGCCGGCAGTCATGGCATCATGCCGACCTATGGAACTCTTCAATTACTTTCGCTCCTCGGCCTCTTACCGTGTGCGCATTGCGTTGGCGTTGAAGGGGCTGGATTACGACTACCGTGCCGTTCATTTGGCCAAGAATGAACAGTTCGACCCGGCCTATGTCAGCGCCTCGCTGTCCAAGCTGGTGCCGCTGTTGCGCGACGGCGATGCCGTCGTGAGCCAGTCGATGGCCATCATCGAATACCTCGATGAAACCCATCCGCTGCCGCCGCTCTTGCCGGCCGACCCATTGGGCCGCGCCCAAGTGCGCGCGCTGGCGCAAGACATCGCCTGCGAGATTCACCCGCTCAATAATCTGCGCGTGCTGCGCTACCTGAACAAGGAGATGGGTGTCGACGAGGACAACAAAAACCGCTGGTACCGGCACTGGGTCGAGACCGGGTTGGAGGTGGTGGAGCTGCGCCTGAAGGCCGGCGCCGGCCGCTTCTGCCATGGCGACACGCCTGGCTTGGCCGACTGCATGCTGGTGCCGCAAATCTTCAACGCCCAGCGCTTTGACTGCCGGCTGGGCCATGTGCCCGAGGTGATGCGGGTGTTCGCTAACTGCATGGCGCTGGACGCCTTTGCGAAAACCCAGCCCTCGGCCTGCCCCGATGCCGAGTGAGGACCTGGGTTCTGGCCTGCATGCCGATTGGCTGCGGCCCGACTGGGCCACCTCAATGCCTGGCGTGCGCGCCTTCATGAGCACGCGGGCCGGTGGCGTTAGCGTCGGCCCGTTCGAGAGCATGAATGTGGGCGCGGCGGTGCAAGACGAGCCGGCCGCGGTGGCCGAGAACCGCCTCCGAGTCGACCGGGCGCTGGGCGCCAAGGCGATCTTTTTGCAACAGGTGCATGGCAGCGCGGTGGTGCGTTTGAACTCTGCCCATGCTTTGCGCGGTGCCCCGGCGCCGCTGGCCGATGCCAGCGTCAGCACCTCGGTGGGTCTAGCGGTGGCGATTCAGGTGGCCGACTGTCTGCCGGTCTTGTTCGCCGCGCCCGGCGGCGTGGCCGGGGCGCATGCCGGCTGGCGCGGGCTGGCCGGTGGCGTGCTGGAGAACACGGTGGCGGCACTGTGCCAGGCGGCCGGCTGCCGGCCGGCTGAGGTGCAGGCCTGGCTGGGCGCCTGCATTGGCCCGGCGGCCTTTGAGGTCGGCCCCGAGGTGTTGGCGGCTTTTGGCCTTGAGCCGCTGGCCTTGTCGAGCGAGTACTTCCGGTTTCGGCCCAATGCAGCCGGCGCAGCGCGCTGGCGCGCCGACTTGGCTGGGCTGGCGCGCCAGCGTTTGCTGCGGCTGGGCTTGAGCCATATCAGCGGCGGCTCCTGGTGCACCGTCAGCGACGCCTCACGTTTCTTTTCTTACCGAAGGCTGCGGGTCAGCGGGCGCATGGTCGCCGCCATTGGCTTGGTCTGAGTCGGCCTGGGCCTCGGCTCGTTGCAGCTGCTCCTGGCGCTGGCGGGCCTTTTTGCGATGCGGCGTACCCAGCAGATACAAGACGATAGAGATTGGCAAAACCCCGTAAAGCAGCAGCGTCACGATGGCGCCCAACACAGTTCCTTGGCTACTGGTGGCTTCGACCAACGCCATCATCAAGGCGACATAGCCCCAAGCCATTGCGATCAGATACATGGTTAGTCATTAGCGAGTAAGACGCGAAGGTTACAACAAGGTCTGCGATGATGAGTTGGCATGGCTATCGCGCTAGGGCCATGACACCAAACGCACACTTGTTTGAGGAAAATCATGACCCGTAAGACGAAAGCCGCTACCGCCGCTACCGCCGCTACCGCCGCTCAGGCGACCGCCGCTGAGCCGATTCCTGTTGCCGCGGCCGCCGCAGCAGCGGCCGCATCAGCGGCCGCCGACTTGGGCGAGATGTGGAAGACCTTGGCCGGCCTGCAAATCCCCGCCGCGTCCTTGGCCGAGTTGCAAAGCAACTACCTCAATCAAGCCACCGCGCTGTGGAATGCTTCGCTGCAGGGTAGTTTGGGCGATCAGGCCCAGGCCCCAGCACCGAAACCGCTGGCCGACCGCCGCTTTGCCAACCCGGCCTGGAGCGCCAACCCGGCCAGCGCCTTCATGGCGCAGCTCTATTTGCTCAACGCCAACACCTTGCAGCAAATGGCCGACAAGGTCGAGGGCGAAGATAAAGCGCGCGCGCGTGTGCGCTTCGCCGTGCAGCAGTTTGTTGACGCCGCCTCGCCGAGCAACTTCCTGGCGCTCAACCCGGAGGCACAGGCCTTGGCCTTGGAAAGCAAGGGTGAGTCGCTGAGCAAGGGCATGCAGCTGCTCTGGGATGATTTGCAGCGCGGCCATGTCTCGCAGACCGACGAAAGCGCGTTTGAGGTTGGCCGCAATGTCGCCACCACGGCCGGCGACATCGTGTTTGAGAACGAGTTCTTTCAGCTGATCGAATACAAGCCGCTGACCGACAAGGTGTTCGAGCGCCCCTTGCTGTTTGTGCCGCCTTGCATCAACAAGTACTACATCCTCGATCTGCAACCCGACAACTCGCTGATCCGCTATGCGGTGGCGCAGGGCCACCGGCTGTTTGTGGTCAGCTGGCGCAACCCGGACGCGTCCTGCGCGGCCTGGACCTGGGATGACTACATCGAGCAGGCCGCCATCAAAGCGATCAGCGTGGTGCAGGAGATCAGCGGCGCCAAGACCATAGACACCTTGGGCTTTTGCGTAGGCGGCACGATTTTGTCGACCGCCCTGGGTGTGCTGGCGGCGCGCGGTGAGCAGCCGGCCGCCAGCGTCACCTTGCTGACCACCTTGATCGACTTTGCCAGCAATGGCATCCTGGATATTTTTGTCGACGAGCCCTCGGTGAAAAAGCGTGAAGCCACCATTGGCCTGCAGTCGCCCAAGGGCCCGGGCCTGTTGAAGGGCCAAGAGCTGGGCAGCACCTTCAGCATGTTGCGGCCGAACGATTTGGTCTGGAACTATGTGGTGGGTAACTACCTGAAGGGTGAGGCGCCGCCCGCGTTTGATCTGCTGTACTGGAACGGCGACGCGACCAATATGAGCGGGCCGATGTATTGCTGGTACTTGCGCCACACCTATTTGCAAAACGAGTTGAAGATCCCCGGCCGTTTGACGGTCTGCGGCGAGCCGCTGGATCTGGGCAAGATTGAAGCGCCGGTCTATGTCTACGGCTCGCGCGAGGACCATATCGTGCCCTGGGAGGCCGCCTACCGCAGCACGCAAGTGTTCAAGGGCGAGCGGCGTTATGTGCTGGGCGCGTCCGGCCATATTGCCGGTGTGATCAACCCGCCGGCAAAAAACAAGCGCAGCCACTGGCTAGGCCCGTCGGCGGCGCTGCCTGCCACAGCGCAGGAATGGCTGGCCACGGCCACCGAGCAGCCCGGCAGCTGGTGGACCGATTGGTCCGAGTGGTTGGCGGCGCATGCCGGTGCGCAAAAACCGGCGCCGAAGGCGCCAGGCAATCGCAAATACAAGGCGATCGAGCCGGCGCCGGGGCGTTACGTCAAGCAAAAAGCTTGAAGCCGGCTTGCCATTGCCTGAGCTATTATTCATCTGATAACTTGTTACTTACAGCACAGTTGGAGTTCTTATGACCGATATCGTGATCGTCTCTGCGGCCCGTACCGCGATTGGCAAGTTTGGCGGCACGCTCGCCAAAACCTCGGCCGTTGACTTGGGCGCCACCGTCGTGCGCGATCTTTTACGCCGCAGCGGCCTCGACGGCGCGCAAATCAGTGAAGTGATCCTGGGTCAGGTGCTGACGGCCGGTGCCGGCCAGAACCCGGCGCGCCAGACCGTCATCAAGTCCGGCCTGCCCAACACCGTGCCCGCGATGACCATCAACAAGGTCTGCGGCTCCGGCCTGAAGGCGGTGATGCTGGCGGCGCAAGCGATCCGTGACGGCGACGCCGAGATCGTCATCGCCGGCGGCCAAGAGAGCATGAGCTTGAGCGCCCATGTGCTGCCGGGCTCGCGTGACGGCCAGCGCATGGGTGACTGGAAGCTGGTCGATACGATGATCGTCGACGGCCTCTGGGACGTCTACAACCAGTACCACATGGGCATCACGGCCGAGAACGTGGCCAAGCAATACGGCATCAGCCGTGAGGCGCAAGACGCGCTGGCCTTTGCCTCGCAACAAAAGGCAGCGGCGGCGCAGGACGCCGGCCGCTTCAAGGACGAAATCGCCGCGGTCACGATCCCGCAAAAAAAGGGCGACCCGGTCGTCTTTGACGCCGATGAGTTCATCAACCGCCGCAGCACCGCCGATGTGCTGGCCGGGCTGCGCCCCGCCTTTGACAAAGCCGGCAGCGTTACCGCCGGCAACGCCTCCGGGCTGAACGACGGCGCCGCCGGCTTAATTCTCATGAGCGCGGCCAAGGCCGCCAGCCTGGGGCTGACGCCGCTGGCCCGCATCGCCTCCTACGCCTCGGCCGGGCTTGACCCGTCCATCATGGGCATGGGCCCGGTACCTGCCGCCAAGAAGGCGCTGGAGCGCGCCGGCTGGAAGGCGCAGGACCTGGATCTGCTGGAAATCAACGAAGCCTTTGCCGCCCAAGCCTGCGCCGTGCACCAGCAAATGGGCTGGGATCTGTCCAAGGTCAACGTCAACGGCGGCGCCATTGCGCTGGGTCACCCGATCGGCGCGTCCGGCGCCCGCATCCTGGTGACGCTGTTGCACGAGATGCAGCGCCGCGACGCCAAGAAAGGCATTGCTTCGCTGTGTATTGGCGGCGGCATGGGCGTGGCGTTGACGGTCGAACGTTGAGCTTGAGCTTGAGTAGCCTGGCCCGACTAGTGACAAACCCGGTGACAAACCCGCTTTGATGCGAAATTAGGGCCAACCCGCTTGACCCGGACCCGCACATGCAGGAGTCTGGGCGAGCAAGCATTTTCTTAAGAGACAGGAGACAACTATGAGTCAAAAAGTAGCTTACGTAACCGGTGGCATGGGCGGTATCGGGACCTCGATGTGCCAGCGCCTGCACAAGGCAGGTTTCAAGGTGATCGCCGGTTGCGGACCCAGCCGTGACTTCGATAAATGGCTGAGTGAGCAGTCCGCGCTGGGCTATAACTTTTTCGCCTCGGTCGGCAATGTGGCCGATTGGGACTCCACCGTCAAGGCCTTCGCCAAGGTCAAGGCCGAACATGGACCGGTCTCGGTGCTGGTCAATAACGCCGGCATCACGCGGGACGGCTTGTTCCGCAAGATGAGCCGTGACGACTGGGATGCGGTGATGAACACCAACCTGAATAGCATGTTCAACGTCACCAAGCAGGTGATCGAAGACATGCTGGAAAAAGGCTGGGGCCGCATCATCAATATCTCCTCGGTCAACGGTGAGAAGGGCCAGTTCGGCCAGACCAACTATTCGGCCGCCAAGGCCGGCATGCACGGCTTCACGATGGCGTTGGCGCAAGAAGTTGCAGCCAAGGGCGTGACGGTCAATACCGTCAGCCCCGGCTATATCGGCACCGAGATGGTCAAGGCGATTCGCCCCGATGTGCTGGAGAAGATCGTTGCCACCATCCCGATCAAGCGCTTGGGCACGCCCGAAGAAATCGCGGCCATCGTCGCTTGGTTGGCTGGTGACGACTCCGGCTTCACCACCGGCGCCGACTTCAGCTGCAATGGCGGGCTGCACATGGGGTGATCGAGGTTTGGGCCAACCGCTGGTGGCTTGAACTAACAATGCGGGGGCTGCGGCCTCCGCTATTTTTTTGGGTGTCACGCAATAATGCCAAAGTGAGCTGAACCGAACGAGGACATGTGATGGCAATGGACGTAGTCGACTTTGAAATCAAGGGCGCGGAGATGCAGTTCGTCGAGATCGAGCTCGATCCCGGCGAGGCGGCCGTTGGCGAGGCCGGCAGCATGATGTTCATGGACTCTGGCATCCATATGGACACGGTGTTTGGCGACGGCGCGCCGCAGCAGGGCGGCTTCTTCGGCAAGCTGATGGGCGCGGGCAAGCGCTTGGTGACCGGTGAGTCCTTGTTCACCACCGTTTACACCAACCAGACCGGCATCAAGCAGAAGGTCGCCTTCGCCGCCCCCTATGCGGGCAAGATTTTGGCTATGGACTTGCGCCAGCTTGGCGGCACGCTGATCTGCCAGAAAGACGCTTTTTTATGCGCGGCACGCGGCGTCTCGCTCGGCATCGCGTTGCAGCAGAAGATCTCGACCGGCTTTTTCGGCGGCGAAGGTTTCATCATGCAAAAGCTCGACGGTGACGGCCTGGCCTTTGTGCATGCCGGCGGCACCGTCGTGCGGCGCACGCTGCAGGCCGGCCAGACCCTCTTGGTCGACACCGGCTGCGTGGTCGCCTACACGCCCAATATGTCGTTCGAGATTCAGTACGTGGGCAAGATCAAGACCGCCTTGTTCGGCGGCGAGGGCTTGTTCCTGGCCAAGCTGACCGGGCCGGGCGAGTTGTGGCTACAAAGCCTGCCGCTGTCGCGGCTGGCCTCGCGCATCTTCGCGGCGGCTCCGCAGCGCGGCGGCAGCCGGGAGGAGGGCTCGATGCTCGGCGGCCTGGCCGGCATCGGCGGCGTCGGGATTTTGGGTGGTTTGTTGAGCGGGGACAATGACGCGTAGCGCTGAGTGCCGCTGACGAACGAAAGGCAAGCGCGGCCAACTACACTTGGAGCGTCGTGTTTTTGTGCTGATTGCTTCCCTTCAAGGACTCCCTGATGTCGTTTAAGTCCTGGCCCCATTTCGCAGCGGCCCTGAGTTTGTGTTCATCCCTGGCCGCCGCGGCCGCCGGCCCCAACAAGCCGATCTTTGTTCTGAACTCACTGGACGCCGACATCAGCGTGGTCGATCCGGTCAGCTTCAAGCAGATCAAGCGCATTCCGACCGGCAAAGAGCCGCATCACCTCTACCTGTCGCCGGACGAAAAGTCCTTGCTGGTAGCCAATGCCCTAAGCGACTCGTTGACTTTTCTGGACCCCCGTAGCGCCGAGGTTCAGCGTGTGGTGCATGGCATCCAGGACCCCTACCACCTGCGCTTTTCGCCCGATATGAAGTGGCTCATCACCGCCGCCAATCGGCTCGATTACGTCAACTTCTACAGCTGGACGCCGGCCAATAAAAACGAGCCCTTGAAGCTGGTCAAGCGCATCAGCGCCCCCAAGACGCCCAGCCATCTGGCGATCGACAGCAAGAGCAGCACGCTGTATGTGAGCCTGCAAGACAGCAATGAGTTGTTGGCCGTGGATTTGGCGACGCAGACGCCGCGCTGGAAGATTGCGGTCGGCGAAATGCCGGCCGACATCTTCTTGACTTCTGACGACAAGCACATCCTGGTGGGTTTGACCGGCGACTCGGTGGTTGAGGTCTACGACGTCAGCGCGCCCGGCAACACCGGTGCAAAGCTGATCAAGCGCCTGCCCACCGGCAAGGGCGCACACTCCTTCCGCGCCTGGGGTGACCGGCGCCATGTGCTGGTCAGCAACCGCGTTGCCAACACCATCAGCAAGATTGATACCGAAACCTTCACCGTCGTCGATCGGTTCCCCGGCCCCAGTGGCCCGGACGATATGGAGGTGATGGGTGACGGCAAAACCCTCTTGGTGACCTCGCGCTGGGCCGGCAAGCTGACCATGATCGATACGCAGACCAAGAAGGTGGTGCGCCAGGTCAAGGTCGGCAAGTCGCCGCACGGGGTTTACACCCTGGATCATCAGCCACGCCAATGACGCGACGCGCATTTTTGGCGGCTGCGTTGGTGACTTCGCTGGCCATGGCGCTGCCGGTGCTTGCGGCCCCGCCCTGCGCCAAGCCGGTATTTTTGAGCTTCGACACCGGCCATATGGGCGTGGCGCCCTTGATCGCCGAGACCTTGCAGCGCTTCGACGCGCGCGCGACCTTTTTTCTCGCCAACGAACCCACCAAGAGCGGCGGCTGGACGCTGGATGAAGCCTGGGCGCCTTGGTGGCGCGAGCGTGCGGCCGAGGGCCATGATTTTGGCGCCCACACCTGGAATCACGACACCTGGCTGGCCGATCTGCCGGCGCCGGGCCAGACCGAAGTCACGCGCTTCAAGGTCAGCACCGCTGCCGGTGTGCAGGTGCCGGTGCGTCAAGAATTGACGGCCGAGCAATATTGCGCCAGCCTCAAGCAGGTCAGCGCGCGCTTTGCCGAGATGACCGGCCAAGCGATGGGGCCGATCTTTCGGGCGCCGGGCGGCAAGACCTCGCCGGCCCTGCTGGCTGCCGCGCAGAAGTGCGGTTATGTCCATGTGGGCTGGAGCGCGGCGGGCTTTCTCGGTGACGAGCTGCCCAGCGACAAGTACCCCAATCAGCAGCTGCTGGAGCGGGCGTTGAAGGCCGTCAAGCCGGGTGATATTTTGATGGCCCATCTGGGCATCTGGTCGCGTCAGGACGCGTGGGCACCGGCGGTGCTGGAGCCGCTGCTGCAGGGGCTGCAGGACCGTGGCATGTGTTTTGCGCCGCTGCGCGAGCATCCGCGCTATCGCGTGCTGTTCAAAATGGCCGGTGTGCTGAAAGAGGCCCAGCGTGATTGAATTCTTCAGCGATGGTTTCGGTGCGCTGCAGCTACTGCTGTACGAGTCGCTGGTGCAGCCGCTGGTGTTCGGGCTGGGTGGCGGCAATCTGCTGGAGGATGCATATGCCGCCACCGGATGGTTGCTGGTG
>NZ_JANNMI010000161.1:0-5944 GCF_031397715.1 Roseateles sp.
GCTGGCGCTTGCTGGTGGCGATCGCCGACGTCAGCCATTACGTCAAACCGGGTGACCCGCTGGACGGCGATGCCTATGAGCGCGCGACCTCGGTTTACTTTCCCCGCCGCGTCATCCCGATGCTGCCGGAGAAGCTCTCCAACGGCCTGTGCTCGCTCAACCCAAGCGAAGACCGCTTGTCAATGGTCTGCGATATGTTGGTGACCGCGAGCGGCGAGGTGCAGGCCTATCAGTTTTACCCGGCGGTGATCCGCTCGCATGCTCGCTTCACGTACACGGAAGTCGCGGCGGTACTTGGCAACACTCATGGCCCTGAAGCCGCCAAGCGGCGTGACTTGGTGCCGCATCTCTTGCATCTGCATGAGGTCTACCGGGCCTTGCTGGCCGAGCGCGGCCGGCGCGGTGCGATCGACTTTGACACGGTGGAAACGCAAATCGTATGCGACGACAACGGCCGCATCGAAAAGATCATCCCGCGCACCCGCAACGAGGCCCATAAGCTGATCGAAGAGGCGATGCTGGCGGCCAATGTCTGCGCGGCGGATTTCATTGAGCAGTCCAAGCATGGCTCGCTGTTTCGCGTGCACGAAGGTCCAACGCCTGAGAAACGCGTGGCCTTGCAGGCCTATTTGCGCGCTCTGGGCCTGGGCTTGTCAATTGGCGACAGTCCCAAGCCCAGCGAGTATCAGGCGATCGCAGCGGCCACCAAGGACCGGGTCGACTCAACGCAGATCCACTCAATGCTGCTGCGCTCGATGCAGCAGGCGATCTACACCTCGGCCAACGCCGGGCATTTCGGCTTGTCCTACCAGGCCTACACCCACTTCACCAGCCCGATTCGGCGTTATCCCGACCTGCTGGTGCACCGTGTCATCAAGGCAATCCTGGCCGACAAGCGTTATCACCTCGACAGCGGCAAGATGGACGTGCCGATGGCGGCCAAGCGGCCCGGCCGTGCCGCACCGATCGACCCTGCCAAGGCCTCGACCGAGATCGAGCGCTGGGAGGTCGTCGGCGCCCATTGCAGTGCCAATGAGCGGCGCGCCGACGAGGCCTCGCGCGATGTCGAAGCTTGGCTGAAGTGCCGCTATATGCGTGAGCATCTGGGCGAGGAGTTCGCCGGCACGGTCAGCGCGGTGACCAGCTTTGGCTTGTTCGTGCAGTTGGATGCGCTCTATGTGGAGGGCTTGATTCACATCACCGAGCTGGGGGGCGAGTATTTCCGCTTTGATGAAGTCAAGCAGGAATTGCGCGGTGAGCGCAGCGGTATGCGTTATGCGACCGGCGCGCGCGTGCAGGTGCAGGTGAGCCGAGTTGATTTGGATGCCCGCAAGATCGACTTCCGCCTGGTGACCGACAACGAGGAGGCCAAGCTGGTCGCGCGCGCACTGCGCGACAAGGCCGGTGTCGGCAGCGCGGAGCGCGCGCCTGGCAATGCCGTCGAAGCGTTGGAGCAAGTGCGGCGCACCGACCGGGAGGTCAAGAGCGGGGCCAAGAGCGCCCGCAAGGGCCGGCAGGCACGCAGCGGCGGCGCGGGGTCGGCTGCTGCCCATCCGGTCAAGGCCGCGCGTCAAGCGGCGCGAGGCGCCGATGCGATCAAGCCTATGGGCGCCGGCGCCACCGAGCCGCGTGCCCGCAAGCGGCGCTAACTGAGGTCGGGCCCGGTGTGGAGTGCGTGCATATGCTCCACCAAGTCGGCCGCTCGCAAAGGGCCGCCTGCTTGGCTTAGCGCGGCGGCACCATGCCAATAGCAGGCCAGGCAGGCCAGGTCATGGGGGTCAGCCATGGGTTGTTGCGCCCACAGCCCGCCCAGCCAGCCGGCGAGTACATCGCCGCTGCCCGGCGTTGCCAGTGCGGCGCTGCCACTTGAATTGATGGCGGTTTGGCGATGCGGGCCGGCAATGATGCTGCCGGATCCCTTCAGAATGACTTGACAGCCCAGTTCATCGACCAGCGCCTGCGCCGCGCCGATCCGGTCGGCTTGCACGCTGGCGGCGTCGCTGCCCAGCAGCCGCGCGGCCTCCAAGGGATGCGGGGTCAAAAGGGTGGCCAAGCCTTTTGACCGCCGCTGCTTGAGACCTGTGCGCAAGCCGGTGTCAAGCGCCACGGCGTTCAAAGCATCTGCGTCGAGCACCAGGCGCTGTCCGTGGCCCAGCACTTGGGCTAGCTGAGCGGCGATTGCGTCGCCGCCGCCGCAGCCGCAAACCAGCGTCTTGTGACACCAGCTCGCGATGGCGCTGGGGTCCTCCAGGCTGGGCTGCAAAAATCGCATCAGCTCAGGCCTTTGGGGGTCAATGTCGTCCGGCGCTGCCCCCAAAAAGCAGACGTAAACGCGACCCGCGCCCGCGGCCAGCGCCGCACGTGCGGCCAAGCGTGCGGCGCCGCGCATGCCGGCCACCCCGCCTATCACCAGCACGTCGCCTTGGCTGCCCTTGTGCTTGGCATGGTTGCTGCTTGCGGCGGCCTGAGCGCGCCATGCGCTCAAGCACGGCGCGCCCACCAGCAAGGCGTCGCCCGCATGGGTTGGCGCTTGCCCCAAATCGTCAAACCAAAGCTCGCCGCAATGGGCGCGTCCCGCGCCGGTGAACAAGCCAGGCTTGAGCGTCAGCAAGGCCAGGCAGTGCTGAGCATGCACGGCGGCCTCGCCGGTCAAGCAGCCATGGTCTGGATGCAGGCCGCTGGGCAGGTCCAGCGCCAACACCGGCGCGCTCAGGCTGTTCAGGGCCTTGATGCCGGCGGCAATTTCGGGGCTGGGCGCGCGACTCAAGCCCAGGCCCAGCAGGGCATCTATGCCGAGGCGGGTGCTCGGCGGCGCTCGCATCTCGGTGCAGATCGCAAGCCCGGCATCTTGCGCCGCAGCCAAGGCTGCAGCCGTGGCGGCAGGTGGCGTGTTCTTGCTCGCCAGCAAGCTGACCCGCACCGCGATGCCGTGTTGATGCAGTAGGCGGGCAGCCACCAAGCCGTCGCCGCCATTGTTGCCGGGGCCGCAGGCAACCCAAATCGGGCCGTCATGGTTAGGCACCAGCGCCAAGGCCAGGCGCGCTGCTGCCATGCCGGCTTGTTCCATCAGCTGCGTGGTGGACCCGCTCGCCGCCAAGGCCCGCGACTCGATCTGTCGGCTGCTGATCGTGTTGAACAGTGGCCAATTGGCGTGGCTGGGTAGGAGTTTTATTTGCACCCTAATAGCTTGTCAGGCGCAACGGCCAATGTCCAGTCCTGTGATGTCGGGCAGGTCGGCGCTGGCCTGACGGCCACTGACTTGTTCGGCCAGGACCCGTGCGGCGCCGCAGGCCAGGGGCCAGCCCAAGGTCGTCGCTGAGCCTTGAGCAAGATTCAGCCAAATGCCGTCGCGGGCGCAGGCGCCCAGCAGCGGCAGCCCGTCGGCCGCCAAGGCCTGGGAGCCCTGCCAGTGCTGCACTGCAGTGCTTTGCATTGAGCCGGGAAACCAATCGTCCAGCGCTTGGTGCAGCGAGGCCAGCGTCGACTTTCTGGCTCGCTCACTGGCGGTGGCCGGCGCAATTCCGCCGGCCACGCGAATCCGTTGGCCGATGCGGCCAATCGAAATCTGCCGCTGCTGGTCGAACACCGCAGCTTGGGGGCCGAGCTCGGGGTGGGCCTCAAGTTGGCGCAGTGGCGCCGTGATCGAATAGCCTTGGATTTGGGTCAGTGCCGGCTTGAGTTTGAGGGCTCGCAACAACTCGGTGGCAGCCGCGCCGGTGCAAATGATGATGGCGTCGAAGCAGTCTTCTTTGCGACCAAGCGGCGCTGGCCGGGTGTCGTCGTTGCCGTCGCGCAGCTCGCTTTGCCGCGAGGGGTCGGGCAGGCTATCGGGCGGCGGGGTGTATTCGTGCACAAGCTTTGCCGGTATGCCGGGCGTCAGGCTGCGCACCGTCGTGTGAAAGCGAAACTGCGCGCCCAGGCGCTGCGCTGCGCCGCGTATCAAATGAGCGAACTGCCGGCAGTTGCCGCTTTCGCCCTGGCCCAGTTGCACGCCGCCGTGCAGGCGCATATCAGGGTTCAGGCCGGGCTCGATGCCGCGGCATTGTTCGGCCGTCAGCACTTGGGCGCTCAGGCCCCACGGCGTCAACAGGTCCAGCCCGGTTTGTGCGGCGTTCAAGTCCCGCTCGCTGCGCAGCAGCACCAAGGTGCCGCAGGCGCGCTCATAGTCCATCTGCAGGCTGCGGCGCAACTCCATCTGTCTCGCGCTGCTGAACAGCGCCAGCTTCAACAGGCGTTCTTGCAGCACGCCTTGCTGCTTGCTGCGGCCGGCCCGCCAACGCTGCCAACCCCAGGCCAGTTTGGCTCCGCCGCCCAGTGCTGGCCATTTCACTTGACCCCAGGGAAAACTCAAGCCGGGCGCAGTGAGCCCTGCGTTCGCGAAGCTGCCCTCAGCGGCGACGCTGCCGCGGCGCTCAAATACGGTGACTTGGTGGCCGTCTGCTGCGCATTCATAGGCGGTGGTGACGCCGGCAATGCCGGCGCCGATGATGGCAATGCGCATCTCAATAGTCTCGACTCAAGGTGTTTTCAACAAGCTGGGCTGGCCGCAGCAAGGGTTCAATTTGTGCGGCCACTGGCGCGGCGGCAGTCAGGCCGGGCAGTGTAGTGCGTCATTGTTTCGAGCACTGTCCGCATGCCGGTTGCGGCGTCAACCGGCGGCGGATTTGCACGCCTGCGCGGCTGTTTGCAGCCTTGTTTGCAGCCCCGCTAGCGCCGGCGCGTGAGTCGCCAACCGAGGCTGGGTTGCCAAAATTGTGTATACTCCTTGGGTTTTGCCGAGCACTCAGGGCTTTCCCTGGGCGGTAAATCGAAAAGTAAGGCAAGTAGTAAGTCAGTAAGTCAATCGCAAACCGGCCACTCAGAGGTGTTGCTGCTGTATTCGAGTTTGGCCATGGTTCGCATTTCGATGCGGAGTTTGGCTAAACGTCACGCTGCAGAGCAATTCGGGCCGGATTTAAGACACAACCTTCGGAGTCAATGAATATGTCCGTAACAATGCGCGAAATGCTGGAAGCCGGCGTCCACTTCGGTCACCAAACTCGTTTTTGGCACCCCAAGATGGCCCCGTATATCTACGGCCACCGCAACAAAATTCACATCATCAACCTCGAGAAGACGCTGCCTGCGTTCGAGGAGGCGTTGACTTTCGTGCGCAATCTGTCCTCCAAGGGCGGACGCGAGATGATGATCGGCACCAAGCGCCAAGCGCGTGAAGTGATCGCTCTGGAAGCTCAGCGTTGCGGCATGCCTTATGTCGACCAGCGTTGGTTGGGTGGCATGATGACCAACTTCAAGACCGTCAAGGTGTCCTTGAAGGCACTGAAGGACATGCAAGCGCAGGTTGATGCCGGTACCCAGCCCGCCATCAAGAAAGAAGCCCTGATGTTCCAGCGCGACTTGAGCAAGCTCGAGCGCAATATCGGCGGCATTCAGGATATGAATGGCCTGCCGGACGCCATCTTCGTGATCGACGTGGGCTTCCACAAGATCGCCGTCGCCGAGGCCAAGAAGCTGGGCATTCCTGTCATCGGCGTGGTTGACACCAACCACTCGCCCATCGGCATCGACTACGTGATCCCGGGCAACGATGACTCGGCCAAGGCCGTGGCTCTGTACGCCCGCGCCGTCGCTGACGCTGTGCTGGAAGGCCGTGCCAACGCCGGTAACACGGTGGTGCAAGCCGCCGCTCCTGCAGGCGACGAGTTCGTGGAAGTTAGCGAAGGCGCTTAATTTTCTGGCGCTCAAACAAGGAGGGGGCTGATTCAGTCCCCTTTTTTTCAAAGCATTTTTTTGGGGTTTGACTGAGTGCTGGTTTTGGCCCGACTCGCAGGCCCGCTGAATACGGAGATTTGAAAATGGCTGCAATTACCGCAAGCATGGTGGCTGAACTGCGTGCCCGCACCGATGCCCCGATGATGGAGTGCAAGAAGGCGTTGGTCGAAGC
>NZ_JANNMI010000174.1:0-5330 GCF_031397715.1 Roseateles sp.
CGCCTGTGCAGCGCGCCCTGGTCTGGTTCAAACGCGATCTGCGGGTGCAGGACCACGCGGCGCTGGTGGCCGCACTGGCCTGCGACGACGCGCTGGCCTTGTTTGTGATCGAGGATGAATGGTTGAACAGCGCCGAATGCGACGCCAGCCAGGTCGAGTTCTGCCTGGCTTGCTTGACCGAGCTGCGGGTGGCCTTGGCCGAGCGCGGCCTGCCGCTGCTGGTGCGGGTGGGCTCGGTGGTGCCGGTGCTGGCGCAATTGCACAGCGAGCTTGGTTTCACCCAACTCTTCAGCCATGAGGAGACCGGCACGGGCTGGTCCTACCGGCGCGACCTGGCCGTGGCGGCCTGGTGCAAGACGGCCGCCGTGACTTGGCAAGAATTCACTCAGACCGGGGTGGTGCGCCGCTTGCGCAGCCGTGCCGGCTGGGCGCAGCGCTGGCAGGCCCGCATGGACGCGCCACTGCTGCGGCTGGACGGCAGCTTCACCGCGGCCGTGCCGCTGGATCAGGCCGACCTCCCGACGCTGGTGAGCTTGCGGCTGGCGCCGCATGGCAAGCGCTTGCAAGCGGCGGGCGAGCAGGCCGCGCACGCCATGCTGCAAAGCTTCTTGCAGTTTCGCGGCCACGATTACCGCAAAGCACTCTCCAGCCCCTTGAGCGCCGAACAGGCCTGCAGCCGACTAAGCCCGCACCTGGCCTTTGGCAGCTTGTCCATGCGCAGCGCACACCAGGCAACCGAGATAGCGATTCGCCGATCGCCCGACCCGGCCATGGCCTACGCGTTGCGCGGCTTTGCCGGGCGGCTGCGCTGGCATTGCCATTTCATGCAAAAGCTCGAAGACGAGCCCGCGATCGAATTCCACAACTTTGCCCGCGTCTATGACGGCCTGCGTGAAAACGACTTCAACGAGGAGCACTTTGCGGCCTGGTGCGAGGGCCGCACCGGCTTTCCGATGGTGGACGCCTGCATGCGCTCGCTGCTGGCCACCGGCTGGTTGAATTTCCGCATGCGGGCGATGCTGGTCAGCTTTGCCAGCTACCAGTTGTGGCTGCATTGGCGACCCACCGGCCTGTTCTTGGCGCGGCAGTTTCTGGACTTCGAACCCGGCATCCACTGGAGCCAGATGCAGATGCAAAGCGGCACCACCGGCATCAACACGCTGCGCATCTATTCCCCCACCAAGCAAGCGCTGGATCAGGATCCGCAAGGCCTCTTCATCCGCCGCTGGCTGCCCGAGCTGGCCCGCGTGCCCCTGCCCTATCTGGCCGAGCCCTGGACCATGGACCCGGCCGTGCAGCGCATGGCGGGCTGCAGCATCGGTGTGGACTACCCCGCGCCCATCGTCGACGCCCATTTGGCGATGCGGACCGCCAAAGACCGCATGTATGGCTTGCGCAAGACCGACGGCGCCCGCGCAGAAGCCGACCATGTGCAGGCGCGCCACGGCTCCCGCAAAAGCGGTTTGCCGACCACGGCGCAGCGGCGCAAGCCCGCCACCAAGCCCGCAGACAGCGCAGCACAGGCCGCTCAAGGCGAGTTGTTCGGATAGGCGCCGCGCATGAATTCCTAGGCACCTGCCTACAATTGCGCCCGATCATGCAAAACAATGCCGTCCTCAATATCTCGTCCTACAAATTCGTTGGCCTGCCCGACTGCCATGCGCTGCGCGAGCGGCTGTTCGAGCGCGCCGCCGCGCTGGACCTGAAGGGCACCGTGCTGCTCGCCGAGGAAGGCATCAATCTCTTCCTGGCCGGCCCGGCCGACAGCGTGCGCGCCTGGGTGGCCAGCTTGAAAGAAGACGGCCGTTTTGCCGATCTGGCGCCGAAAGAAAGTTGGAGCGAGGCCGTCCCGTTCAAGAAGTTATTGGTCAAGGTCAAGGCCGAGATCATCCGCATGAACCATCCGGCGATCCGCCCCGACGCCCTGCCGCGTGCGCCGGCCTTGGCCCCCACCACGCTGGCACGCTGGCTGAGCCAGGGTCATGACGATGCGGGCCGCGCTGTCGTCACCTTGGACACCCGCAATGCCTTCGAGATCGACTACGGCACGTTTGAGGGCGCGATCGACTGGCGCATCAATAAATTCAGTGAGTTCCCGCAGGCGGTGCAAGCCCACCGCGCCGAGCTGATGGGCAAGACCATCGTCAGCTTCTGCACTGGCGGCATCCGCTGCGAGAAGGCCGCGATCTACCTGGAGCAACAAGGCCTGGACGGCCCGGTCTACCAACTGGAGGGCGGCATCCTGAAATACTTCGAGGAGGCCGGCGGCGCCCATTACCAAGGCGCTTGCTTTGTGTTTGACCAGCGCGAGGCACTCGACGCCGGCCTGCACCCATCGACCGAGATCTGCCGCCCGGCCAGCGAGGCCCACCGAGCCCCCGCTGCGGAATGAGTAGTCGCCTGAGCGAAAACCTGCTGCGCCTACTGGGCTTGCTCTTGCTGGTGGGGGCCTTAGGCATTGCGGCCACCAAAGCGCCCGACCGCCCGCTGGAAAGCCTGATCCAGCAATGGGCCCCGCCGCCCTCGGAGTTCATTGACCTGAATGGTCAACTGCTGCATTTGCGCGACCAAGGGCCACGCAGCGACCGCCTGCCCATCGTCTTGATCCACGGTACCTCGGCCAGCCTGCACACCTGGGAGGGCTGGGTCAAGAGCTTGAGCAAAACGCGCCGGGTGATCAGCTTTGACTTGCCCGGCTTCGGCCTGACCGGCCCGGCCGCCTCGGGCGATTACAGCACCGAGGCTTACGTCAAGTTCGTGCGGGCTTTGCTCGATCATTTGCAGCTTGACCGGGTGGTGTTGGGCGGCAATTCACTCGGCGGAGAAATTGCCTGGATGGTGGCGGCGGCCGCGCCGCAGCGGGTGGCGGCGTTGATCTTGGTCGACGCCGGCGGCTATGCCTTCGAGCCCGAGTCGGTACCGCTGGGCTTTCAAATGGCCCGCCTGCCCGGCTTGGGCGCCTTGAGCGAGCATGTGCTGCCGCGCAGCCTGGTTGAGCGCAGCATCAAGGATGTTTACGGTGACCCGGCCAAGGTCAACCCCGCGCTGGTCGAGCGTTATTACGAGCTGAATTTGCGCGCGGGCAACCGCGCCGCGCTGCGCCAACGCTTTGCGCAAATGAGCTTGGGCGAGCAGGCCGCAGCGATCAAAACCCTGCAGCAGCCGAGCTTGATTTTGTGGGGCGCCAAAGACCGGCTGATTCCGCCCATCAACGGGCAGAATTTCGCCCGTGACATTGCCGGCAGTCAGCTGGTCACGTTTCCCGATTTAGGGCATGTGCCGCAAGAGGAAGACCCGCTCGCCACGCTGCTGCCGGTACAAAAATTTCTGTCTACGCTCAAACCCTAGGTCCGCCGGCGCAATATCCATTGCAGACTAGCGGTTTTAGATTCCACCTTTTGACTACCTTTTTGGAGCAATCATGCAAAAACGTCACCTACTCGCCATCGCCGCCATCGCTGTGGCTGGACTGAGCGGATTCAGCGCCCAAGCGCAAACCGCCGACATGAAGAAAATCCGCATCGGCGTTGAGGGTGCCTATCCGCCCTTCTCCGAGGTGGGCAAAGACGGCAAGGTGATGGGCTTCGAGATCGACCTCGCCAACGCCTATTGCGCCGAGATGAAGGTCGCCTGCGAGATGGTGCAGGTCGACTTCGACGGCCTGATCCCGGCGCTGCAAGCGCGCAAGATCGACGCCATCATTGCCTCGCTGTCGATCACCCCCGAGCGCCAAAAGGCCATCGCTTTCTCCACTCCCTACTACAACACGCCGGCGCGCTTTGTCGGCAAGGCGGGCACCAAAATGGACTTCACGCCCGCCGGCCTGAAGGGCAAGAAGATCGGTGTGCAGCGCGGCACCATCCATGAGACTTATGCGGCTGCGGTCTTCAAGGACAGCGATATCAAGCGTTATGCGACCCAGGATCAGGCGTTTTTGGATCTGAAGGCCGGCCGCATCGACCTGACCCTGGCCGACTTGGTGGCGATTGACCAAGGCTTCCTGGCCAAGCCCGACGGCAAGGGCTTCACCCTGGTGGGACCGGTCTATGACGACGTCAAGTACTTCGGCACCGGCTCCGGCGTCGGCATGCGCAAGGCTGACGAAAAAGTCCTGGGCAAAAAGTTCAATGACGCGATTGCCGCAGTTTCCGCCAACGGCACGTTCAAGAAGCTCAATGACAAATATTTCCCCTACGACTTGGCGCCCAAGAAGTAACGGGTTTTGTTGACTGACTGTTAGAGATAGAGATAGCGCCGATGGCTTTGCACGGTTTGTTGATTGACTTCCTGCCCAGCCTGCTCGAAGGGGCCGTGGTCACGCTCAGCGTGGCCCTGACCTCGATGACGATGGCGATGACGCTTGGGCTGCTGGGCGCCTTGGCGAAATTGTCCAAATGGCGCTTCGCGCGTGGCCTGGCCTATCTCTACACCACCTTGATTCGCGGCGTGCCGGATCTGGTGTTGATGTTGCTGATCTTCTATGGCGGGCAGATCGCGCTGAACGAAGGTTTGCTGGCGCTTGGCCATGAAGAGTACGTCGACATCAACCCCTATGTGGCGGGTGTGCTGACGATAGGCTTCATCTTCGGCGCCTACCTGACCGAGGCCTTCCGCGGGGCCTTTTTGGCGGTGCCGCCGGGCCAGCGCGAGGCCGGCTTGGCGTTTGGCCTGACGAACTGGCAAATTGCACGCCGCATCACCCTGCCGCAGATGTTCCGCCATGCACTGCCGGGCTTGTCCAACAACTGGCTGGTGTTGATCAAAAGCACGGCCATTGTGTCGGTGATCGGCCTGTCTGACCTGATGACGCGCGGCCAACAAGCGGCCGGCTCGACCCGCGAACCATTTATGTTCTATTTGGCGGTGGCCTTGATCTATCTGCTCTTCACCACCGCGTCTGAGTTCTTGTTCGGCTGGCTGGAACGGCGCTTCTCGATCGGCGTGAGGCGGAGCGCGCTATGAGCCTGGACATCATTTTCGAGAACCTGCCGGTCTACTTGAGCGGTGCTTGGACCACCTTGCAGCTGCTGCTGGTCTCGCTGCTGCTGGGTCTGCTGTTTGCGATCCCGCTGGGCGTCTTGCGCAGCTTTCGCGGCAGCTTTATTTCACGTGCGGTCTGGGTCTATACCTATGTGTTCCGCGGCACGCCGATGCTGGTGCAGTTGTTCCTGATCTATTACGGCCTGGCGCAGTTCGAGTGGGTGCAGCAAAGCGCGCTCTGGCCGCTCTTGAGTTCGGCCTGGTTTTGTGCTTGCCTGACCTTTGTGCTCAACACCTGTGCCTACACGACCGAGATCATTGCCGGCTCGATCAAGGCGTTGCCGGCCGGC
>NZ_JANNMI010000198.1:0-3585 GCF_031397715.1 Roseateles sp.
GTGCGCGACAAGATCGGTTCGTTCAAGGAGCGCGATGACATGCAGCGCTGGTTGCAGAGCTGGATTCTTCAATACGTGGACGGCGACCCGGCGCACTCTTCCGAGAACACCAAGGCGCGCAAACCCTTGGCTGCGGCTGAAGTGGTGGTGGAGGAGATAGAAGGCAACCCGGGTTACTACTCGTCGAAATTCTTCCTGCGGCCGCACTACCAGCTTGAAGGGCTCACGGTGTCGCTGCGTCTGGTCTCGAAGCTTCCTTCTGCCAAAGCGGGATAGGGCGCTTGTACACCCATCCCCGCCGCACGAAGGGGGTCTGGGACAGGGTTGGGCAGTGCAACAACGTTAACCGCTCCCGATACGGGAGCATCAAAGGAGAAGCAGTATGGCAGTCGACATGTTCATGAAAATCGGAGACTTCAAGGGCGAATCCGAGGACAAGGTCCACAAGGAGAAGATCGATGTTCTGGCCTGGAGCTGGGGGCTGTCGAACAGCGGAACGACGCACTCTGGCGGCGGCGGCGGGGCTGGCAAAGCCAATGTGCAGGATTTGTCATTCACGAAATACGTGGACTCCTGCTCGCACAATTTGATCCAGGCCAGCTTTAGCGGCAAGCATGTCGACAAGGCAAATCTGATCGTACGCAAGGCAGGGGGCAAGGGCGCGCCGGTCGAATACATCAAGATTGAAATGACGGAGGTGCTGATCACCTCGGTCAGCACCGGTGGCAGTGGGGGCGAGGACCGCCTGACCGAGAACGTCACCTTGAACTTCGCTGAAGTCACGTTCGACTACACGCCGCAAGACTCCAAGGGCACGGTCGCCGGCGACAAGACCTTTGCCTGGAACATTGCCGAGAACGTAGCCGGCGGTTGAGCCTTGTTCGCCCCCATGCCGACCGCCACGTGGGTCAAGTCGGCGCGGGAGCACCGATGGACGCAAGCGGCCGGCCGGGCCGGTCGCTTGCGTCCCTTGCCTTTCAATTTCGTTCACGCAGACGCCATCTCTTGGGGTCCGCGAGAACGCCGTATTTGCCGGAGTTCCCATGCCCAATCCCGGTGCTGCCGAACAAGCCCTGAGTGCCGAACAAGCCCTTAAAGATGGCGATGCCAAAGCGGCTCTCAAGCTACTGACCGAACAGGTCCGCGCACAGCCTCAAGATGCGAAGCTGAGGGTGTTTTTGTTCCAGCTGCTGTGCGTGACCGGCCAATGGGAGCGCGCGCTGAATCAACTCAATGTGGCGCTGGAGCTCGACGCCGGCATGCTGCCCATGGTGCAGACCTACCGCGAGGCCATCGCTTGCGAGACCCTGCGCATGAAGGTGTTCGCCGGGCAAAAAGTGCCGATGCTGTTCGGGGAGCCCGAGCCTTGGGTGGCCTTGCTGATCGAAGCCTTGCTGCGTGAAGGTCGCGGCGAGCCGGACGCCGGCCGGCAGCTGCGCGCCGAGGCGCTGGAACTGGCGCCGGCCACATCCGGGACCGTTGACGGCCAGGCTTTTGCCTGGATTGCCGATGCGGACAGTCGGCTGGGCCCGGTGATCGAGGCCATCATCAATGGCAAGTATTACTGGCTGCCCTGGAACCGGGTGGCGCAGCTCGACATCGATCCGCCGCAGGACCTGCGCGACGCGGTCTGGATGCCGGCACATTTCCAGTTCACCAATGGCGGCGAAGTGGTCGGGCTGATCCCTACCCGCTATCCCGACACCGATTTGGCGCCGGGTGATTTGTTGGCCCTGTCCCGCAGCACCGAGTGGCGCTCGAGCGGCGTGGATGAGTTCGTCGGTTTGGGTCAGCGCTTGTTCGCGACCGATGCGGCTGATTTCGCCCTGATGGATATTCGGTCTGTCACGCTGAATGCCGTGGCCGAGCAGAGTTGAATCAGACCCATGGCTCAGCTGCGTGCCCGTGACCGCCTCCAGCCCGCGCTGCTGGATCGGCTGACCGATGACGAACCCGACGCTTTGCATGAAAGTAGCGAGACGCGTGTGATCGGCCGTAATCAGTTGCGTGAGATGGTGCTGCGCGATCTGGCCTGGCTGTTCAATTCCACCGCGCCGGGCGACTACATCGATTGGACGCACGCGCCGCATGCGCGCAAGTCGGTGCTCAATTACGGCCTGCCGGCCTTGTCGGGCAGCAGCGCCTCGAATGTCGATCCCAAGCTTTTACAAGACCGGGTCAAGCAGGCCATCCTCGACCACGAGCCGCGCATCTTGCCGCACACGCTGACGGTGGAGACGGTGATATCGGACAAGCAGTTGGATCACCACAACCAGATCGGCTTCCGTATTGCCGGGCAGTTATGGGCGCAACCGGTGCCGCTTGAGTTGCTGCTGCGCACCGACATCGACCTTGAAACCGGTCGGGTCGCCGTGCGCGAACTCGATCGTTAAGGGGCGCTGGCCATGGATCCGCGGCTGCTGCGCTATTACAACGACGAGTTGCGTCATCTGCGCGAGATGGGCGCGGAGTTTGCGCAGCAGTTCCCCAAGATCGCCGCCCGTTTAGGCATTGAAGGGCTGGAGGTTTCCGACCCGTATGTGGAGCGCTTGCTGGAGGGTTTTGCCTTTCTGGCCGGCCGCATCCAGCTCAAGCTGGATGCCGAGTTCCCGCGCTTCACGCAGACGCTGCTGGAGATCGTTTACCCGCAGTTCCTGGCGCCAACGCCGGCGATGTTGATCGCCCGTGTCGTCCCCGATCTGGCCGACCCCAGTCTGGCCACCGGTTTGACCTTGGCGCGCGGTACGGTGATGCACGGCCATGCCGGCAAGGCGGGGGCCACCGCCTGCGAGTTCCGCAGTGCGCATGAGTTGAAGATCTGGCCGCTGGAGTTGACGCAGGTCGAGTATTTCAACCAGGCTGCCGACCTGCCCATCGCGGCGGTGCCCGAATGGCGCAAATACCGCTCGGGCCTGCGCCTGCGCCTGCGCACCACCGCCAATTGCGACCTGGCCCAGCTCTCGCTCGACAGCCTGCGCCTGCATTGCACCGGCTTGGACGATGTGGCCTACCGCCTGCACGAGCTGATTTGCGGCCATGCGATGGGCGTGTTGGTGATGCCGACCAAACGCCCGATGGACTGGCATGAGGCGCTCGACGCCGAGTGCATCAGTCCGGTCGGTTTTGACGACGACCAAGCGCTGCTGCCGCCGACTCTGCATGGATTTGAGGGCTACCGCATCGTGCAGGAGTACTTTGCCTTCCCACAGCGATTCTTGTTTTTCGACCTGCACGACATTGGGGACGCGCTGCGAGAGCATGGCGGCCAAGAGGTCGACATCGTCATCCTCTTCTCGCGCGCCGACAACGCCTTGCTGCAACAAGTGGATGCCAGCAGCCTGGCCTTGAACTGCGTGCCGGCGATCAATTTGCTTGAGCGGCGCTGCGACCGCATCCAGGTCAATCCGGGCGACAGCGATTACCACGTGGTGCCCGATCGCACCCGGCCGATGGACTTTGAGGTGCATACGATCACCGAGGCGTCCAAACTTGGTGGCAGCTGCTGCGATTCACTCATGTCGACCGGAGAGCGCAAGAAATATGCCGAAACTGAGGGCATTGGAGGGGGCGCTGCGCGGCTACAAG
>NZ_JANNMI010000202.1:0-8291 GCF_031397715.1 Roseateles sp.
CATCGCCGGATTGTAGTCTCCCGCCGGAATGTCTTCGGTGATCGTGGTCATGCCCTGTTGTTTCTAGAATTTCCTGAGGACGACGAAATCCGCGACCTGCCGCAGGCGCCGCGTGCGCGCGCCATCATGCCGGGCAAGGTCAACCCGACACAGGTCGAGGCACTGACCATGGTCTGCGCCCAAGTGATGGGCCATGACACCGCGATTGGCTTTGCCGCTAGCCAAGGGCAGTTCGAGTTGAATGTCTACAAACCGCTGATCATTCTGAATTGCCTGGACAGCCTGAACCTGCTGACCGAGGCGATGCGCAGCTTTGAGCAGCATTGCCTGCAGGGCTTGATGGCCAACCATCAGCGCATCCAGACCTTGCTGCAATCGTCGCTGATGTTGGTGACCGCGCTGGTGCCGCATATCGGCTATGACCGCGCGGCAGCCATCGCCAAGCACGCCCATCAAACGGGCACCACGCTGCGGGCGGCGGCGTTGGAGCTGGGGGCAGTCAGCGCAGCGGACTTTGATGCCTGGGTGGACCCGGCCAAGATGTTGGGCTCACCTGAGTAAGCCGTCTATTGATGGGGTTACGCCCAAGCCAATCAACGCCGCCATCAACACGATCAGCGGCTCGGGGAATTTCTTGAAGCGCCACAGGATGGCGATGGTGGCCAGGGCCAAGCCCGCCGTCATCCAGTCGGTGATAGCCCGCTGGCCGATGACGACGACGGCGCCGCTGATGGCGCCAATCGCCGCCGCCGTCACGCCGTCAACAAAGGCAACGATGGCCGGGCGCTTGCCATGCTTTTTGAAATACGGCGCCGGCAGGATGGTGAACAAATAGCAGGGCACAAAGGTCGCCAGCGCCGCCACCGCCGCACCCGAGAAGCCGGCCACCAAATAGCCGATGAAGGCGGTCGTGATGACCACCGGCCCGGGCGTGATCATGGCCACCGCCACGGCGTCGACAAACTGCCGGTCAGTCAGCCACTGGTGTTCCTGCACCACGCCGCTGTACAGAAACGGCACGATGGCCAGGCCGCTGCCGAAGACAAAGCTGCCCGCGTAGGCAAAGAAGGCGCCGATCTCGACCAGAAGGGGCCAGTCCGTGCTGGCGAATAGCGCCACGCCGGCCAGCGGCGCAGCGGCCGCAAAGCCGTTGAGCCGGCCCTTGAACTGAGGGCGCGCGCGCAGCAGCCAGACCAGGACGCCGGCGCCCAGGAAGAGCCAGACGACTTCCGACTGGGTGATCACGGTGACGCCGGCGCTGACCAGAAAGATCGCCCACAGCAGCTTGTCACGGCCGATGTTCTTGCTGGTCAGCTTGTAGGCGCTCATCGCGATGATGCCGATGACGGCCGCGCCCACGCCGTAGAACACCGCTTGCATCCAGCCCAAGCCCCCGTACGCGACATAGACCGCGCCCAAGCCCACCACCATAAAGAAGGACGGCAGCACAAAGGCCAGGCCGGCCAGCGTCGCGCCAAGCACCCGGAAATGCACATAGCCGAGATAGATGGCCAGCTGCGCCGCCAGCGGCCCCGGCATCAGCTGAGCCAGGGCCAAGCCCTCTTTGTAGTCGGCCTCGCTGATCCATTGCCGGCGCTCGACCAGGTCGCGGTACATGAAGCCGACCAGCGCCACCGGGCCGCCGAAGCCCCATGTACCCAAGCCCAGCATATAGCCGACCATTTGCCATCGCGTGTAGCGCGGCGCGGCCAGCGCAGCGCTGACTTGTGCCGTCACTGTTCGAGGTCCTGCTTGTTTTGCAGCGGCTTGCCGGCCGCGGCCCAGGCATCGATACCACCGGGCAAGTAGCTGGCCTTGATGCCCAGCGCGCGCAGCTTCACCGCAGTGACGCGGCCGACCTCATGGCCGTAGACGCAATAGACCAGCACCTCGGCGCCCGGCTGCAACTCAGTTGCCCAGTCGGCAACCTGCGCCGGATCGCGCCAGTGCGCGCCGGGTAACATCGTCTGCGCCTGCTCGAACATGGCGTCGCGCCGCACATCGACGACCACCTGGCGGCCCAGGTCCAGCTGCGCCAGGTCGGCGGCGAAACCTTCGCTGGCGTCTTGGACGGCTGCCTGGTAGAGCGCGTAGACCTCGTCCCAGTCGATCTGCGCGATGAAGGCCTGCGCCGCCGCAACCGGGTCCTGCTGCTCTGCCAATTCCAGCGCCAAGAGCACGACACCTTGATCGGCCGCCGCTTGATTCACCAGCAAGCCCGTGCGCGGCTGCAAGCTCAGCAACACCCGGCCCGCCTTGCTTCGTGCCGGCAGGGCGACGAAGTCCTCACGCCAGCGCGCGACGCTGCCGAAGCTGCCGGCCAGGGCCAGCGCCATCGCGGGGGTCATGGCAAGAGTCATGGCAAGACTCATGGCAGACGGCGGGCTGGTGTTCATCATGATGTTTTGTCCTGTTCGTGCTTGAAAGCGGTCAGCAAACCTTCAAAAACCCCGGCCGCCACCTGCATCAGCTGGTCGTCGTCGCTGATGGCCTCGCGCATGCCGGCGAGCACGCGCTCGACGCCGACCGCTTCGGGTGGCTGCACGCCACCGGCGTCCAGGCTGTGGACCAGCAGCCCCAGGCGCAGCAAGGCCGGCGTCTCCAGGCCAAAGCTGGCCAGCAAGGTTTCGAAGGTCACGCGCAGACCCACATGGCTGAAGGTCGCGCCGTCGAAATCGAAACCCAGCGCTTTTTTGGGGCAATCGGCCGGGCTCTTGAGCCAGATAAAGTGCGCCTCGGGGTCGATGAAGCGCCGAATCAGCCAGGCGCTGGCGAGCCGGTCCACCCAGGGCCGGTGGCGCGTGGCCCAGCTGCGGCCACGGTAGTCCGCGATGTTCAGCCGGATGATTTCGTCAGGCGTGGCGCGCGGCTCGTCCGGCGAGAGCACACGCTGGGCATCGAGTTCGAGCGCCTGCAAGGCCGCCGCCGTTTGCCGCTGCGCCTCAGCGGGAAAGAAGTCAATCGCCTGCAGCTGCTCCAGGCTCTTGCGCAGCTTGCGCGCTAGCTTCATCACATCCAGCACATTGTCTTCACGCAGCTCCGCTCGGGCTGCGGTGATCTGATTGAACAGCTCGCCAAACTCGGCGCTGCGGTCGAACAGCACTTTGAACTCCGCTGCGTCGCTGTGCGTGGACAGCAGGTAAGCGGTGCCGGCGTGGCTGCGCAGATCCGCGGCAATGCCGCCCAGCGTGGCTGCGTTGTCGGCTTGGTCGGGCAGCAGATAAACGCCGTCGCGCAGCAGCGCCGCACCGCAAGATTTGAGTGCCCGCCAGCAGCGCATGCGGGCGCTGGCGTTTTCGGTCGGCAGCGAAAGTATCAAAAGCAAGCAATTCATGGCGTAGATATTACTACCCTGTGTAGACTTTGCAACACTTTATTCAAATCTTTAGCCAAAGCGAATGCGACAGTCGCGCGGGCTCGTCGGCTGAAATAGACCCATTCAGACAATCAGCCGCCGCCGCAGCTGGAGCCGCCCAAGCAAGGCCGGATAGCGCTGCGCATGGTCACCGGCCAGCGCGGTGATGGCATGGGCGCGCTGGTAGTTGTGCTTGGCCACGGTCTGCCACGGCGTTTTCTGGCCCGGCTCCCATTGCGCCAGCAAGGCCTGGGGCTCGGCCAGATTCCGAAACGGCGACAAGCGCGCCCTTGGCGGCTTCATCTGGGCTGCCGCGACCCACTCATTCAGGGGGGGTGTATCGCCGCAATGAGCCTTTTTAGCCGCTGACATTGCGTTAGTCGATGAAGGCCAAGCCCGGTCTGTCCAGCGCCACCATCAAGTCACCGAGCCCTCTCATGACCCATCCCTATTGCAATCGCCGAAACGCCGTCCGTCTGTCCGTCGCTGTCGGCGCCGCATGGGCCGCGCTGGCCATGCCCGCGCAGGCGGCCTTTATCTCCAGCGACCGCACGATCGCCAACGGCAATCCGCTCAACGGCAACTACATCGGCGACACCCAATGGGTGGGCGTGTCCAGCGTCGCTAACGGAGAAGTCCAGCGCGTGGCGAATGTGCGGGTTGACGTGGTCGAGCCGGCGCTGTTCAGCTATAGCGATCAAACCGGCGGCGGTATCGATGCCTACAGCAATAGTGCGCTGCGGGTCTACGGCGGCACCTTCAACCAGATCTCGCCGACCGGCGCCGGCGGCGGCATCAGCCTGAATGACACCAGCACCGGCGTGATCAGCGGCGGCACGCTGCGTTTCTTGGGCGTTAACGGCTTGGCCGCCGGGGCAGCAGGCGCCCATGCGACGGTGAGTGGCGGCTTGATCCAGAACGGCCTGTCCAGCGTGGCCTATGTCCTCAACGGCACGCTCCAGGTGACGGGCGGCAGCATCATCTCGCAGTCGGGCCAGGCCGCGATCGCTGGCGCCGACGGCAGCGTGATCTCGGTCAGCGGCGGCACGGTGCAGTCGCTCAGCGGTGCGGCCATTTACTTAGGGGCAAACAGCGCGTTGACGCTCAGTGGTGGCACAGTCAGCGGCGCCGCCGGTGGCGGAGCGCAATGGGGTGTTCGGTTGGAGGACGCCACCATCACGGCGGCCTTGAACGGCGGTACGGTCAATGGCGGTGTGCGAGCCAACAGCTATGCGCCAGCGCCCGCCACGCAAGCGGCCTTGGGCGGCACGCTGACGGTCAATGGCGGCGTGTTTGCCAACGGCAGCGCCGCGCTTGATGTCAGCGGCGGCAGCTACAGCCGTTTTGCCGGCGCCGATGCATCCTTCTTCGCGCTGGGCAGCAACAGCATCAACTTCTACGGCACCGACCTGAGCTTGTCCGGCCCCACCGCCGGCAGCGTGTTTGAGACCAATCACTTCAACGGCAACTTTTATACCTTTACCGGCGGCACGTTCGCTGACGGGCAAAGCGCCATCGGCCTGCGCATTTTTGATGCCGAGACCTGGGCCGGCGGCGCCGCCGCGCTGGTGGGCGGCTTCACGCTCAACCCCTCACCCGTGCCGGAGCCCGCCAGCGGGCTGCTGCTGCTCTTGGCCTTGCCCTTGTTGGCCGTCGAGCTGCGCCGCAAGTCGCAAGCGCAAGCGTGAAGGCTAGCTTTGCCGTGTGGACCAGTTGCGCGCCGGGCACAACTTGATTGGCGAGCAAGCTCAGCTTGCCGGGGAATTCAAAATGCAACAGGAAGGCACAGCGAGACAGAGAGGGTCGGCGAACCGGATGAATCCCTCGGTGCCTTCCTCCCTCTCTCTGTGGTCGCTTTCCTTCGCTCGCGGCTGAGCTTTCTGGACAATCAAAAACTAACAAGACCGACTTGCGCCGGCCTTCCTCGTCAAAGCAAACTGTCCAAGCTTTACAGCAGCGGCACGCCCGTCTTGCTTTGCACCTCTTCGCGGCTGACACCCTCGGCCAGCTCGACCAGCTTCAGGCCCGCCGGCGTCACGTCCATCACGGCCAGGTCGGTGATGATGCGATTCACCACGCCTACGCCGGTCAGTGGCAAAGTGCAGTTAGGCAGAATTTTCATATCGGTCGTGCCATCTTTCTTGCGCGCCACATGCTCCATCAACACGATCACCCGCTTGACGCCGGCCACCAGGTCCATCGCGCCGCCCATGCCCTTGACCATCTTGCCGGGGATCATCCAATTGGCCAGATCGCCGCTGGCGCTGACCTGCATCGCACCCAGAATCGACAGATTGATCTTGCCGCCGCGAATCATGGCGAAACTGTCGTGGCTGCCGAAGATCGACGATCCCTTGATGGTGGTCACCGTCTGCTTGCCGGCGTTGATCAGGTCGGCATCGACCTCGGACTCAAGCGGAAAGGGCCCGATGCCCAGCATGCCGTTCTCGCTCTGCAGCCAGACCTCCTTGTCCGTCGGCACAAAGTTGGCCACCAGGGTCGGGATGCCGATGCCCAGATTCACATAAAAGCCGTCTTCCAGCTCCTGCGCGGCACGCGCCGCCATTTGGTCTTGAGTCCAGGCCATGACTACTCTCCCTTGATGGATAAAGTGCGCTTCTCAATCCGCTTTTCGGGATTGGCATTGACCACGATGCGGTGCACGTAAATGCCCGGCAGATGGACGGCATCCGGATCGATCTCGCCGACCTCGACCAGCTGTTCCACCTCGACCACGGTGGTCTTGCCGGCCATCACGGCGGCCGGGTTGAAGTTGCGCGCCGTGCGGCGGAACACCAAGTTGCCGCTCTTGTCGGCCTTCCAGGCCTTGACCAGGGCGACCTCGGGCATCAACGCGTGTTCCATCACATAGGTGTGGCCATCAAACTCGCGCAGCTCCTTGCCCTCGGCCACGATGGTGCCCACGCCGGTGCGCGTGAAAAAGGCCGGAATGCCGGCGCCGCCGGCGCGCAGCTTCTCGGCCAGCGTGCCCTGCGGCGTGAATTCCAGCTGCAACTCGCCGGCCAGGTATTGGCGCTCGAACTCCTTGTTCTCGCCCACATAGCTGGAAATCATTTTTTTGATCTGGCGCGTCTCCAGCAACTGACCCAGGCCAAAGCCGTCAACGCCGGCGTTGTTGGAAATAACGGTCAAGTCCCTGACACCGCTGTCGCGTAAAGCCGCAATCAGCGCCTCGGGGATGCCGCACAGGCCGAAGCCGCCGACCGCCAGCAATTGGCCGTCTTTGACGATACCCTTGAGCGCCTCAGCGGCACTGGGGAAAATCTTGTTCATTGCTGCTACTCCGTTCGAGCTTCGGAAGCCGCAGAGCGTACTACGCCGGGCTGCCGCTGGCGCATACGTAGAATCGCCTAAGTCAATACGCCAGGATTGACCGTTACGACTCTTCTACCCTGTTCGCCCTGCATTACCTCCTCAATGACACTTGACTACCGCACCGCCTTCGAGCTGGCGCCGATCGGCCTGGTGCTGTCGGCCAAGCGCTTGATCGTCGACTGCAACCGCCAGCTGTTGACCATGTTCGGCGCCGAGCAAGACCAGTTGCTCGGCCGCAGCTTTGAGGTGCTCTACCCCAGCTTGGTTGAGTTCGAACGCACCGGCGCGCGCATCGTCGCGGCACTGGACAAACGAGGGTTTTATGCCGACGACCGGGTGATGAAGCGGGTCGGCAGTGGCGAGCTGTTTTGGTGTCATGTTTCGGGCCGCGCCTTGAACCCGGAAGACCCGCATGCGGAAGGCATCTGGAGTTTTGAGGATTTGTCGGCGCACCGCCAATTGAAGGCCGAGCTGACCGCCCGCGAGCGCGAGATTGCCGCGCTATTGATCGAGGGCCTGACCAGCAAAATGATAGGCCGCCGGCTGGAGATCAGCCCGCGCACGGTCGATGTCTACCGCGCACGCTTGATGAAGAAGTACTCGGCAGGGTCGACGCCGGAGCTGATTCACAAAATGTTGAGCGCTTGAAGCGACGGCGCCGTCAGTAGTGCGGCGGCAAATCATCCATCAGGCTGCGAAACACCGGCGCGCCGGCGTCGGGTGCCTGCTGGCGCAGGGCGGCCAACTCGCGGCTGATCAAATCGATCTGATCCTGCTGGCGCGTAATGATCAGGTTCAGCTGATCCAGGAGGTCTTCGGTGAAGCTGGCCTTGATTTCCAGCTCGGTCAGGCGGGTTTCGATATTGCTATTGTCCATCTCGCTATTGGACGTTACTTTTGAGCAGCACGAGCGCCGCCAAGTGGGCAATACCCTGGCACCCTGCTGAGGCTTGCTTAAACGGCGAAGATCCTGCTCGTGTTTTACCTCACCCTCTCAGCATGCCCACGCAACCACTGCCCTGCCTGCCATGAATACGCCGCCGACTGATCCCTTGGCGCTGGGCGCCGCCGATATCTCCCGCATCATCGAGATGGCTTGGGAGGACCGCAGCTCCTTCGACGCCATTAAGGCGCAATTTGGCCTGAATGAGTCCGCCGTGATTGCCTTGATGCGCCGCCAGATGCTGCCGTCGTCCTTTCGGATGTGGCGCAAGCGGGTGGCGGGCCGGCGCAGCAAGCATGCGGCGCTCAGCGGGGTCAAGCTGCCGCGTCACCGCGCAGCGCACACCCGGCAGTAGCTGCTGTGGGGGCGAAGAACTCCGCGCCTGTGCAGCGCGCCCTGGTCTGGTTCAAACGCGATCTGCGGGTGCAGGACCACGCGGCGCTGGTGGCCGCACTGGCCTGCGACGACGCGCAGCCTGACGCTCGGCGCGATCGACGGCGAGGCAATTCCTCGACTCATCGCCGCCATCCTTTGACGAATGCGAGTGGCCATGACCGCCCATCGACGCGTGGCCTGTAGGACAATTAGATATGATCAGCAAGAGTCAGTTGGATGATTATAGTTCACAAAAACTTCACAACGCGCTCACTGTGAAAC
>NZ_JANNMI010000204.1:0-11245 GCF_031397715.1 Roseateles sp.
GGTGAGATCGGTGGTCACCAGCGAAGTGGGCAGCACGCGGCTCACGCCCAAAGCATCGGCCACCAGACAAGCCGCCTGGCCGCCCGCGCCACCAAAACATTGCAGGGTGTATCTGCTGACGTCATAGCCACGTGCCACCGAGATGCGCTTGACCGCATTGGCCATGCTGCCGACCGCAATCTGCAGCGCGCCGCTGGCGACCTGCTCGGCCGTCACCAAGCGCCCGCTGGCGGCTGACATGTCTTTGGCCATCGCCGTGAAGCCCAACTCGGCGGCCTCGCGGCTCAGCGGCTGATCCGCCTGCGGCCCGAACAGCCTGGGGAAAAAGTCGGGCTGTATGCGTCCCAGCATCACGTTAGCGTCGGTGGTGGCCAGCGGCCCGCCGCGCCGGTAGCTGGCCGGGCCGGGATTAGCGCCGGCCGACTCGGGGCCGACACGCAGGCGCGCGCCGTCGAATCGGATCACGCTGCCGCCGCCTGCCGCCACCGTGTGGATGTTCAGCATCGGCGCCCGCACGCGCACGCCGGCGATTTCGGTGTCGAAAGTGGTTTCATAAGGCAGCGCCGGGCCGCCCCAAGCTGCCTTGCTCCCCTCGGGGGGCGGTCGCGCAGCGGCCTTGGGGCCAACATCAGCTCCATTGAAATGACTGACGTCGGTCGAGGTGCCGCCCATATCAAAACCGATCAACTTGGCGTGACCGGCCGCCAAGCCGGTGCGCACCATGCCAACGATGCCGCCGGCCGGGCCCGACAGGATGGCGTCCTTGCCCTGGAAGTGATGGGCCGCCGTCAGGCCGCCCGAGCTTTGCATGAAGAACAGCTTGACGCCCGGCATCTGCGCTGCCACCTGGTCGACATAACGGCGCAGGATCGGTGACAGATAGGCGTCGACGACGGTGGTGTCGCCACTCGGCACTAACTTCATCAAGGGACTGACCCGATGCGAGACCGAAATCTGCGTGAAGCCAAGCTGTTGCGCCAAACGCTCGGCCTGCAGCTCATGGGCCGGGTAGCGGTAGGCATGCATAAAGACGATGGCGCAGGCGCGCAGGCCGGCGTCAAACGCGGTCTGCAAATCCAGCTTGAGCGCCGCCTCGTTCAACGGCAACACGCAATCGCCCTGGGCGCCGAAACGCTCAGCGGCCTCGATCACGCGGCTGTAAAGCAGCTCGGGCAAGACGATCCGGCGCGCAAACAGTTGCGGCCGCGCCTGCGTGGCGATGCGCAGCGCGTCACGAAAACCGCGCGTGGTGACCAGCAGCGTCGCATCGCCCTTGCGCTCCAGCAGCGCGTTGGTGGCGACGGTCGTGCCCATCTTGACGCAGTCCACCAGGGCCGGCGTGATCGCCCCGCCGGGCTTGAGCCCCAGCAAACGGCGAATGCCCTCGACCGCCGCGTCCCGGTACTGCTCCGGATTCTCGGACAGCAGCTTCAGGGTATGCAAGGCGCCACCCGGCGCGCGCCCGATCAGATCCGTGAACGTACCGCCCCGGTCGATCCAAAACTGCCAGCGATCGGTTGCGGCAACAGGCAAGACTTGCGTCATTAAATTGGGCACATTAAATTGGGGTCAGGTTCATTTAATTTTCGAAATGGGGTCAGGTTCATTTATTAAAAATTAAATGAACCTGACCCCAATTAGGGAAATGAACCTGACCGCAACTAGGGAGGACGCGGGGGTTGGGTCAGGCTGCTGCCAACCGCCACAGCGAGGTGACTTCGGCCGCGCGGGCTTTGAACAACGGGTCGCTTTTGTCGGTGGCGCGGGCGTGTTGCGGCTTGACGTCGGTGCGGTCGAGCACGCGCAGCCCGGCGGCGGCGATCCAGCCCAGCAGCTCTTCGCGGCTGCGCAGCCCCAAATGCTCGGCCAGGTCGGACATGATCAGCCAGCCCTCGCCGTCGGGCAGCAGATGAGTCTTGAGCCCGTTTAGGTAACCCAGCAGCATGCGGCTGTCGGGGTCGTACACGGCATGCTCAAGCGGCGAGTTAGGCCGCCAGGGCAGCCAGGGCGGGTTGCAGACGATCAGATGCGCTTGGGCCGGCTCGGCCGGATACAAATCGGCCTCCAGCAACTCGACCCTTGCCGCCACACCCAGTCGCTCCAGGTTATCGCGAGCGCAGGCCAGGGCGCGAGCGTCCTGGTCGGTGGCGACGACGCGATTGACGCCTCGTTTCGCCAGCAGCGCGGCCAGCACGCCGGTGCCGCATCCGATGTCGAAGGCGATGCCGGCCTTGCCGCTGCTTTTCAAACTGGCCGGCAGCGGCGCATGGGCGACCAGGTCCAGATATTCGCCGCGCAACGGTGAGAAGACGCCGTAATGGGGAATGATCTCGGCCTTCAGCGCGCCGACATGAACGCCTTTTTTGCGCCATTCATGCGCGCCGATCAGGCCTTGCAGCTCGCGCAGCGAGGCAACGTAATGCTCGCCCACCGGCCCACGCGCTTGCGCGCCGGCCTCGCGCACATCGGGGGCACGACGCAGCGGCACGCCGTGGTCGGCGTCAAAGGGCAGCAGCAGCATATTGAGGACGCGCGAGCGCAGCGCCTGGGCCTTGCGCTGGGCCACGAACAATTGATGCAGCAGCGACGACGACGCCGCTACGGGCTGACCTGCCGCGGCGGGTTTGGCAGTCTTGGCCGACTTGGCGGCGGCACGCTCGACCTTCGAGTCAATCCGACGCTCCATCGCCAGCATCAGCTGTCTGGCGTTCTGGAAGTCGCCGCACCACAGCAAGCCGATGCCTTCGCTGGCCCATTGGTAGGCACTGTCGGCGTCGACGGTATCGTCCACCACATAAACGCGTTTGGGTGCGGGGTGATCGGCGATCGAGCGCCAGCGGGCTTGTACGGGCTGGCCTTGGTTGTCGATCCAGCGAATTTGGTTTGCATCGTCTTCAGTATTCATGGCGTATTCTCGTTGCTATCCGGTGCCTGTCCCTTGGCTCGTCTGCAAACCCCAACAAGGAAAACCATCATGGAAACCCCGATCCACCAGTTGTCCGACCTGTTTTCGCAACTCGGCCTGCCGGACGACGCTGCGTCCATCGAAGCCTTCGTCGCCAGCCACCGACCGCTGGCCGATGGCGTTAGGCTGGCTGACGCTCCGTTCTGGAGCGTCAGCCAAGCCCAGCTGCTGCGCCAAAAGCTCGCCGACGATGCAGATTGGGTCGGCTTGGTCGACTCGCTGAACGCGATGCTCAGCGCCTGATGCGCGAAGGCAAATCCCGCGCGCAAAATGCAGCACAGCCGGCAAACCATCGCGTGCCGGCTGTGTTGAGTGAGTGAGGCTAGACCGGGCCGGTTGCCGAATTAGGTTCTAAAACGGGATGTCATCATCCATATCGTCAAAACCGGTCGCCGACCGCGGGGCCGGGGCCGCTGCGCGAGGCGCCGGGGCTGGCGCACGTGGCGCCGGGGCGCGGGCTGCGGGCGCACGAGCGGCTGGCTCGCCGTACTCATCACCACCGCCACCACCAGCGGCACCACCACGGGCTTGCCCGCCGCCGTAGCCGCCACCGCCGCCGCCCTCGTCGCCGCTGTCACGGCCGCCAAGCAACTGCATTTCGTTGGCAATGATTTCGGTGGTGTAGACCTCTTTGCCTTCCTTGTCGGTCCACTTGCGTGTGCGCAGGCGGCCCTCTACATAGAGCGGCTTGCCCTTCTTGCAATACTGGCCGACGATCTCGGCCAGCTTGTCATTGAAGACCACCCGGTGCCATTCGGTCTCTTCCTGCTTCTCGCCCGATTCGCGGTTCTTCCAACTGCGCGTGGTCGCCAAGCTGATGGTGCAGAAGGCCACACCGCTGGGGTTGTAGCGCAACTCGGGGTCTTTGCCGAGGTTGCCGATGATGATGACTTTGTTGACCGAGGCCATGATGGGCGTTCTTTCTTGTTTGCTTGCACTTGCAGATGCCTGAGCCCGAGATTATGCCGCCGCCGCAGCGCCGCCAGGGCAGGATATCCCTTGCGCTGCTCAGGCTCGGCGCCGGCGCAGCCCCTGCGCCATGCCGGGCGACTGCCAAACGCTGCCGTCGTGATCAACGATCAGTCCTTCCAGCCCTGAGTTGGCCTCAATCTGCCGCCGCCCCGCCGCCATGCCTCCGACCATGATGGCTGCGCCCAGACCATTGAGCGCCTGCACGGCATGGCGGCCGCGCGCCAACAGGCTGAGCCCGTGAGGGCCCTGCGTCGGCCGGCCGCTGCGAGGGTCGAGGATGTGATGCTGGCGTTGACCGTCTGGCGAAAAATAGCCGCGCTCATAGTCGCCGCTGGAGGCCAGCAGGCCTTCGCCCTCAAGTTCCAGAGCACCCAATAGCCGTTGCGGCTGACGCGGATCGCGCAGGCCGATGCGCCAGGGTCGGCCTTGCCAAGTGCCGCGGTAAAAAACATCGCCGCCGCCATTGATCAAGGCATTGCGGATACCGGCGTCCGCCAAAACTTGCATACCGGCCTGCAGAATCGGCAATTTGGCAATACCGCCCAAGTCCAAGGCCATGCCAGGTTCCATTAAATACGCGCTGCCGGCTTCTTCGTTCAATATCAAGCGCCGGTAATTCACCAATTTAATCTGCCGATTCAATAATTGATCATTGGGCTTTTCGACTTGACCCAAATCAAATCGCCACGCTTTCAAAGCCCCGACGGTCATATCAAATGCGCCACCGGTTTGCCGTGACAAGGCCTGCGCCGCCAGCATGACCTGCATCAATTCGGCCGGCACCACGACCGGCTGCAAGCCCGCCGCCAAGCCGATGGCGCAGACCGGGCTGGTCGGCCTATAGCGGCTCATCATGTCGGCCAAGCGGGTCATTTCCACGTAGGCCGCGTCGAGCGCTGCGGACAATCGCGCCGGCTCGGCGCCTTCGGCCGCGATGTCGACTTGCGTGCCCATCAAAAATCGCGAACTGCGCTGCTGGACCGGCGCTGCGCCCCACGCCGCGCCGCCCAAGCCCAGCAAGCCGCCGCCCAGCAAAGGCAGCGCCATGGCGACTCGCCGACGAGCTAAGTCAGTGCTGGCTTCGGCTGTATTCTTCATAGTTGCTTTATCTGGACAAACCGACCATATGGTCAACGGCCGCCTTGACCTCGTCATCGCTGAGCGTGGAACCACCGCCGCGCGCCGGCATCATGCCCTTGGCGCCGGTATAGCCCTCGATCGCATGCTTGTAAAGAATCTCGTTGCCCTGGGCGATGCGCGGGCCCCAGTCGGCTTTGTCACCTGGCTTGGGCGCACCGGCCACGCCGGCCGCATGGCACATCGCGCAGGTCTTGCCGAAGACGCTTTTGCCCAGCGCATTCTCGGCGGCAGCGGCAACGACGGGCACCGGCGCCACCACCTCCGGCGCGGCTGCTGGCGCGGCGGCCTGCTCCTTCTGACCGCAGGCCGTCAACAAGATCAGAGCGGCAGCGGCGGCGCTAAAGTTGAAAATACCACGCATAAAAACTCCTGCTAATTGAAATTAATACTGATTCTAAAATCCTGCCGCCAAAACACCAGCGCTGCGCGGCAATTTATTTCAATTTCAAACCCATATTTGCTTTTCTTGAACCAGTTTAAGGCTGTCGCCGGCAGAGTCGGGAATTATTCGTTCTCCCGTTGATGCTTGTATTAACCCAGCCCATGCCACTCCACCATTTCAGTCGCCGCCTGCGAGCTTGCGTGCTGTCATGGCTGCTGATGGCCATGGTTGCGGGCATGGCCGCCCCGCTGCTGCACGACGGCCCGCTCGACTTGGTCTGCTCGGGCTCGGGTCAGATGAAGCTGGTGCAACTCGGTGACGACGCCGATCTCGCACCCACGCTGGACTGCCCCAACTGCCTGCTGCTCGGCCCACTGCCGACCGGCCTGAGCCCGACCGGCACGCGCTCAAACCCCGACACCACACCCCGCCTGCCCGAGCAACGCGGTGACCACGCCAGTTTCGACACCGGCCCGCCTCCCGCGCGCGGCCCTCCCCCCGAATCCCCAAACCAAACCCGATGAGGATCATCATGAGCAGTCAAGACAAGAAGAACACCCTCGAAACCAGCGCCGGCTTGGGCCGCCGCCGTTTCATCAACAGCGCAGCGCTGGCCGGCCTGAGCCTGGGCGCCGTCGCCTGCACCGACAAGCCCAGCAGCGCCGCGGCGCCGGCCGCATCCGGAGCGGCACCGGGCCACACGGGCGCAAGCGCCAACGCCACCCATCTGAAGCCGGGCGAGCTGGACACCTATTACGGCCTCTGGAGCGGCGGCCACACCGGCGATATGCGCGTGCTGGGCCTGCCGTCCGGCCGCGAAATCCACCGCATCCCCTGCTTCGTGCCGGACGCGCTGGTCGGCTGGGGCATCACCAATGAATCGAAGAAGGTGATGGGCACCAAGGCCGACGGTAGCCTCAAATACACCGTCGCCGACACCCACCACACCCACGCCTCCTACAAGGACGGCAACTACGACGGCCGCTACGCCTGGATCAACGACAAGATCAACAGCCGTATCGCGCGCATCCGGCTCGACTACTTCATCTGCGACAAGATCACCGAGCTGCCCAATGTGCAGGGCTTCCACGGCATCTTCCCGGACAAGGCCGACCCGGTTGACCCGAAGATCAACTACACCACCCGGGTTTTCTGCGGCGGTGAATTCGCCACCCCGCTGCCGAACAACATCGGCTCAGACGACGGCAGCACCTACCACTCGCTGTTCACCTGCGTCGATGCCGAGAGCATGGAAGTGCGCTGGCAAGTGATGATCGACGGCAACTGCGACCTCACCGCCACCTCCTACGACGGCAAGCTGGCGGCGACCAATCAATACAACACCGAAATGGGCGTCAAGTACGAGGACATGATGTCGTCCGAGCGCGACGCCTGCCTGTTCTTCCACGTTGCGCGTATCGAAGAGGCGGTCAAGGCCGGCAAGTTCAAGACCATTGGCGACTCCAAGGTGCCGGTGGTGGACGGCACTCACGCCGCCAACAAGGATGCCAAGACCGCGCTGACCGCCTATGTCTCGGTGCCCAAGAACCCGCACGGCGTCAACGCCAGCCCGGACGGCAAGTACTTCATCTGCGCCGGCAAGCTCTCGCCTACCGGCACCGTGATTGAACTCGCCAAGGTGCTTGATTACTTCGACGGCAAGCTGGACTCGGCCGACAAGGCCGTCGTGGCCGACGTCGAGTTGGGTCTGGGCCCCTTGCACACCGCCTTTGACGGGCGTGGCAATGCCTACACCACGCTGTTCCTGGACAGCCAGGTGGTCAAATGGAACGTTGAAGCGGCGATCAAATTCCATGCCGGCGACAAGAGCGCCAAGTACGTGGTTGACCGCCTTGACGTGCAGTACCAGCCGGGCCACTTGAACGCCAGCCAGTCGGAAACCCGCGCGGCCGACGGCAAGTATTTGGCTGTCGGTTGCAAGTTCTCGAAGGATCGCTTCCTGCCGGTCGGCCCGCTGCACCCGGAGAACGAGCAGCTGATCGACATCTCGGGCGACAAGATGGTCTTGCTGGCCGATCACCCGGTGCGGGGCGAGCCGCATGACTTCATCATCTTCAAGCGCGAGCTGGTCAGCCCCAAGCAGGTCTACAACCTGGATGACTTCCCGAATGCGATCAAGGACCCGAAGGACTCGGGCGTGTTCCGCAAGGGCAACAAGGTCGAGGTCAAGATGACCAGCCAAGCGCCGGCCTTCAGCCTGCGTGACTTCAAGGTCAAGAAGGGCGACATCGTCACGCTGACGCTGACCAATCTGGACAAGATCGAAGACCTGACGCACGGCTTTGCGATCCCCAAGCACAACGTCAATTTCATCGTCAATCCGCAAGAAACCGCCTCGGTCACCTTTGTGGCCGACAAGCCCGGTGTGTATTGGTGTTATTGCACCCACTTCTGCCATGCGCTGCATTTGGAAATGCGCTCGCGGATGATTGTTGAGGCCTGAAATCCAGAGCCTCGGTGGCATAGCGGACTCGAGCCCCGCTGCCGCCAGCCGGCGCCGCAATCCAGCGGCGCCGGCCCTGTTGAAAGAGCACATGTTTTCGCGATGCAAGCAGTTGGGTGCCAAGGTAGGGTTCTACTTGGCCGCGTTTTTATTTGTCAGTCTCTGCGCCAGCAACGCACAGGCAGGCGCCTACGAGGCGCAGTTGCCGGCGGATTTGCACACGGCCAAGGACATGTGCGCCATCCTGCCTTGCACGGCAGTCTTCCCCGGCGCCAAGAGTTTTTCCGAGCGACTCGGCTCGCCGCCCTATGTTGAGGCCTATGGTGAGCCGCTGCCGGATGGCAAAAAGCCGCTGCTCGGCTATGTCATGCTGTCCACCGACATCACCGACACGCCGGCCTACTCGGGCAAGCCGGTCGTAACGCTGATCGGCATGGACAAGACGGGCCATTTCGTCGGCACTCAGGTGCTCAAGCATTCCGAGCCGATTCTGCTACTCGGCATCCCTGAGTCGGCGCTGCTCAAGTTCAACGCGCAATACCTGGGCAAGTCGGTCGCCGACAAGATCGAGATCGGCCAGTCACGCCCCGATGAAGGCGTGCTGGGCCTGGACGCCATCTCCGGCGCCACCGTTACGGTGATCGCGCAGAACCAAGTCATGCTGGCCTCGGGCCAAGCGGTGGCGCGCCAGGTCGGCATCTTGGCACCCACCGTGCGCGAGCCCGCCAACTACGCCGTCAAGGGTCAGGTCTTCACCTGGGCCCAGTTGCTCAAACTCGGTGCCGTGCAAACCCTGCGCGTCAAGCCGGAGCAGGTCGGGCTGGAGCGCAATGCCGAGCCCTTCATCGAACTCTGGTTCGGTGACCTGAATCACCCCGACGTCGGCACCAGCTTGCTCGGCGCACACAGCTGGCAAAAGCTGCATGCGCAGTTGAAGCCGGGCGAGCATGCGTTTTTCGTCGTGCGCAGTGCCGGCAATGAGTCGTTCAAAGGCTCGGGCTTTGTGCGCGGCGGCCTCTATGACCGCGTGCAGGTCAAGCAAGGTGCGGACAGCTTCACCTTCCGCGATCTGGACTATCTGAACCTTTACGGCCTCGAAGCCGCCGGCGCGCCAAGCTTCAGCGAGTCGGCGATTTTCATCATCCGCAGCAAGTCCTTTTCAGCCGCTCACCCTTGGAAGCTAGCCTTCCTCGGCAACCGCGTCGACCGTGCCACCGGCACGCGCAGCTTCACCAGTTTCGACGCCAAAATCTGGCTGGACGACAGCCTCTTGGCCAGCGGCCGCCCGGCGCTGCAGGAGGACGCCGCGCCCTGGGTGCAGGTCTGGAAAACGCGCGCCGTCGAGATCGCCCTGTTCATCACCCTGTTGGTGATGGTCACTGTGGTCTACGCGTTCCGGGAGAAGCTGACCCGACTCTCGACCCACAAGAACAAGTGGCCGGTCAACGCCTTCAAATACAGCGCCTGGGCCTTGAGCATTGGCTTTGTCGGCTCAAACGCGCTGGCGCAGCCGTCCATCACGCAGGTGCTGACCTGGTTTCACTCGCTGCTGTTCCAGTGGACCTGGTCCTTGTTCCTGACCGACCCCTTCATCTTCGTGTTCTGGATCTTCATCATCCTGACCGTCTTCCTGTTCGGGCGCGGCCTGTTCTGCGGCTGGATGTGTCCGTTCGGCTCGCTCTCGGAGGCAATCTACAAGGTTGGTGAAAAGATCGGCCTGAAGCGCTTTCAGGGCCATCTGCCCATCGCCTGGCACAACCGCCTCAAGTGGGTCAAGTACGGCGTCTTCTTCGGTCTGCTGACCGTCTCGATGTTCTCGATGGGGCTGGCCGAAATCCTGGCCGAAGTCGAACCGTTCAAGACCACCTTCCTGGTCGGCATCACCAACCGGGCCTGGCCCTACGGCCTGTTCGTTTGCCTGATCCTGGGTACCTCGCTGTTCATTGAGCGGCCCTATTGCAAATACATCTGCCCGCTCGGCGCGGCGCTGGCCATGCCCAGCACCTTCCGCTGGTTCGGCCTCAAGCGCAAGCAAGACTGCAACAGCTGCAAGGCCTGTGCGGTCGGCTGCGGCTCGCTGGCGATCGACGCGGCCGGGCGCATCGACCACCGCGAATGCCTGCACTGCCTCGACTGCATGATTCTGTACACCGACACCAAGGGCTGCCCGCCGCTATCGAAAGAGCGCAAGCGGCGCGAGCGCGACGGGCTCTTGATCACGCCGATTGGGCGTGATGGCTACTACATTCCGATTGAGTCTGTAGCGATGCCCATGATGAGCGCCAAGGTTGCTAACGGCCCCGACCCCCGCATGCCGACCGACCCGGTGGCGCCCGCGCACAAGGCCGGTGCCAAGGGCCTGGTCTGGCTTTGGCAGGAGCTGGTCGACCACCTCTGGCCTTGGAGTCGCGAGAACTGGAAAAACCAGCAAGCATTGCAGATCGCTGGCTTCTCCTTGGCCCTGGCCGCCAGCCTGGCCTGGGTGCTGGCCGGCACCGGCCGGCTGTCGCAAAGCGCCATCATCGGCTGGTGGTTTGGCTGGAGCGTCTACGAGGTCTTGATCCGCCTGGCCGGCAAACGCTATGTCAAAGACGGCCCCTGGTGGCAGGCCAACTACCGCCGCGCCAGCGTGATGGACATGCTCAGTTATGTTGGCTTCAAGAATCTGCTGATCGGTGCCGTCATGTTCCTGGGCTTGAAGACCATGGGCCTGCTGCTTTGAAGCCACTGGCCCTCTTGCTGCTGATGGCATCGTTGGGCGCGCAGGCGGCTACGCTCAAGGTGGCGCCGGGCGAGTCGCTGCAGCTGGCGATCGACCAGGCGCAGCCCGGCGACACGGTCGAGGTCGCCCGCGGCCAATATGTCGGCAATTTCAAGATCGACAAGCCGCTGACGCTGCGCGGCATTGATCGCCCGACCCTGAGCGGCGCGCAAACCGGCGACACGATCCGCGTCACCGCGCCCGACGTGACGATAGAGGGCCTGATCGTGCGCGACTCCGGCGCCAGCCTGAAGGATCAAAACGCCGGCATCTACATCCGCCCCGGTGCGCATCGCGCCGTGGTGCGCCACAACGACCTGAGCTACAACCTGTTCGGCCTGTGGATTGAGAAGGCCAATGATGTGCGCATCGAGCACAACCTGATTACCGGCAAACGCGAGCTCAACAGCTCGCAGCGCGGCAACGGCATCCAGCTCTACAACACCACCGGTGCCCGCATCACTTCAAACAATATCGGGTTTGTTCGTGATGCGCTGTATGTGGACGTTAGCCATCACGCCATCTTCAAGGGCAATAAGCTGCACCACAGCCGCTACGGCA
>NZ_JANNMI010000233.1:0-21940 GCF_031397715.1 Roseateles sp.
GCCGGCCGCCTCCGCCGTGCTTTGCAGCAGCACTTCGGCCACTACATAGGGCGCGTACTGGCGCAGCTCGACATTGCCCAGCGTTTTGACGACTTCATAGCCGGGCTCTTCAATGGCGTGGCTCATTTGTGGGCTGGTCAGGGCAAACAGTAAAACAAACAGGGAGCGGAACATGGTGGCTTTCCTTTGCAATCGAATGACGCTGAGCATAGGCGGCCGGCGCGAAGTCTGCAGGCCGCTCGCGCAATGCACTTAGGCACGGGGCTTTGCCCTCGCCTGCGAGCTTGGCGGTAGCACCAAGCCTTCATGCAGGGCGATGTGTTCCAAGGCGGCTTCAAAGCTGGCGCGCGACTCGGCCGCGACTCGGCGCAAATAACGGTGTAGTTGCGCGTCGGCCGGGCTGCGGTCCTCGCACTCGGCGCTGTAGGCCTCAAAGTGGCCGAGTTGCAGCAGCAACTCGGCCACATGGCGCGGGCATTCGCAGGCGACGGTGGAGGCCAGGCTGGCGAAGTCGGTCCGCGCCGCATCATCCCAGCGCCGCGCCGGAATTGGGCTGCTGGCCGTTCCGCCACTCATACCGCCGCTCATATCGCCACTCATGTCGCCGTTCATACCGCCACTCATACCGCCGCTCATGTCGGCCCGCGTGTCTGACTGTGCGTCGGCCGCCGCGTCGCCAACCACGCCGCCCAGCCACTGCCCCAGCGTGCTGTCATTTTGCGGCTCGCGCAGCAGCGCCGTGCCGGCGCTGGCCAAGTCGTCGCAGAGCTTGTCGCTGGCAAAACGGTAGAGCAGAGCGATCGGCAAGGTCGCCAAGCGCGGCGCGGCCGCCTGCAACTCGCTCGGCCAAGTCTCATGCAGCCTCCCCTGCTGCAGCAACAAGAGATCGACCGGCTGGTCAGCCAAAGTGGCCTGGGCGTGCGCGGCGTCTTCAAACGGGCCCAGCCATTGCACCGGCCGGCCCAGGCCGCGCAGCAGGGCGGGTGAGTGCAGGCGCGCGGTCAGCGCCATGCCGATGACCGCCACCCGCAAGCGCGGGCGGGCCGTAACTGCCTCGTCAAGCGCAGCGCGGGCAGGCTGCTGGTCGGCCAGGGCGCCCGCATGGGTGGCGGCCACGTCTTGCAGCTGTCGCTGACTCAGCGCCGCCAAGCTGCCGATGGCGTGGCCGAGGTCGCTCAAGCGCTTCAACAAGGCCAGGCGCTGCACATCGCCGGCCGTGTACAGGCGCTGCCCGCTGGCGCTTAGCTCCACCTGAGTAAGCCGGTAGCGGCGCTCCCACACCCGCAGCGTGGCCACCGGCATGCGCAACATACGGGCGACCGCGCCGCTGCGGTATCTGGCCGTGGCTTCGCTGGTTTCCGGGTTTTCGTTTGAACTCATCGCCGAATTGTATTTGAAGCGTATTTGACTCCGATTATCGGATTCAATTAGTCGGAGATAACTATTTGACGATACTTTGACGCGAAATGACCTATGCTGCAAGGCGGAGGAACGGGTCCTCTGAAACACCCTCATTAGCCATCGCAAGGAGCATCCCATGACCCACTCAACGCAACAAACCATGCAACGCCGTGTATTTTTGATGACCGTCGCCGCGTCTACCGCCGCCCTCGGTACCTCCGCGGCCTTCGCGCAAGCGATGCTGGACGAGAAAGACGCCCAGGCGGTCGCGCTGGGCTATGTGGCCGACGCCAAGCGCGTCGACGCGAAGAAGTTCCCCAAGTTTGCAGCCGGGCAAAACTGCGCTAATTGCGCGCTGTATCAGGGCAAGGCCGGCGACAAGGCCGGTGGCTGCCCCCTGTTTGCAGGCAAGCAAGTGACCGCAGCCGGTTGGTGCAGCGCCTGGGCCAAGAAGGCTTAATAACCGCAGATTCGGTTGCCGTGACCACGACACATCCCCCATCGTTTCGCGGCAACAAGGCGGCACTGCCGTCCAAGCTCTGCGTGGCCTGCGCGCGCGCCATGACTTGGCGCAAGTGCTGGGCCAAGAACTGGGCCGAGGTCAAGTATTGCTCCGACGCTTGCCGCCGGGGTAAGGGCAACCAGGGCAACCAGGGCAGCAAGTCCGTGCATGGCTGAGCTGCGCACGCTGGTGCTGGTCTTGGGTGATCAGCTGGACCTGGAGGCCGCCGCTTTTGACGGCTTCGATGCCGCGCAGGACGCGGTGTGGATGGCCGAGGTCGCGGACGAGTCCACGCATGTCGCCTCCAACAAACCGCGCATCGTGATGTTCCTGGCAGCGATGCGGCATTTCGCCCTCAGCTTGCACGAAGCTGGCCGTCCACTGCATTACATGCGGCTGGAGGACCCCGGCAACGTCGGCAGCTTGGCTGCGCAGCTGCTGGCGGACGTGGCCCGCCTGAAGCCCAACCATTTGGTGATGACGGCGCCCGGCGACTGGCGCGTGCTGCAAGCGCTCAAAGCCGCCGCCCAAAGCTGCGGCCTGCCGCTTGAGATCCGCGAAGACCGGCATTTTTTCAGCAGCGTGCGCGATTTTGCCGAGCACGCACGCGGGCGCAAATCGCTGCGCATGGAATTCTTCTACCGCGAGCAGCGCAAAAAGCACCAGATCCTGATGGACCCCGCACAGGCCGGCTCGCCGGTGGGCGGGCAATGGAATTTCGACGCCGAAAACCGCGGCGCTTTCGGCGCCGAGGGACCGGGGCTGTTGCCGACGCGCAGTCGCTTCGAGCCCGATCAAGTCACGCGTGAGGTGATCGCGCTGGTGGAGCGCCGCTTTGCCCATCACTCCGGCAATTTGGCCAGCTTCGCCTGGCCGCTGACCCGACCTCAGGCGCTGCAGGCCTTGAATGCCTTCATCACCGAGCGCCTGCCGCTGTTCGGCCGCTACCAAGACGCGATCTGGCCCGCTGACCCCTGGCTGTATCACGCGCATCTGTCGGCCGCGCTGAACCTCAAGCTCTTGAATCCGCGCGAGGTGGTGGCGGCGGCAGTGGCGGCGTTTGAGGCCGGGGCCGCGCCGCTGACCAGCGTGGAAGGCTTTGTGCGGCAGATTCTGGGCTGGCGCGAATATGTGCGCGGCATTTATTGGCTGCAGATGCCGGGCTACTTGGTGCGCAACGCGCTGGATGCCCAGCAAGAACTGCCGGCCTGGTACTGGAGCGGCGCCACCGATATGGCCTGCTTGCGCGACGCCATCACGCAGACCTTGACGCATGGTTATGCCAACCATATCCAGCGCCTGATGGTGACCGGCGGCTATGCGCTGATGTTGGGCGTCAGGCCGCAAGCCGTGCACGAATGGTATTTGGCCATGTATGTGGACGCGGTGGAGTGGGTCGAGCTGCCCAATACCCTGGGCATGAGCCAATACGCCGACGGCGGCGTGATGGGCAGCAAGCCCTATATCGCCACTGGCAAATACATAGACCGCATGAGCCCGCACTGCAAGGGCTGCCGCTACGACCCGGCCCAGCGCACCGGCGCCAAAGCCTGCCCCTTCACCACGCTGTACTGGGACTTTTTGATGCGTCACGAGCCGGCCATGGCCAAGAACCCGCGCATGGCGCTGCAGGTCAAAAACCTGGCGCGCCTGAGTGTCGACGAGCGCCAAGCGGTGCAATCCCGCGCCGAGTCGATTCGGCGCGGCGAAGTTGGAGCGCTGCCCCATGCCGGCGTTTGAAGCCACGCGGGCCGCTGCGTGTGCGCGCCTGGGCGCCGTGCAGCCTGCCGCTTATGCGCGCAGCCGCAATGCGCTGAATGGCGCGGTAACCGGCTTGTCGCCCTACATCACCCACGGCCTGCTGAGCTTGCCCGCGGTGCTGGCCGGCGTGTTGGCGCGCGAGCCGCTGGACATTCAGCACAAATTCGTTTTCGAGCTGGGCTGGCGGGAGTTTTTTCGCCATGTCTGGCAGCAGCGCGGTGACGCGGTTCTGAGCGACCTTCACGCAGGGCCGCTGCCTGCCAGCGCCTACGCACTGACGCTGCCCGAGGACATCCGCCAAGCCCGCACCGGCCTGCCCGTGATCGACGAAGCCGTGCGTACGCTCTACGCCACCGGCATGCTGCACAACCATGCCCGCATGTGGTTGGCCAGCTATTGCGTGCACATCCGCAAACTGCATTGGCGCTGCGCCGCCGATTGGTTGTATGCGCATTTGCTCGATGGTGACCTGGCCAGCAACCACCTCAGCTGGCAATGGGTGGCCGGCACCGGCAGCGGCAAGCCTTATCTTTTCAATGCCGATAATGTGGCCCGTTATGCCCCGCCGGCCTGGCACAGTCCCGGCACGGTGATCGACTGCAGCTATGAAGAACTGGACCGGCTGGCGCGCCAGACCAAGGCCGTTCGGCCCGCGCCGGGCGCCCGGTTGGCCGGCACGCTGGAGCCGGTGCTGAGCGCGCAGCCGCCGGCAGATCTGGGTGCTCGCAGCCCGGAAGCCGCCTTCGTGCAGGGCCGCGAAGTCTGGCTGCTGCACCCCTGGAGCTTGGGCGAATTGCCGGCCGAGTTGCCGCCCGACACCGCGCTGGTGTTGGTGCTGCTCAGTGACTTTCACGCGGCCTGGCCGTGGAGCGAGCGGCGCTGGCGCTTTGTGGCGCAGCGAGTGGCCGAGTTGGCCGCCGGCAGACAGATGCAATGCTGGCATGGCCAGGCGGCCGACATCGGCGCTGCCTTGGTCGGCAGCCGGCGCGTGCGCAGCGTGGCCGAGCCGCATCTGCGGCCGTGGCTGAGCAGCTTGGCCGACTGCGCTGACGCACCTGCGCTGTTTCCGGCTGTGGCGCAGCCTTGCAACTCTTTCTCTCAATGGTGGACGCGCAGCACCCGTGGCCTGAAAACCGCGGCCGAGCTGCTGCCCTCAAGACCTGAGCCCGCATGATGGACACCCAACAAAAACAGCCCGCCGCGCTGACCGTGCTCTATGACGGCGCTTGCCCGCTGTGCCGGCGCGAGATCGGCGTCTACCAGGGCTTGGCATCGACCGAGCCGCTTTGCTTTGCCGACGTCAGCAACTCTGCCACTCAGTTGCCTCCCGGCAGCACGCGCGAGCAGCTGATGGCGCGCTTTCATGTGCAGGCCGTCGATGGCCGCTTGCTCAGCGGCGCACAGGCTTTTCTGGCGCTGTGGGCGACGCTGCCGGGCTGGCGCTGGTTGGCCAAGCTGGGCCGCGTGCCCGGCCTTGCCTGGGTGATGGAGCGGGCGTATCGTGGATTTCTGCATCTGCGGCCGACGCTGCAGCGAGTTGTGAGGCGTTTCGACAAGCCTGAGCGCGGGCAGCTTTGAAGGAGTAATGAGCCATGAACGAGGATCCTCGCTGCTGCGGCAGTGGCACTTGCATCATCGACCCGGCGGGTCGTTGCTGGTGCGGCCAGCAATGGGACGGGCAGAAAATGAGCGCGGCGCCGGCGATTCAGCCAGAGCGCGCCGAGCCCATGGCGCTCAATGCACCTAACGAACAAGCCCCATGAACTGGCTGAACAAACTGCCCGGCTTTCAGCGCTCGCCGCCCGGGCTGGAATGGGCGATCTGGCAGCGTCTGCCGCGCATTCTGTGGGTCGGCACGGTGATTCCGGGCTTGCTGGCCTTGGCATGCTGGTGGGCGGTGCCCGAGCAATTGACCTCCGCCGCAGACCGTGATTTGCTGCTGACCAGCTACCGCCTGATGGGCTTGGTGATGCTGCACTGGACGCTGGTGCTGACGGTGGGCATTGGCTGCGTGCTGGTGATGGTGATGAAGGGCCCGGCCTATGTGGCCGACGCCTACCCGCCGCCGGGTCGTGAAGACGCGCCGCCTAGCGTTGACCCAGAAAGTCCAACTCGCTGTCATCCTTCAAAGCCACCCCGCTGACGCGCCGGCGTAAGGCCTCGCGCAGCAGCCAAGCCAGGCGCTGGGCCGCCAGCTCGGGCACCAAGCCGGCCGGGCGGATATTGCTGACGCAGTTGCGCTCGGCGTCGCTGCGGCCGAGGGCCGGGCCAAAGGTCAGATAGGCACCCAGGCTGTCGGGTGAACTCAAACCCGGCCGCTCGCCCAAGAGCACCAACACCGCCCGGGCGCCCAGCACCGCGCCGATCTCATCGCCCAGGGCCACGCGCGCCTGCGTGGCAATGAGCAGCGGGCCGATCCGCAACTGACCGCCGAACGCCTGCTTGAGCTGGTTCAACAGCGGCAGCGCATGGGTTTGGGTGGCGACGGCCGACAAGCCGTCACCCAGCACGACGACAAGATCAAACGCTTCTTGCGGCAGCGCGCGCAGGCGCTCCAGGCTAGGCTCATCTAGCCGGCGCCCCAGGTCGGGGCGGCGCAAATAGATGTCGCGGCCAGCGGCGCGGCTTTGTACGCTCAGCCAGGCCCAACCGGCGCCGCTTAAATCAGCGCCTAGCGCGGCCACATCCAGCGGCCGCAAAACCGCGTCGCGCGCCTGCGCATGGGCGGCGTTGAAGTCCAGCAGCTCGCGCGTCGGCATGCTGGTGCCGGCGCGGCCAATGCCGATTCGGGCCGGCGTGTGGCGGCGCAGTGCGGCCCACGGGTCAAGGTTCACGTCCGTCAAGATAGACCGCTAATCTTTGCCGTTAGCGAATCGGCCAGCAAGCGCTGCGCGCCGGCCGGCAACAGCTGGCCCTGGCCGTCGGTGATGCCCATGCCCTGCAGCCAGGCCTCGAACTCGGGTGCGCGCTTGAGGCCGAGCAGTTTGCGCACGAACAGCGCGTCGTGAAAAGAGGTGCTTTGGTAGTTCAGCATCACATCGTCGGCGCCCGGCACGCCCATCATGAAGGTTAGCCCCGCGCTGGCCAGCAGCACCAGCAGGTTGTCCATATCGTCCTGGTCGGCCTCGGCATGGTTGGTGTAGCAGATGTCGCAGCCCATCGGCAGGCCCAATAACTTGCCGCAGAAATGATCCTCCAGGCCGGCGCGGATGATCTGCTTGCCGTCGAACAAATACTCCGGCCCGATGAAGCCGACCACGCTATTGACCAGCAGCGGCCGGTAGCGCCGCGCCACCGCATAGGCGCGCGCTTCAAGAGTCTGCTGGTCGACGCCGTGATGCGCATTGGCGGACAGCGCGCTGCCCTGGCCGGTCTCAAAATACATCACGTTCTGATGGCCGCGTCCCAGCGACAGCGCCGCCGCATGGGCCTCGTCGAGCAGGGCCAGATCGATGCCGAAGCTGCGATTGGCCGCCTCGCTGCCGGCGATCGACTGGAACACGAGGTCCACCGGCGCGCCCGCCTCAATCGCTTGCAGCGTGTTGGTCAGATGCGTCAGCACGCAGCTCTGCGTCGGGATCTGGTGGCGCTGGATCAGCTCGTCCAGCAGTTGCAAGAGCCGCGTTGTCGCCGCCACGCTGTCGCCCGCCGGGTTGATGCCGATGACGGCGTCGCCGGCGCCGTACATCAGGCCGTCCAGCATGCTGGCGACGATGCCGGCCGGGCTGTCGGTCGGGTGGTTCGGTTGCAGGCGCACGGCCAAGTGGCCGGGCAGGCCTAATGTCGAGCGAAAGCGGGTCACCACGTGGCAGCGGCTGGCGACCAGGATCAGATCCTGGTTGCGCATCAGCTTGGCTGTAGCTGCGACCATCTCGGGCGTTAGCCCCGGCGCCAACGCGCTCAGCGCGGCCGGTGTGGCCGCATCCGACAGCAGCCAGTCGCGCAAAGCCCCCACGCTCAGGTGAGCGAGCGGCGCAAACGCGGCCGCGTCATGGCTGTCGATGATCAAGCGGCTGATTTGATCCGTCTCATAGGGGATCACCAGCTGATGCAAGAACAGGCTCAGCGGCACGTCGGCCAGCGCTCGGCAAGCGGCCACGCGCTCTTGCGCCGTCTCGGCCGCTAGGCCCGCTAGACTGTCGCCCGAGCGGGCCGGCGAGGCCTTGGCCAAGAGCTCGCGCAGATCGGCGAAGCCGTAACTGAGCGCGCCGACGCTGGCCTGGAAACCCATCGCCGGGCTTTGACTGATTTACCAGCCGCCGATATTCGGCATCGAAACCCAAGGCTCGGCCGGCGTCAGCGCCGGGCCGTCTTGCAACAGCTCGACCGAGATCAGGTCGGGCGAGCGCACAAAGGCCATGCGGCCATCACGCGGCGGGCGCACCACCACCACGCCGTGGTCGAGCAGACGCTGGCAGGCAGCATGGATGTCGGGCACGGCAAAAGCCAGGTGGCCGAAATTGCGCCCGCCGCTGTAGGCCTCGCTGTTGCCGTCGGCGTCCGGCCAGTTATAGGTCAGCTCGACTTGCGGCTGGTACTTGCCTGCCTCATTGCCGGGCGCGGCCAGATAGACCAGCGTGAAGCGGCCGGCCTCGTGCTCGCTGCGGCGCACCTCGACCATGCCGAGCGCGTCGCGGTAGAACTTCATCGAGGCGTCGAGGTCGGTGACGCGAACCATCGTGTGCAGGTATTTCATGGGCTTGTCCTTGGGAGTCTGGGGAGGATTGTCGCGGCAGATGGCGCGGGTGCGCTACTGCTCTTCATGCCGGGGCCAGCAAGCCGGCACTGCTCGGGCCCCGAGCCTTGATGGCCCGGTTGACGCAATCCCTGGCCGGGCTGGGAAGATTCATTGCTGTTCGCCTAGCGACCTTGATCCCTTTCATCCCCTCCATCCTGGCTAAAAATTCTTCCGGGTCTGACGAATATGGCTAGATCGCGCCTGCCGCGTGGAGGCGTGGTGCTCACGATGGTTGTTCGCGCCCGGCTTTGCGTTGGTTTTAGCGGTCCCAGGTTCAGGCTTTTGCCTCAAGAAATTGAAGTGCCGCCCCGAGCTTGTCTGACCCCCTCGGCGGGCGGACGACTCAAGCCGTCGGCCTGGGAGCGTTCCGCCGTGATACCAAAAGCCCCGCGCAACAGCGGCAGTCGCCGCAGCAGCAGATAGGCCAGTCCACAGACAAGCAAGGTTAGCGCGATCAAGAGCAGACCCTCACCCAGCGGCGCCAGTTGCAGCGGCGCCAGCGCGCGGGCCAGCACGATGATGACGGTCTGGTGCAGGATGTAGACGCAGAAGATGGCCGGCGACAGCGCCCGGCGCAGCGGGCTGTCGACGTTCAGATGGCGGTAGGCAAAGCCGCAGGCCGCCGCGATCGCCCACCATTGCATCGCGCCGTAGAGCAGGCGCAAGGCACCTACCAGCAACAGCGCCGGCTCGGGCTGGGCAAAGAAGCTGAAGTAGCCCATCCGCACGCCCCAGGCGGTCAAAGCCAGCAGCAGCGCGACCCAGCGCAGATCGGCCAGCCGGGCCCAGACTCCCCCGCTGCGCGCCAGCAACAGGCCCAGCATGAAGGCGCTCAGCGACTGCGCGTGGTTGTACCAGTCCCACACCAGGTTGTGGGTGGTCTCAAACTCCAACAGGGTCAGGCGCGAAAACATCAAGGGCAGGGCCAGACCCAGCAGCAGCACGACCGCACTAGCGCGGCCCAGGCTTGCGGCGGCGCGGTCCAGCAACTGTGGCGCGACGCGCATGAGGCCCCAGGCCAGCACCGTGTAGACCAGCAGATAGGGCAGGAACCAAAGATGGTTCCAGGTCGGCAGGGTCAGGCAGCCGTCGGCATCGCAAAAGCCTGAATAGGCGCGCAGATACAGGCGCATGAAGTCGACATAACTGCCGGCGTAGTGGAGCTGCTCCACCACCTCGAAATAGGCCTGCGGCGGCACCACCACCAGCATGCCGAACAGCAGCGGCCAGAGCAGCCGCCGCGTGCGCCGGCCGAGAAAAGCCAGCCCGCCGGCGTCCGCCCGCTGGCGCAGCGCGATCTGCAGCACCGCGCCGGCGATGAAGAACAGCAGGCTCAGCCGCCACGGCGACAACAGCTGCATCAGTGGCTCCAGCGCTGCCGTGGCATGGGGGCTTTTGATATGCCAGTCCCAGCTCACGTAATACATGCCGACGTGATACGGCACCAGCAGGGCGAAGGCCAGGATGCGCAGCCAGTCGAGAAAGAACTGGCGCGGCGGGGAGTCTTGTTTGAGCGAGTTTGTGTTCATGCGCCCAGCATCGCCGCCGCTATCAGCGCGGGCAAGCCCAATGGGGCGAGCTGGATCTCGGTTGGGGTGAGGCGGCGCCGTTCAGAGTTCCAGCGGCGAATTTTTAGCCAACCGCGCCACCAACTTCAACAAGGTCGGCACGCGCTTGCGGCCGTGCATGGCGCGCAAACGCGCTTTTGCCGCCCCCAGCTCGATGCCGATGCAGCTGACGATCAGCGGGCGGGTTTCTTCTTCACGCTGCACCTCGAATTGGGCCGGGGTGTTGGGCGGCGCCGTTTTGGACACCCCCATGACGGCGCAGCGTCCGCCCAGCGCGTGATGCAGATGCAGCCCCAGGCCCGGTGTTTCCTGTGCGTCCAGGTGCACCAGGCCGTTGATGAGGATCAGCTCGATCATCTCGGCTGCCAGCCCATGCTCGCGCAGCAATTGCATGATGCAGGGCAGGGCGCGCAGATCCAGCTCGCCGCGTGCGGCCTTCTCCACCTGAGCGATGCGCGAGACGAAGCTGCGGGTCGGCTCGGCCGCCGCCCAGTCCTCAAAGGCGACGGCGGCGACCTGGGCGGCATTGCTATTGTCAAAGTGCACATCGATGGCGAGTTTCATGGCCGACCCTGGTTGTTTGCCGCATTGTGCAATGCGTCGGCGACGTCTTCTGACCCAGAACTCCCCCGCTATTCCGGCCCCCGGTCAAGCGCGGTTTGAGCGACCATCGGCAACGCTGCCCGGCGCTGCCCCGCGCTGCCCTTTCAGACAGGTACGATTCCGTTGATGCAAGCCCTCGAACTCGGTGATTCACAAACAACGCAGCTGGCGTCGGCAAAAGCTGCCGGTTTGGCTGCGTGGCCCGACGTGGCGCGGGCCAAAAACTACCTGATTGCCGCGATCGTGCTGCTCGGCGTGGCCTTGACCTATGTGCTGGCCAAGGCCGAGCATGTGCGGGCGCAGCGCGATGCGCAGGCCCGTTTCGAGCGTTTGTCGGAGCGGCTTGAGGTAGAGGTCGAGCGCCGGCTGCGCCTGCCCTTGTACGGCCTGAAAGGCGCGCGCGGTGTGTTTGCGGCCAGCGCCAAGGTCGAGCGCGCTGAGTTTCGGGATTACGTGGCGTCGCGCCAAATGGCGCTTGAATTTCCCGGCGTACGCGGCTTTGGCTTTATCGAGCGCGTCATGCGCCCGCAGCTTGAACGCTTTGTGGCGGCCACGCGGCGCGACGGCGCACCCGACTTTGAGGTTCGCAGCAACGGCCAAGAGGCCGATTTGTTCGTCATCAAATTCATTGAGCCGATGGCCTCGAACAGTGAAGCGCTGGGCTTCGACATCGGCCAGGAGGCGATCCGGCGTGAGGCCGTCGAGCGCGCGCTGCGCAGCGGCGGCGAGACCCTCAGTGGGCGGATTTCACTGGTGCAGGACAGCGCCAGGCGGCCGGGATTTTTGCTCCTGCTGCCGATCTATGAGCGCGGCGTCACACCGAACACGCTGGCGCAGCGGGAGCAGGCGCTGCGGGGTTTTGTCTATGCTCCGCTGATCGCCGCAGAGTTGTTCGCCGGTATCAGCGATGTGGCTGACGCCCAGCTTGATTTCGAGCTGTTGGACAGCCCGCCCGAAGAGTCGACCAGCGTGGCCTACCAATCCGACGCACGGCCGCCGCAGGCCGCGCAGTACAAGGCCGCCCGGGCCCTCAGCTTCGCAGGACGCAGCCTGACGGTAGCGACTCGCAGCAGGCCCGAATTTGACCGCAGCGCGCGCTCGAACACGGCCACCTGGATAGCGGCCGGCGGGGGTGTCTTGACCCTGCTGCTGGCCTTTGCGGCCTGGCTGCTGATCACCGGCAGGGCACGTGCCGAGGCCAAGGCCGGCGCCATGACCGCCGACCTGGAGCGCCTGGCCCGGGTGGCGCGCGGCACCAGCAATGCGGTGATCGCCAGTGATGCCCAGGGCCTGATCACCTGGGTCAATGAGGGCTTCAGCCGCATCAGCGGCTACGCGCCTGTGGATGTGATTGGCTTGCGGGCGGCCGAGTTGATGGCGACCGGCGCGCCGGATGAGCTTGCGTCCCTGGTCCCCGATGGCTTGGCCGAGATGGTCTTGAGCCGCGTTGGTCAGCGTGCCGAGTTCCGGCGCCGCCGCCCGGACGGTGAACTCTATTGGGTCGAGGCCGATGTACAGCCGGTCTTTGATGCGCAAGGTCGGCATTCTGGTTTCATTGAAATCAGTCTGGACATCAGTGACCGCAAGCGCAATCAACAGGGGTTGGCGCTGGCCTTGGCCGAGAACAAGGCCTTGCTGACGACCATTCATCAGTACGCCATTGTGTCGGTGGCGGATGCCGACGGCGTGATCATCGAAGCCAACGCGGCCTTCAGTCGCATCAGCGGCTACAGCCGAGCGGAGTTGTTGGGCAGCCCACACCGCATCGTCAATTCGGGTCAGCACAGCGCCGAATTCTGGGATGCCATGTGGTTCAGAATTTCGTCCGGCCAGTCCTGGCATGGCGAGATCTGTAACCGCGCCAAGGATGGCAGCCTCTATTGGGTCGACACCATCATTGCACCCATGCTGAGGGAGGACGGTCGGATTCAGAAATACGTGTCCATCCGCACCGACATCACCGCCGCCAAGCGCTCGGCCACCGTGCTGGCCGAACAGCAAGAGCGCCTGAACCGCATCATCGAAGGCACCAACGCCGGCACCTGGGACTGGAATATGGTCAGCGGCGAGCTCAGGCTGAATGATCGCTGGGCCGAGATGTTGGGCTATTCACTGCTGGACTTGGCGCCGGTGAACGTCAGCACCTGGGTCGACAACTGCCACCCCGACGATCTGCCGAAGGCGCGTGCCTTGCTGATGCAGCACAGCTTCGGCGAGTCGGCTTTTTACGAGTGTGAATTGCGTATGCGCCACCGTGACGGGCATTGGGTCTGGGTGCTGGCGCATGGCAAGCTGTACGAGCGCACGGCCGAGGGCGAGCCGCTCTGGATTGCCGGCACCCATCTGGACATCAGCGCGGCCAAGGCGGCGGCCGAGTTGCTGCAGCACAAGCAATTGGTGCTGGACCGCGCCGAGCGCTTGGCGGGCCTGGGGGCCTGGGAGATTGATGTCGTCACGCAGGCCTTGACCTGGTCACCGCAGACCTATCGTTTGCATGAGCTTGACCCCGATCAGCCCATCACCTCCGAGCAGGCCCTGTCCCACTTTGCGGCCGCCGATCGCGAGCGCTTGCTGGAGGCGATGCGTTTGGCGGTGCAGGCGAGTGAGTCCTGGGACTTGAACCTCAGCCTGCAAACCGCTTCGGGGCGCCAGCTGTCGGTGCGCTCGGTCGGCGAGGCGGTGTTTGACGACAGCGGCGCGGTGCGCCTGGTCGGTACCTATCAAGATGTGACCCAGCAGCGCTTGCTGGCGGCCGACATCAAGCGCAGCCATGCGGTCTTGCGCAGCGTGCTGGACAACCTGCCTTGCGCGCTGAGTGTGTTCGACGCCGATCTGAAATTGCTGGCCCATAACCAGCAGTTTCTTGAGATGCTGGACTTTCCGGCCAGTCTGTTCGCGGGCCCGACGACCACCTTCGAAAGCATCATCCGCTTCAACGCGGCGCGCGGCGAATACGGCGGCGGGCCCGACATCGAGGCCACCGTGGCGCAGATCATCGAGCGTGCGCGCCACCCCAGCCTGCACCACTTCGAGCGCCAACGGCCCAACGGGCTGACGCTCGAAGTGCGCGGTGCGCCGATGCCGGAGGGCGGCTTCGTCACCACCTATTTCGACGTCAGCGAGCGCAAGCGGATGGAGGACGCGCAGCGGCGCGCCGAGGCCTTGCTGCGCGGCGCCATCGATGCCGTCAATGAGGCCTTTGTGCTCTACGGGCCGGACGACCGGCTGGTGTTTTGCAATGAAAAATACCGGCAGATGTATGCCGCCTCGGCCGACCTGATCGTGCCCGGCGCCAGTTTTGAGGAAATCATTCGTGGCGGCGCCGAGCGCGGGCAACACCGCGACGCCGAAGGGCGCATCGAGGCCTGGGTGGCGGAGCGCATGGCCATTCACCGCAGCAGTGGATCGACGCTGGTGCAAAAGCTCGAAAACGGCCGTTGGGTGCGGGTGATCGAGCGCAAGATGGATGACGGCCACACGGTGGGGTTCCGCATCGACATCACCGATTTGATGCAGGCCACCGAAGCGGCCGAGGAAGCCTCGCGGTCCAAGAGCCAGTTCCTGGCCAATATGAGCCACGAAATCCGCACGCCGATGAATGCAATTTTGGGCATGCTCAAGCTCTTGCAAAAGACCGAGCTGAATACCCGCCAACAAGACTACGCCGGCAAGACCGAGGGCGCCGCGCGTTCACTGCTGGGCTTGTTGAATGACATTCTGGATTTCTCCAAGGTCGAGGCCGGCAAGATGACGCTGGACGCGCAGCCCTTTGCGCTGGAGCAGCTGCTGCGCGACCTGTCGGTGATTTTGTCGGCCAGTGTGGGCCCGAAGCCGCTGGAGCTGCTGTTCGATATCGACCGCGCCCTGCCGGCGATCTTGACTGCCGATGCGATGCGTTTGCAGCAGGTCTTGATCAATCTGGCCGGCAACGCGATCAAGTTCACGCCGCGCGGCGAGGTGGTCGTCAGCGCCCGCTTGTTGGCGGAGCGGGGCGGGGCGGTGGAGATCGAGTTCGCCGTGCGTGACTCCGGCATCGGCATTGCGCCCGAGCATCAGACGCTGATTTTCTCGGGCTTTGCGCAGGCCGAGGCCTCGACCACGCGGCGCTTCGGCGGCACCGGCTTAGGGCTGGCGATCAGCCAGCGCCTGGTGCAGCTGATGGGCGGCGAGTTGCTGCTGGAGAGCGCACTGGGCAAGGGCAGCTGTTTCTCCTTCCGGCTGCAGATGCTGCGCGCGGCCGCGCCGGCCGTGACCGACCAAGCCCCGCAGGCCAAGGCGCTGCGCGCCCTGATCGTTGACGACAACCCGACCGCGCTGGCTGTGCTGGGCCACCTGAGCGAAGCGCTGGGGTGGCAGGTCGAGCTGGCCGCATCGGGGCCTGCCGCGCTGTCGCTGCTGCAGCGCCAGGTAGCGGCCGACCGCGCCTTTGACGTGGTGTTGATCGACTGGCAGATGCCGGCCATGGACGGCTTCGAAACCGCCCAGCGTATGCGCGCGCTGGCCGGCGCGCAGGCCACGCCCTTGCTGGTCATGGTGACGGCGCATGGGCGCGAGATGCTGGCCCAGCGCAGCGATGCCGAGCGAAGCCTGTTGGACGGTTTTCTAGTCAAGCCGGTGACGGCGCTGATGCTGCAAGAGGCGGTGCAGGCGGCACGCGGCGAGGCTGCGGCAGCGATCAAACCGGTGCCGCCGGCGCCGGCACAGGGGCCCAAGCCCTTGCAGGGCATGCGCATCTTGGTGGTCGAAGATAACCCCAACAATCAGCAGGTTGCACAAGAGCTGCTGGAAGACGCCGGTGCCCGCGTGCAGCTGGCCGACAACGGGCAAGTCGGCGTTGATCTGCTGCGCGCCGACGCCGGCATTTATGACATCGTGCTGATGGACATGCAGATGCCGGTGATGGATGGCTACACCGCCACGGGCATCATCCGCAAGCAGCTGGGCTTGAGCGGCCTGCCGATTGTGGCGATGACGGCCAATGCAATGGCCTCCGACCGCGAGGCTTGTCTTGCCGCCGGTATGAATGAGCATATCGGCAAGCCCTTTGATCTGGAGCAGCTGGTGGCGCTGTTGCTGCGCCTGACCGGCCGGGCCGTGGTCGCGCCAGCCGCCGCCGCAACAACAACCGCGCCGAAGCAATTTGCCAGCCTGAGCGTGCCGCCGGCGCTGCGCGAGCGGGCCAGCGCGCAGGGCTTTGACGTGCAAGCGGCGATGGACCGCTTCATGGGCAAGACCGAGCTATTCGGCCGCATGGTGCGCAGCTTCACCGCATCCGCTCGCACGCTGCCGGCTCAGCTGACCGCGCTGCTGGCCGAAGCCCGCGTCGACGACGCCGCCATGGCCCTGCATTCCTTCCGCGGCCTGGCGGCGACGCTGGGGGGTGTGCAACTGGCCGAATTGGGGAGCGAAGGCGAGACGGTGTTGAAGCGCGGCGACCACCTCGGCGCCATGTGGTTGAGTGAGCTGGACAGAAATATTCAAGCGGCTTGCCGCGATATGTTGAAATTGGCCGACGATCTGGCGCTGCTGGGTCTGAAGCCGGCCGCACAGGCCGTCGCGCCGCCGGCCGATGCCGAGGCCTTTAGATTGGCACTGGAACAGTTAATGCAGTTGCTGCGGGACTTTGATATGGGCGCGACCGATGCCTACGCACATTTACGCGAGCGGCATGCCGCTCAGCTGGGCGCGCAGCAAGCCGCCCTGGATGCCGCCGTGACGGCGCTGCAGTTTGACCGCGCCCTGGGCTTGTGCGCGGCGCTGGCCGCGCGGGGGTCGGCGTGATCACACCGCAGCTCTATCTCGACCCGCAAGAGCACAGGCTCGACCCGCTGCTGCGGCTGGGCCGCAAGCCCAGGCTGCTGATCGTTGACGATCAGCCGGTCAATATTCAGGCGCTCTACCAAGTTTTTGCGGCCGACCACCAGGTCTTCATGGCGACCTCCGGGCCGCAGGCCTTGGGGCTTTGCCGCGATCAGCGGCCCGACCTGGTGCTGCTGGACATTCAGATGCCGGGCATGGACGGTTTTGAGGTTTGCCGCCAGATCAAGGCGGACGCCGCGCTGCAGGACTTGCCGGTGGTGTTTGTGACCGCGCACAACGAGCCGCTGGTGGAAACGCAGGGGCTGGAAATCGGCGCGGTGGATTTCATCTCCAAGCCCTTCAATCCGGCGGTGGTCCGCGCCCGTGTCAAAACCCATCTAACGCTTAAATTGCAGGGCGACTTGCTGCGCCAGATGGTCTTCATCGACGGCCTCACCGGCGTCTATAACCGGCGCTTTTTTGACGAGCGGCTGGCGCTGGAGTTTCAACGTGCCAAGCGCAATCGCAGCATGCTGTCGCTGATGGTGGTGGATGTGGATTACTTCAAGCGCTACAACGACCATTACGGCCATCTGGCCGGCGATGAGGCCCTGCGCGCGGTGGCGGCCACTCTGCGCGGCCAGCTCAAGCGCCCGGGAGATTTGCTCAGCCGCTACGGCGGCGAGGAGTTTGCCTGCATCTTGCCGGAGACGGATTTGGCCGGCGCTTTGTGCCTGGCCAACGAGATGGAGGCGGCGATCCGGGCTGCCCATATCGCGCACGCCAAGTCCGACGTTTGCGCGCAGCTGACCGTCAGCCTGGGAGTAGCGAGCTTGTGCCCGCAGGGCAACCGCTTGGCCGAGGAGCTGATCGTGGCCGCCGACCAGCAGCTCTACTTGGCCAAGTCCAAAGGCCGCGGCCGGGCTTGCGGGGCGCTGCTTTAGGTCAGCTGTGTTGGCGAGTTAGCGCGGCGCCGTCAATGCCTTCAGCCGCTTGAAGTACAGCGAGGCGCCTTGCAGATTGCCGTCGGCGCTGGCATCGTAATCGGGGATTTCACCGGCGCGCTGCCAGCCCAGATGCACATAGACGGCCTCGGCCTGCGAGCCCGACGGGGCCTCCAGCACCAGCAGCGTGCGTGCCTGCACCGCCGCCGCGCATTCCAGCCGCGCCATCAGCAAGCTGGCCACGCCGCGGCCGCGGGCCCGGCTGTGCACCATCAAACCCTGCACCTCACCACGGTGGTGCGCATTGGCACTCGGGGCTAGCGACAGCTGCACCGCACCCAGCAATTGCTCGCCGGCACCCGCTGCGGATGCCGCGCAGGCGATCCACAGCTTGTGATGGGGGCCGAGGCGGGCGAACACGCCATGCCAGTATTCCAGCGCCGCGTAGCGCGACAGCGGCGCCAGAAAGCCCAGGCTGGCGCCTCGGTGCACACCGTCGATCAGCAGATCACAGAGCGCCGGCAGCCATTGCAAATCCTGGCTGCCGAGTTGGCGAACGCCGGCCGGCGCGGCGCGTGCTTGCAACTGCGCGGCCGCCGCATGCAGGCCGGTTTGAGTGCCGCTGTAGGCGCCCGCGTGAGCGCCCACATGAGCGCCCGCATGAGCGTCGAAGGAATGCAGGCTCTGGGTCAGACCGGGCGCTAGAAAGCTGGCGAAGTTGAACATCAAGGTGGCCTTTGCAAGTGAGGAGCCGAGCAAGGTCTTGTGAACGTTGCTGCAGCGTAAACCCTTGCAAGGGGCGTGCCAGGCTCCTCGTCAGCACTCCAACCCAGGTTCGGCTTGCAGGCGCCCATGGCCGCCCCGCTTCGCCTCGTACAGCGCGGTCTCGGCGCGCCGCATCAGGTCGTCGATATTGCGGTCGCCATGGCGCAGCTTGGCCCAGCCGGCGCTGTAGTCGAGCGTGAAGCCCAGCTCCACCAGCGTGCGTGCGCTCAAGGCCTGGCGCAGGCGCTGGTCCATCGCCTGCGGCCCTTGCGGCTCGCAGCGATCCATCAGCAGGCCGAAGTTCTCTGGGCCGACCCGCCCGGCCAAATCACCCAAGCGCATCTGCGCCTGCAGGCAGCTGCTGAACAGCACCAGGGCGCGCTCCGCGCCGGCCTGGCCATGCTCAGCCTCAATGGCCTTGAAGTTGTCGAGCTCCAGCAGCATCAGGGCCAGCGGCTCCCGGTGGCGGCGGGCGCTGGACAGCATATCGACCGAGCGGGCGGCAAACGCGCGGCCATCGCTCAAGCCCGTCAAGCCATCAAGCTGGGCCAAGCGCGCCAGCTCCGCCTCAACTTCGCTGCGCCAGGCCAAGACCAGGCCCAGCACGGCCAGGCTCAAGCCCCACAGTGCCGCCAGGGCCAAGGCGGTGTTGATGGCCTGCGGGGCCAACAGACTGTTTGGGTCCAGCGTGCCGAACGCGCCGACGCTGCCGCGCGCCAAGCAAATCAGCAGCAGCGGCAAAAAAGCCGCCAGCAGCACCGAGCGCCAGCGCCGCGTGTCGGCACCCGGCAAGACATGGGCCGGCGCTTTGGCCCGCTCGTAATGCAGCCGGTCCGGCTTGCTGGGCAGCGCCACACTCAGCACCAGCAGGCCCAGCTGCAGGGCCAGCCAATAGTGGGCCCAGGCGCCGCGAAAACCGACGTCACCAAACTGCAGAGCGTAGACCAAGGGCATCAGCAGCGGCGCCAGCAGGGCCAGCGCGCGCCCCGGACGCGGCGTCAGCCAAAGCTGCAGCGCCCACCACAAGGCGCTGAGGCTGGCGCTGAAGGCCGCCAAGGCCAGGCTGAGCCACAGCCGCTCATGGCCGGCTTGGGCCGCCGCCAGCAACAGCCAGCCCAGCGCCTGCAAGCCCATGAAGGCATGGGCGCGCTGCCCGGCCGCGCTGGGCCGCCAACCCATCAAGAGCACCAGCAGGGCGGTCGAGCTGAGTGCCTGCCAGAGCAGCAAATTGAAGAGGGTGGGATTATCGAATTGCATGGCGGCTCGCTGGAGGAGATAGGGCATTCTCTATCCTGGTTGGCCGGGTTGGCTTGGCTTGGTCTAAGAATCTGAATCCAATAAAGAGGCAAAGTGACGAGGCGCCAGGGAGGGCGCCGTTGAGATCGATGAGTTTGTCTGCTTGAGGCCGAGCTTGCTCGGCCGCGTAGGGTTGCCCACGAGTCAGGGTTCGAGCATTCGCACAGACACGACTGCTACTTCGTCCAGGCATCTGACAGGCGCTCGGCCTGCTCCAGCACCAGCCGAATCGCTTCTTCTTGCATGTCCGGCGGATATTTGTAGCGGCGCAGCGTGATGCGCACAAGGTTGCGCAGGCGCGCGCGCATGCTCTCGCGTTTTTGCCAGTCCACCGAGGTGCTGTTGCGCAGCTTCTCGGTGATCTCCACCGCAATCTTCTTCAAGGCCTCGTCGCCCAGCTCGCGCACTGCGCTCTCGTTGTCCGTTAGCGCGTCGTAAAAAGCCATCTCCGCGCTGTTGAGGCCCAGCCTGTCACCGCGCAGCGCCGCCTCGCGGAACTCCTTGGCCATGGCAATCAGCTCTTCGATCACCTGCGCACTTTCGACCGCGCGGCTCAGGTAGCGGTTCAGCGCAGCTTGCAGGCGTTCGCTGAATTTGCGCTCCATCACCACATTGGTTCGCAGGCGTGATTTCACCTGGTCCGCCAATAATTTTTGCAGCAATTCCACCGCAAAGTTCCGCTGCGGCAGCCGGCGTACTTCTTCCAAAAACGCATCGGACAAAACACCGATGTTCGGCCGCTCCAGCCCGGCCAGCTTGAAGATGTCCTGCACCCCCTCGGCCACCACCGCGTTGTCCAGAATCTGCTTGAGCACCGCGTTACGGCCTTCTTCCGACAGCTTGGCCTCCGAGGTGGTCGCCTTGGCAATCACCGCTTTGATCGCTTGGAAGAAGGCAATCTCTTCACGCAGCAGCGCCGCATCGTCCAGCGTGCCGCAGAGCGAAAACGCCTTGCTGATGCCCAGCACCACATCGGCCCAACGTTGCTTGCCTTCATGCAGACCCAGCACATGGTTGGCGGCCGGCAAGAGCAGCGCCAGGCGCCATGCATTCATGATGTGTACCACTTGGTCCGCTGGCGGCGAGTATTGGAAACTTGCCTGGCGTCCGATCCGGTGCCGGCAAGTCGAAGCCACGCTGCAAAACCAGTACCTCGTCTAGCGAACCAACTCGCCACGCCGCAGGAATCTCCCCAAGCTCTGAGTCCTCGAAGCTGCCGGGAAACAGCGCGAGGAGTTCGGGGGTTAGGCCCAGGCGTTGGCAGATGGAGTCGGGGCTCTCGCCGCTGGCCTTGGCGCGCACGGGGTCGAAATCGACGAACCAGGACTGGAAGATGGCGCGGGCCATGGCTTCCAGCGTTTTGTTCATGCGACGGTTGAGTTCGATCTTGTCGTCGAGCGCTTCTAGGATGCGAGCAACCCTTTGTTGTTCCTCAACATTGGGCAACCAGATGCGAATTGACTTCAGGATATCTGTTGGAAGTTTGCCGGTTCCGTGCCCGGCGAGATCAACAGAAGCCAGCAACTGTGGCTTGGCCGCTCGCAGTGCATAGTTGAGATAAGTTCCACTCACGCCGTGCTTCGGCGTGAGTGCTTTGATGTCTTGGTTGAACGCCATGTCTCGGCTTGCGATACACATTGGCACATCGTTCAACAAGGTCATGCCACGGACCAAGATGAGGGTTGCTCCGGCGGGAGCAAGGCGCGATCCGTTCGCCAAACCCACGTCAGAGATGTGATCCTCGGTGTCCAGAAGTCTTGGGGACTTCATGTCCTTTGCCGAAACCCACGGAATATTTCCATTCCAATACTCGTTGTTGGACTTGCTCGGGGTGCCGCCGGAAGAAAAGTCCGCAACGTGCTCCAGCTCGATCCACTGAGATTACTCACTCATCCCCGCCCCCCAACTCTTCCACCGCCTTGTGCAAAAAATCCGCCATCTCGGCCTTGCCCGGCAGCTGCACCTGGTAGCGCGACACAAAGACCTGGTTGCTCATATCGGCCAAGGCGTACTGCACCAGCTCGGTGTTTTTGCGTGTGCACAGCAAGATGCCGATGGGGGGCTGGTCGCCCTCGGTCATGTGGTGTTGCTTGTAATAGCTGACATAGGCGTTGAGCTGGCCCAGGTTTTCGTGTTTGAAGGCATCGCTCTTCAGCTCAATCAGCACATGGCACTTGAGCACGCGGTGGTAGAAAACCAGATCCACAAAGAAGTGCTCGCCACCGATGAGCAGGCGCTGTTGCCGCGCCTCAAAACAAAAGCCGTGGCCCAGCTCCAGCAAGAAGGCTTGCAGTTTGTCGAGCAAGGCGTCTTCCAAATGGCCTTCGCTCATCACCTCCTGGGGCTTGAGGCCCAAGAATTCAAACACATAGGGGTCGCGGATGATGTGCTGCGGGGCGGTCTGCTCGGCTTTGGCGTGGGCCAGACTTGACAGGGCTTTCTTGTCGGTGGAGAGGCCGGTGCGCTGGTAATACTGGGTGGCGATTTGACGTTTGAGTTCGCGCACGGACCAGTTGCCGCGCAGAGTTTGCGCTTCATAAAAGACCCGTTGCATGGGGTCGTC
>NZ_JANNMI010000236.1:0-4084 GCF_031397715.1 Roseateles sp.
GGCGCGCAGCACGACTCGCTCGCCGCCCTTCATTTCGATGACGCGATCCTTGCCACCCTGAGCCCATCCGTTTGAGGCGCCGACGAGAAGCTGAAACAACAACAGAAAAATCGCCAACAAACGCATCATGACCTCTCTAGAGAAGTAGCGCCGGATAATCGCGGACGCCGCCGTCGAGGCGCTGGAAGAGGCGAATACGCGCCACGGTGTGCCGGAACTCATGAACATCGACCAGGACCGCCAATTCACCGCTGCCGCCCTCATCGACGCGACCACGGAAGAAACCCAATCAGATGTCCGACTGCGTGGGGCCACTTCTGTCGGATGGTACTTCGCGTTTCTCAAGTGGTTGCCCGGTAGGCTGGATGCCGGCCGGACAGCATCGGCCAAACTGCCCGGTAGGCGACCACCATGAGTGGCGGCAGGATCAGCCATTGCAGCAACGGTGAAAGACCAATTCCGAAAATCATCGGCATGCTTGCAGTATAGCCCCAGCTGCCGACCCCGTAGACGTTGTACCACTCACTCCATGCGGTGAAGGCCATCGCGCCGATCACGACCAATGTACTGCCGGTCCGCGGATGTGACATCGGCCAGTCCGCGCTCCGTAGCACAATGCCAGTTGCTGCAAACATTGCGAGTGCGATCACGACGTCGCCCAGGGAACAGTGAAGCAGTGCCCCGGCGACACCGAAACCATCCGCCGTAGCCCAGATCGTATAGAGCCTGACATGTGCGATTTCCCAGGCCAGGTTCAAAACGAATGCGAGCGCGGACCATAGACCTGCGCGTGCGATAGCGCCCTGCCTCGTCATGTTGTCCCCGGGTTTGCTCCCGGCCGCCGCGAGGAGTTCCCGGTCGCACGTCGAAGCCGCAACGCATTGCCGATCACCGACACCGAACTGAGGCTCATCGCCAGGGCTGCGATCATCGGCGAAAGCAACCATCCCGTGAATGGGAAGAGCACTCCCGCCGCCAACGGAATGCCGAGTGAGTTGTAGATGAAAGCGAAGCCGAGGTTCTGCTTCATGTTGGTGATCGTCGTTGCGGAAATGGCCCGTGCAACTGCGATGCCCCGCAGATCGCCCTTGACCAGGGTTACCTGGGCGCTGTTCATTGCAACGTCGGTGCCGGTGCCCATCGCCACGCCCACGTCAGCCTTTGCCAGCGCCGGAGCGTCGTTGATGCCATCACCAGCCATGGCTACGATCCGGCCTTCACGTTGCAATTTGTCGACCAGTGCGAGCTTGTCGGCTGGCTTGACTTCGCCCAGGACTTCATCGATGCCAAGCTTGGTCGCGACAGCCTTTGCCGTGGTAAGGCCATCGCCGGTGGCCATGATCACCCGTATGCCGGCAGCCTTCAATGCGGCCAGCGCCTCTGCTGTGCTTGACTTGATGGGGTCGGATACGGCCAGCAACCCCGCCAGCTGGCCGTCGACTGCCAAATGCATCACGCTGGCACCTTCGGACCGCAATTCTTCGGCCTGCGCATTGAGCGTATCAACCGCTACGCCCAATTGAGCCATCAATGCAGAATTGCCCAGTGCCAACGGCTTTCCGTCAACAGTGCCACGAACGCCAATGCCGGTGCCGGATTCAAAACCATCGGCTTTGCTCAATGTGAGGCCACGCGCGCGTGCAGCACTGACGATGGCGTCGGCCAGCGGATGCTCGCTGCCTTGATCGAGACTCGCGGCCAGGCGCAGCACCTCATCCTCGTTGTAACCCGTGATCGCCACCGCGCGATCAAAGCGCGGCTTGCCCTCCGTCAGCGTCCCGGTCTTGTCCACGATCAGCGTGTCCACCTTGCGGAAGTTCTCGATTGCTGCCGCGTCGCGGAACAGCACGCCCTGGGTCGCAGCATTGCCGGTCGCAACCATGATCGACATCGGCGTGGCCAGCCCAAGTGCACATGGACAGGCGATGATGAGTACCGCTACGGCGTTGATCAGCCCATAGACCCAGCTCGGTTCCGGCCCGAGCCATCCCCAGGCGAAAAAGGTGAGGACAGCGATGCCGACAACCGCCATGACAAAATACCCCGCCACGCTGTCTGCCATGCGCTGCATCGGCGCCTTTGACCGCTGTGCCTGTATCACCATCTGCACGATGGAAGCCAATACGGTCTGTGCGCCCACCTTTTCCGAGCGCATCACCAGTGCACCATTCGTGTTCAGCGTTGCGCCAATCAGCTTGTCGCCAATGCGTTTGGTCACGGGCATCGGCTCGCCTGTAAGCATGGACTCGTCCACAGCGCTGCTGCCTTCAATGACCACGCCGTCAACCGGCACCTTCTCGCCAGGACGAACCCGCAGGGTGTCGCCCACGTGCACGTGCGCCAGCGGAACGTCTTCCTCGCCACCGTCGGCGTTGATACGGCGTGCTGTCTTGGGTGCCAGTCCCAGCAAGGATTTGATCGCCGCGGAGGTTTGCGACCGCGCCTTGAGTTCGAGGACCTGTCCAAGCAGGGTCAACGATATGATCACTGCGGCCGCTTCGAAGTAAACCGCCACCCGACCCATCGATAGGAATGATGCGGGAAATACACCTGGAGCGACCGTGGCGACGACACTGTAGGCAAACGCTGCAGTGGTACCGATGCCAATCAGCGTCCACATGTTCGGGCTGCGGTGGAGCACCGACCGTAGCCCGCGTTCGAGGAACGGCCATCCGCCCCAAAGGAAGATGGGCAAGGTCAGCACGAGTTCAACCCAGCTCTGCGTAGCCATGTCAAACCACTGCAGGCGATGGCCGGCCATAGCGAGAACGGTGACAATGACGGTCAGCGGTAACGTCCAGACAAACCGCCTCTGGAAATCCCGCAGCTCAGGATTCTCGCCATCGTCGAGGCTGGGCATCTCGGGTTCGAGCGCCATGCCGCAGATGGGGCACGCGCCAGGACGATCCCGACGTATTTCCGGGTGCATCGGACAGATATAGATCGTGCCGGGAACCGCAGGCGCGTCAACCACTGGACTCGACGCGAGCACGCGCCCGGAAGACCCCGCTGCGGCCACCGAATACTTGCCTGGGTCGGCCGCGAACTTCGCCTTGCATCCGGCGCTGCAGAAGTAAACCGGCGTGCCCTCGTGTTCGAGCGCATGCGGCGATTGTGGCGTCACCAGCATGCCGCATACCGGATCCTTGAGCGACGTCAGCGCTGCAGCATCGACAGCCGCCGTCGGCACCGGCGCGCCACTCGAGTGTTCGCCTGCGGCATGCTGGTGCGCCGAGGAGTCTTCAGGATGCAGTGGGTTATGCCTGATTGCATTCATCGCGCTCTTCCTTGGTGACAATGCACAAGTAGAAGCATCAACTCCGCACCCAACCCGCGAGTAAACGGCTCCTGCACATGTCCACTGGTGCACCGCGCGCCATGACCATCGGCCGCCATGCGCGCGCTGCCGTGGTGGGCGTTGAGACCATTCGATACTACCAGCAGCGCGCGCCGCTGCCAGTGCCATCCGCCGGCGATGCGTTCCGACATTACCCGGTAAAACTGGTTGTCAGTACCCGCTTCATCACGCGCGCGCATGAGCCGGGCTTTGCACTGGACGAAACTGCCGAACTGCTTCGATTGGCGGTTGGGACGGATCTTGGGCGCGCTTTCGTCGCATGTCTGTACGCCAACACACACAATGGAAGCTCGCCGTATGCATGCCAAGCTACCTTTCGCGGCGGCATGCAGATGCGCACATCGATCGCGCGTGCGCTCGTCACCAAGCCGACGTTGCTGCTGATGGACGAGCCTTTCGCTGCGCTCGATGAATTCACGCGACACCGGCTCGACGCCGACCTGTCCGTGCTGTGGCAGATCCGCCGACTGACGGTACTGTTCGTCACGCACAGCCTCCAGGAAGCGGTTTTCCTTTCGACGCGGGTGATCGTGATGGCCGCACGCCCGGCACGCGTCCTGGCCAACGTGCCGATCCCTGCCGCGTACCCGCGCACGCCCGCCTTTCGCGGCTGCGCGCAGTTTGCCGCGCTGTGTGAATCACTGTCCACCATGGTGGCGCGCGTCGACCGAGTTGCGCGCATGACGGCACCGGCTCTTTGCCGCGCTGGTCCTGATCACGCCGGCG
>NZ_JANNMI010000257.1:0-5564 GCF_031397715.1 Roseateles sp.
CCGCCTTGCCCCGTCCCTGCTTGTGCGGCTCGCAATAGACGGCGTCATCGAAGTCGCGCGCGTCTTCGCCGTCAATCGTCACCAAGGCCACGTCACGCAGATCAATCCGATGCTTCAAATCAATGGCGCGGAGCTTCTCCGGCAGCTTGCCGGCCTGAGCCAAGGTCTCGGCGCTGAAACGGTGCGGCACCTCGTACTTGCGCACGGCAATTTCAATCTCCATGCCGGCGTCATCAATCTCGCCCAAGACCTCAACCACCCGGCCGACCGGCTTAGAGTAGAGGGACGGCGGCTCGATCAACTCCACCGCCACTACTTGGCCTGTCGTTGCGTTGGCAAGCCCGTTTTTGGGGATCAAAATATCTTGCCCCATGCGCTTGTCTTCGGGCGCCACCAACCAGATGCCGGACTCCAACAGCAGCCGCCCAATGATGGGGCGCTTCTTGCGTTCCAGAATCTCCAGCACGCGGCCCTCTGGGCGGCCTCGTTTGTCGGTTCGGACTATCCGTACGCGCAGACGGTCGCCATGCATGACGGCCCGCATCTCCTGGACGGACAAATAGATGTCCTGTGCGCCCACATCGGGGGTCAAAAAGCCATGGCCGTCACGATGCCCCTGCACCACGCCCTCAACTTCACTCAGCAGCCCGGCACCTTCTTGCGGGGCTACGCTTGTGCTCTTAATATTTTTGATGATAGAATCCTTATTTTCCTGAAATGCCCAGGTGGCGGAATTGGTAGACGCACTAGTTTCAGGTACTAGCGGGTAACTCCGTGGAGGTTCGAGTCCTCTCCTGGGCACCAAGATTTATAAATAAATAGAAGAAACCTAAAAATTAATTGGCTGCATGTTGAATGACATGCGGCCATTTTTCATGGTGCAAGCAGTTTGCCATGCTTTGTGCAAAAAACTTGCCGGCCAAACTCGCATACAAAAAAAGCCGACTCGCGTACGCAAAATACGTACGAAGTCGGCTTGATGCTTGCATTGATTAAGATTATTCGCTGAGCTTAGACGACGAATTTCTTGGCCAGCGCGTCCGGCCGCATATCATCATATTCTTCGAACGGCTGGTGAATCCAGGGGCTGGTTTCCAGCATCTCGACAAAGTAATCGGGCGTATAGCTCGATACCCCCTTGGTCCAGATCACCGCCGAGCGCAGCTCGCTGATCGAGGGCATGCCGCGCAGCCGCTCCACCACCGCCTTCAGCGTCACGCCGGAGTCGGACAGGTCATCGACCAGCAACACCCGGCCGGCCAAGTCGCCCTTGGGCATGGTGATGTATTTGGCGATATCCAGCCGGCCTTGGATGGTGCCGGCCTCAGCACGGTAGGAACTGGTCGACATGATGCCCAAGGGCTTGTCAAACACGCGCGACAACACGTCGCCAGGCCGCATGCCACCACGGGCCAGGCAGAGAATCTGATCGAACTCCCAACCTGAAGCATGGATTTTGAGCGCCAGGCGCTCGGTCAACATGTGGTACTCGTCCCAGGACACGTACAAATGCTTGCCGTCGTCGGTCAACATAAAGGACAACTCCTGTCAGATGAATTAAAAAATCAATCGCCTCAGGCGTCAAGCCTGATAAGGATGACGCAAAAGAATCGTGTGTTCACGATCCGGGCCGGTAGAGACCATATCTATCGGCGCTCCAATCACTTCCTTGATGCGCTCCAGATAGTTGCGTGCGTTCTGCGGCAACGCATCCCACTGCGTGACGCCAAAGGTGACTTCGGTCCAGCCGGGGAAGGTCTCGAAAACCGGCACGCAGGCTGCGATCTCATCGGCGTCCAGGGGCAGGATGTCGACCAGACGACCATCGATTTCATAGCCCACGCACATCTTGATTTCGGCCAGGCCGTCCAGCACATCGAGCTTGGTGATGCACAGACCGGTGATGCCGTTGATGATGACCGAACGCTTCAGAGCAGCGGCATCAAACCAGCCGCAGCGGCGCGCCCGCCCGGGGACCGTGCCACGCTCCTGGCCGACGGTCGCCAGGTGGTAGCCGACGGTGCCGGGCGTCTGCCAGTCCAGCTCGGTCGGAAACGGGCCCGAGCCAACGCGCGTCGTGTAGGCCTTGGTGATGCCGAGCATGTAATGCAGCATCTGCGGGCCCACGCCGGCACCGGCCGCCGCGTTGCCGGCGACGCAATTGCTGGAGGTCACATAGGGATAGGTGCCATGATCGATGTCCAGCAGCGTGCCCTGCGCGCCCTCGAACAGGATGTTGGCGCCGGCCTGATGGGCCTTGTGAATCAGGTAACCGACATCGGCCATCATCGGCTTGATGATCTCGGCCATCTTCATCGCCTGATCGAAGATGGGCTGAAAATCCAGCGCTGGGGCGTTCAGATAGCCGGTCAGCGCGAAGTTGTGCAGGGCCAGCAACTCACGCAGCTTCTTGGCGAAGCGGTCCGGGTGCTTCAGATCCTGCACGCGCAACGCGCGCCGCGCGACTTTGTCCTCGTAGGCCGGGCCGATGCCCTTGCCGGTGGTGCCGATCTTGCCGGCGCCGCTGCTTTCGCGAAGTAGCTCGCGCGCCTTGTCCACCTCCACATGGAAGGGCAGGATCAAGGGGCAGGACTCGCTGATGAAGAGACGCGAACGCACCTCGACGCCGGCTTTTTCCAGGCGCGCGATCTCGCTCAACAAATGGGTCGGATCGACCACCACGCCGTTGCCGATATAGCAGGCAATGCCGTCGCGCATGATGCCCGAGGGAATCAGTTGCAAGGCGGTCTTGATGCCCTTGATCACCAGGGTATGGCCGGCGTTATGGCCGCCCTGGAAGCGCACCACGCCCTGCGCGTGGTCGGTCATCCAATCAACAACCTTGCCCTTGCCTTCATCACCCCACTGGGTGCCCACTACGACCACATTACGGCCGCGCGCAATTTCGCTATTCATTTTGACTACCCGATGATCAAAAAATTAAATTCTTGGGTGAGCTGCGGCTCAAAGCGCGCGCAGCACCCACTGAGTGTCAAGCTGCACCAACTCGCGGTCGCAGTTGAATTCATCACCTTCATGCTCGTGCCCCGGCAAGACGCACACCACCGTCTCGCCGGCTGCGCGCAATTCACGCACTGCCGCACGCAAACCCGCCGCCTCACCCCAGGGCGCCCTGACAGCGGCGCGCAACGGTGTCGGCGGACTTAAGGCTTCAAGCGTCTTCAAATCGAGGCTGAACCCGACGGCCGGGCGGCGGCGGCCAAACACGGCGCCGACCTCGTCGTAGCGCCCGCCGCGCAGGACGGCATCGCTGGAACCTTCGGCATAAAGCGCGAATCGAACCCCACTGTAGTAGGCGTAGCCAGTCAGATCAGCCAAGTCAAAGCCGAGCCGAATACCCGCATGAGTCTGCTGCAAATGGGCGGCCAAAAATTGCAGGTCATCCAGGGCTGAGGTGATTAAGGGGTGCGAAGGCAACTGCTGGCGCGCCAAAGTCAGGACCTCGACGCCGCCATACAGAGACAAAAGGTTTTGCAAGCCTTGGCGAACAACCGCAGGCAAGGCTTGACCCAAATCATTCAACGCCGCGGCATCCTTGGTCGCCAGCGCAGCGACCAAATCCTGCATCGCCGTCGCATTCAATGCCACGTCGCCGAGCACACCGCGCACCAGGCGGGCGTCGCCCAGATCCAGCGTCGTGTGGGTCAAACCGGCGCGCTGAACGGCGTCCAAGGCCATTTCCTGCACCTCAAGGTCGGCCTCAAGTCCGGCATGGCCAAAGATTTCGATACCGAACTGCAAGGGTTCGCGTGTCGACTGCAAACCAGCCGGGCGCGTGTGCAGCACCGGGCCGCAATAGCACAGGCGTGTAACGCCGGTTCGGTTCAGCAAATGCGCATCGATGCGGGCGGCCTGCGGCGTGGTGTCGGCGCGCAAGCCCAGGCTGCGGCCAGACAGCTGATCAACCAGCTTGAAGGTCTGCAAATCAAGTGCATGGCCGGTGCCGGACAGCAGTGATTCCAGATGCTCCAGCAGCGGCGGCATCACCAACTCGCAGCCATAGCTGCGGGCCATGTCCAATAGTTCGCGGCGGAGTTCCTCGATGCGTCTAGCCTGCGAAGGCAGCACATCGGCAATGTGCTCAGGCAGCAGCCAAGCAGAAGCCATGTTGGTAGTGGGTCCGGATTAAAACGGCATTGTACCGGGGGTAAATGCTAGGTCTCGGGAAGGAATCGCTGATCTCTACACAAACAACAATGCAGACACACCGACCGCAATGCTGCACAGGCCGATGAACCGTATCTGCCCATCGCTCATGGCCAACATGCGGGCGAACACCTGCCGCCAGGCGGTCGGACTGATGAAGGGAAGCACACCTTCAATCACCAGCATCAGACCAAAGGCCAAGAACAAGGTTTCAGCCAAGAGACAAAGCCCGAGCTTCTACTTGCGCGCTGCAGCCGGCGCAGCGCCAGAGGCTCCCGAGCCCCGCATCGCTTTGAAGAAATCGCTACTCGGATCAAGCACCATCACGTCCGTCTTGCTACGAAAGCTCGCACGGTACGCATCTAAAGAGCGATAGAACTGCGCGAACTGTGGGTCGCGTCCAAAGGCTTCTGCGTACAAGGCCGACGCCTTGGCATCACCCTCGCCTTTTACTTTTTGAGCGTCCCGGTACGCTTCCGCCACGATCACCTCACGCTGGCGATCAGCGTCGGCACGAATCTTTTCACTCTCAGCCGCACCCGTCGAGCGCAATTCACTGGCGACACGCTTACGCTCCGATTCCATCAAGCGGTAAACCGAGTCCGTGATGGACGCAGCAAAGTCAACCCGCTTGACGCGAACATCCACGATCTCAATACCGAACTGCTTCGCCTCAACCTCAAGCCGCTTGCGAACGCCGTTCATCACAGCGTCCCGCTCGGTCGACAAGACGCCCTGCACCGTGCGCTGAGTGACCTCTTCGTTCAGGGCCGCCTGCACGATCGGGCTCAATCGATTCTCGACGTTACGCATGTCGGCTCCGTTGTTTCGAATGAACTGACGTGGCTCTGCGATACGCCATTTCACCAGCCAGTCGATCACCAGACTCTTCTTTTCGGCCGTAAAGATGGGCTTAGATTCATTGCTATCCAAGGTCTGAACGCGACGATCCAGCAACACCACATTTTGCAACGGAGGCGGCAACTTAAACTTCAAGCCTGGTTCGGTGATAACTTCTTTGATTTCACCCAAAGCATAGACAACCGCAAACTGACGCTGATCAATGATGAACACCATCGAGCTTGCCAACATGAGCGCAACCAGCAAGCCAACGACGATAGAAACAATTCGATTCATTTCAAAACTCCCTATTCTCAGCGGCCGTCGCGGCTACGCAAGCCGTCGCGTGCACGCACATCGTTGGCAGGCGCCGGCGCAGTAGTCTCGGCCGCAGGCTGCGCGGTGGCGACCGGCGCAGTGGCCGTCACGGAACCGGCTGCTTGCATCAAGCGATCCAGTGGCAAATGCAGCAAATTGCTGCCATTGCGGGACTCAACCATCACCTTGCTGACATTTGAGTAGACCTGTTGCATGGTGTCGATGTAGAGCCGGTCGCG
>NZ_JANNMI010000218.1:0-9804 GCF_031397715.1 Roseateles sp.
CCTCGCGCAGCCTCTTGAGCGCCGACGACTTTCAGTTCGTCGCCGACGACCTGAAAGTGCTAGTCACCTTGCTCGGCAATGCCGTGCTGCGCCATGAGGCCGGCGTCAATGTGCTGCTCTACGGCCCGCCCGGCACCGGCAAGACAGAGCTGGCCAAGGTCGCGGCACAAGCCGCCGGACTGGATCTTTACGAGGTCGAATATGCCGACCGCGAAGGCAACTCACTGTCCGGCCGCGACCGCTACCGCTCGCTGCAGATCAGCCAGGTGTTCCTGAAGGCGAGCGAGAACGTCGCCCTGCTGTTCGACGAGGTTGAGGATGTCTTCCCGCCGCTGTCCAGCGACACCGCCCAGCTGATCGCCCGCATGGATTCGGCCCTGGACGCGCCGGCCTCGGGCTCGGTCAGCGGCAAGGCCTGGGTCAACCAGATCCTGGAGACCAACCCGGTGCCGGTGATCTGGATCACCAACCGCATCGAGCAGATCGACCCGGCTTTCAGGCGCCGCTTTCAATACCATCTGGAGCTGAAATCGCCGCCACCCGGCGCCCGCTTAGGGCTGGTCACCAAGGCGCTGGCCGAGGTACAGGTCAGCCCCGAATTCACCGCCAAGCTGGCCGAGCGGCGCGGTCTGACGCCGGCACAGATTCGCACCGCCGTGCGCTTCGCTCAACTGGCCGGCAAGGCCGATGATTGCGAGCGGATGATCGAGCGCCAGCTCGAAAACGCCGACAAGGCGCTGGGCCAGCGCAGCCGCGAGCGGCTGGCTCGCCCCGTCGTCACCCAATACGCGTTGGACCTGCTGAACTGCGAGTCGCGTTTCGAGATCCCGCGCATCGTTGCCGCTTTGGAAAAGCGCGGTTGCGGCAATCTGTGTTTCTACGGCCCGCCGGGCAGCGGCAAGACCGCCTTGGCCGAGCATATTGCCCAGTCCCTGGGGCGGCCGCTGATGGTCAAGCAGGCGAGTGATTTATCCAGCAAATTCGTCGGCGAGACCGAGCAGAATATGGCCCGCATGTTCGAGGCCGCCGCGGCCGAGAACGCTGTCCTGCTGCTCGACGAGGCCGACAGCTTCTTGCGTAGCCGGCGCATGGCCGAGCGCAATTACGAGGTCTCCGAGGTGAATGAAATGCTGGCCGGCATGGAGCGCTTTGCCGGCATCTTCATCTGCACCACCAATCTGTTCGAGGACCTGGACGAGGCGGCGCTGCGCCGCTTTGCCTTCAAAATCGGTTTCAAGCCGCTGAGCGCCGAGCAGCGCCAGCGGATGTTTCTGCGTGAGGCCTTGGGCGATGAAAGGCTGTCGCTGGATGCCGATCAATTGCAGCGTTTGGGCGCCCTGGACGCCTTGACGCCGGGCGACTTCGCGGCCGTGCGCCAGCAGATCGAGATCCTCGGCGAGACGCTGACGGCGGATGAATTCCTGGCCCAGCTGGAGGCCGAGCACCGCGTCAAACCCCTGGTACGCAATCGGCGTTCGATTGGCTTCAAGCAGTAGCAAGCCAAGTTCATGGCAAGCTAGCGGCATGAACAAAGAACTGCCGCACAACTTCAAACTGCTGACCATCTGGCTGCTGATTCTGCTGGCGGTGTTTCTCGGCTTCAAGGCCTGGGAGCATCAGCGCAGCCAAAGCCTGATTTCGATCGCCGGCGCCGAAATCACGCTCAGTCGCGGCCCCGACGGGCATTTCCACTGGCCGGGCGCCGTCAACGGCGTGGCGGTGGACTTTCTGGTCGACACCGGCGCCACCGGCACCGCCTTGCCGCAAGCCTTGGCCGAGCGCGCCGGCTTGGTGGCCGAGGCGCGTGTCAGCTCGCACACCGCCGCCGGCATCACGCAGGGCTTCCGGGCCCGTGCTGACATCAGCCTCAGAGGCGGCGTACAGGCCGAGCGCTTGGCCGTGACGGTCTTGCCGGCCCTGGGCGCGCCGCTGCTGGGGATGGACATCTTGTCCAAGCTGGACTTCAGGCAGGAGGACGGCAAATTGCATATCCGGGCACAGCGATGATGGTTTGGAGGCAGCTTGGCGTCATCAGCTTGACTTGGGGCCTGCTTGGCCAGGCCTTGTCGGCAACAAACTGCCCTGCGCCGCCAGTGCAGGCGACCCCAGCTCAGGCCCAAGCCTGGAGCCAGCAGGCGCCAGACCGCGGCCTGCTGTACCGCATCAGCCGCGACGGGCGCGAGTCCTATGTTTTTGGCAGCCTGCATATCGGCCGGCCGGAATGGGCCTACCCCGGGCCCAAGCTGCGGGCGGCGCTTGAGCGCGTTGACCTGTTGGCCCTGGAGTTGGACCTCAGCGATGCCGCCACCTTGCAGGTCTTGAGTCAGCCGCCCGCACATGCGCCCCAGCTCAAGCTCGGCCCGGCGCTGCGCAAACGCCTGGACGCCCAGGCGCGCGGCGCCTGCTTGCCGCCTGAGGCGCTGGCGGGTCAGCATCCGCTGATGGAACTGAGTACTTACACGGTGTTGGCGGCGCGCTGGGACGGCCTCGACCCCAGCTTTGGCCAGGAACTGCTGCTCAGCCTCTGGGCGCGCCAACATGGCCTACCCATCATCGGCCTGGAGGACGCCGCCAGCCAGCAGCAGGCGCTGATCCCCAGCGAAGCGAAGCTGGCCTTGCTGAGCCTGGACAAGGGCTTGGCGCAACTCGAACAGGGGCGTGTGCGGCCCATCATGAAACGCCTGGCCCAGGCCTGGGAGCAAGGTGACTTGGCAACGATGCAGAACTATGCGCGCTGGTGCGACTGTGTGGAGGACGCACAGGACCGCGCCGATTTCATCCGCCTCAACGACGCCCGCAACCCGGGACTGGCCGCCGCCATAGCGGCTCGCCATGCGCAAGGGCAGTCCGTGCTGGCGGCGGTCGGCGCCCTGCACCTCAGCGGGCCGCAATCGCTGCTGAAACAATTGAGTCAACGCGGCTTTGTTGTCGAACAACTGCATCCAGCGCCCAAGCGATCTGCGCTTTAATGGTCGGCGGCGTACCATTCAAGCGCCTCCCCCCCACCCGACAAGACCGACCCAAGGAACCTATATGGCCGACAACAGTTTCAGCAAATTCGTCCCTGGCTTTGATTTTTTGCAGGGGCTGATGAAGGGCGCCGGCGCGGCCATGCCCGGCGTCGGTCAATGGGTGGCACCAACGCTGAACCCTGAGGAATTAGGCAAGCGCATTGATGAGTTGCGCACCGTGCAGTTCTGGCTGGAGCAAAACGCCCGCATGTTGGGCGCCACCATCCAGGCGCTGGAAGTGCAGAAGATGACGCTGGCGACCTTGAAGTCGATGAACGTGCCTTTGGAACAGCTGAGCGAGGCGCTGCAAGTGCCCGCAGCCGCCACTTGGCCGGGCTTGGCGCCCGAGGTGAAGGCGGCGGAACCGCCTGCGCCAGCGCCGCAATCAGCCCCCGTCCCCAGCGACAGTGATGCCAAGCCGCCGGCAGTGGGCGCCGTCGACCCGCTGCAATGGTGGGGCGCGCTGAGCCAGCAATTCACCCAATTGGCGGCCAACGCCATGAAGGACTCGACCTCCGACGCGGCCAAGCATCTGGCCGGCAGCATCGTCAAGCAGTCGCTCGACGTGGCCGGTGACACCTTGCGCAAGGCCGGCGCCGTGCCCGGAGCCGTCGCCGGCCAAGTGGCCAAAAGCCTGGCGCCCAAGCCGGCCGCCAAAAGCCCCGCCGCCAAACGCAAGCTCTGAGGCCGCGTTCAGCGGACCGCAAGGCGGGGCAGTTACAGTCAATCCAGCTCAGGAGGAAGCGCTTGAATACAGCATTGGCAACTAGTGTGGTTGACCCCGCCCAGCGTGCCCACGCGCAGGCTCGGGTGGTGCAGGCCTTGGCAGCGGAGTTGCCGGCACATGCCCTGCTCTGGCATGGTGAAGACACCGCACCCTATGAGTGCGACGGCCTGACCGCCTACCGGCAGCGGCCTTTGCTGGTGGCGCTGCCGGAAACCGAGGCCCAAGTTGGCGCCGTGCTGCGCATCTGTCACCAGTTGCAAGTGCCGGTGGTGGCGCGCGGTGCCGGCACCGGCTTGTCGGGTGGCGCGATGCCGCATGCCCTGGGCGTCACCTTGGGCCTGGCCAAATTCAAGCAGATCATCCAGGTCAATCCGGTGGCCCGCACCGCCAGCGTGCAATGCGGCGTGCGCAATCTGGCGATTTCGGAAGCGGCGGCAGCGCACGGCCTGTATTACGCCCCCGACCCGAGCAGCCAGATCGCCTGCACCATCGGCGGCAATGTGGCCGAAAACTCCGGCGGCGTGCATTGCCTCAAGTACGGCCTCACCTTGCATAACGTTCTACGTGTGCGGGGCTTCACCATGGCAGGCGAGGCGGTCGAATTCGGCTCGCAGGCCTTGGACGCGGCCGGCCTGGATCTGCTCAGCCTGATGGTCGGCAGCGAGGGCATGTTGGCCGTGATCACCGAAGTAACGGTCAAGTTGATTCCCAAACCCAGCTTGGCGCGCTGTGTGATGGCCAGCTTTGATGACGTCCGCAAAGCCGGCGCGGCCGTCGCCAATATCATCGCCGCCGGCATCATCCCGGCCGGCCTGGAGATGATGGACAAGGCGATGACCGCGGCGGTGGAGGACTTTGTGCACGCCGGCTATGACCTCGACGCCGCCGCCATTTTGCTATGCGAGAGCGACGGCACGGCCGAAGAAGTGGCCGAGGAAATCGAGCAGATGCAGGCGGTCTTGATGGCCAGCGGGGCGACACACTGCGAGGTCAGCGCGGACGAGGCGCAACGGCTGAAATTCTGGAGCGGGCGCAAGAACGCTTTTCCCGCCTCGGGCCGCATCAGCCCCGATTACATGTGCATGGACTCGACCATTCCGCGCAAGAACCTGGCCGATATCTTGCTGGCGATTGCCGAGATGGAGAAAAAATACCAGCTGCGCTGCGCCAATGTCTTCCACGCCGGCGACGGCAATCTGCATCCGCTGATTCTGTTCGACGCCAAGGACCCGGATCAGCTGCGGCGCTGCGAGGAATTCGGTGCCGAAATTCTGGAAGCCAGCGTCGCTTTGGGCGGCACGGTGACGGGCGAGCATGGCGTCGGCATCGAGAAGCTGAACTCGATGTGCGTGCAGTTTTCTCCTGCCGAGCTGGCGCAGATGCATGCGGTGAAACTGGCTTTCGACCCGCAAGGCCTGCTCAATCCCGGCAAAGTGATCCCGACCCTGCACCGCTGCGCCGAGTACGGCCGCATGCATGTCAGCCGCGGCCTGCTGGCGCATCCCGACCTGCCGAGATTCTGAGCGATGCCGATCAGCCAACTGCAGGACCAGATCAAGAGCGCGGCCGCGCGTGGTGCCAAGCTGGAAATTCGCGGCCACGGCAGCAAGGCCTTCTACGGCCAAACGCCCAGCGGCGAGCTGCTGGAGATGGGCGGCTACAGCGGCGTCAGCAGTTATGAGCCGAGTGAATTGGTGGTGACCGTCAAGGCCGGCACGCCCATCATCGAGTTGGAGCAACTGCTGGCGCAGCAGGGCCAGCGGCTGGCCTTTGAGCCGCCGCGCTTCGGCGGACGCGGCACGGTTGGTGGCATGGTGGCCGCAGGCCTGAGCGGCCCGGCGCGGGCCAGCATGGGCGCCTTGCGCGAGCATGTGCTGGGCGTGACGATGCTGAACGGCAGCGCCGAGGCGATGAGCTTTGGCGGCACGGTGATCAAGAACGTTGCCGGCTATGACCTGTCCCGTTTGATGGCCGGCTCGATGGGCATTCTGGGCCTGTTGCTGGAGGTCTCGCTGAAGGTGCTGCCGGCGCCGAAGGCGCAGGCCACGCTGCGCTTCGAGCTCGGCCAGGAGCAGGCGCTGAACCAGCTGAACCGCTGGGGCGGCCAGCCGCTGCCCATCAATGCCAGCGCCTGGTGGGACGGCGCCTTGCTGTTGCGCTTGGCCGGCGCGCGGGCGGCCGTGCACTCAGCTGCCCAAGCGCTGGGCGGCGAGCTGATCGAGGCCGAATTGGCCGCGCCCTTCTGGGCCGGCCTGCGCGACCACAGCGACGAGTACTTTCTGGGTGCGGCGCGCGCCGTCGAAGGCGGGGCCAAGCTGTGGCGCTTGTCCTTGCCGCAAACCGCGCCGGCGCTGAGCTTGCACGGCGAGCAGCTGATCGAATGGGGCGGCGCGCAGCGCTGGGTGGCCACGCCGCTGGCGGCGAACGCGATCCGTGAGTTGGCCACCAAGGCGGGCGGCCATGCCACCTTGTTCCGCGGCGCCGACAAAAGTGGCGGCGCCTTTACCCCACTGTCGGCGCCGCTGCTGCGCATTCACCGCGAGTTGAAGAAGTCCTTCGACCCGCAGGGCATCTTCAACCCGGGGCGGCTCTATGACGAACTCTGACCACGGCTACCGCCTGCGCTGATGCAAACCCAACTCGCCCCCGAATTTCAAGGCACGGCTGTCGGCGCCGAGGCCGAGGCCATCCTCAGCCGCTGCGTGCACTGCGGTTTTTGCACTGCCACCTGCCCGACCTACCAGCTGCTAGGCGATGAGCTGGACGGCCCGCGCGGGCGCATTTATCTGATCAAGCAGGTGCTGGAAGGCGCCGAGCCGACGCGCAGCACCCAGCTGCATCTGGATCGCTGCCTGACCTGCCGCAACTGCGAAACCACCTGCCCTTCGGGCGTGCAGTACGGGCAGTTGCTGGAGATCGGCCGCGGCATTGTCGAGGCCAAGGTCGCGCGACCCCTGCAGGAGCGTAGCGTGCGCTGGCTGCTGAAAGAGGGTCTGACATCGCCGGTCTTCAAGCCCGCCATGAAACTGGGCCAGCTGCTGCGGCCGCTGCTGCCTGCCAGCCTGAAGGACAAAGTGCCGGCCCCGGCGGGCGCGCGCGCACATGACTGGCCGACGCGCAGCCACCCGCGCAAGGTGGGCTTGTTGCTTGGCTGCGTACAGCCCAGCATGGCGCCCAATATCAATAGCGCGACCGCCCGCGTGCTGGACGCCGCCGGCATCCAGACCCTGGTGGCTGAAGGAGCCGGCTGCTGCGGCGCCATCCGCAGTCATCTGAACGACCACGCCGGCGGGCTGGCCGATATGCGGCGCAATATCGACGTTTGGTGGCCCCTGGTCGAAGGGCTGACCGCGGCCGGCAAGATCGAAGCGCTGGTGATGAATGCGTCGGGCTGCGGCGTGACGGTCAAGGAATACGGCCACGCGCTGCGCGACGACCCCGCCTATGCCGCCAAGGCGGCCAAGCTCAGCGCCCTCACGCGCGACCTGAGCGAATTGCTGCCCGAACTTGTGCCGCGGCTGAAGCCCTTGCTGCTGAATGCAAAAACGCTGCACAAGCTCGCCTATCACCCGCCCTGCACCTTGCAACATGGCCAGCAACTGCGTGGCGGCGTCGAGTCAGGCTTGCGCGAACTGGGCTTTGAGGTGCAGCTGGCCGGCTGCGACAGCCACCTTTGTTGCGGCTCCGCCGGCACCTACTCGGTACTGCAACCCACACTCGCCAAGCAATTGCGCGACCAAAAACTGCTGACACTGGCGCCCTTGCAGGCCCAGACCATCGTTTCGGCCAATATCGGCTGCATCCAACATCTGCAAAGCGGTACGTCCACGCCGGTTCGGCATTGGGTGGAAGTATTGGATCAAGCGCTGACCCAAGGCCGCCCTACAGAAGGCGCGTAGATCGCCCAAATCAGGGCAAACACCAAGACCACCCTAGAACCAAATTTTCATAATTGGGCCACAACGACAGGAGGGGGATGCCGACGAGGGCCCCAAGCCAGCCAGTCCAGGCCTAGCCGGACCAGCCAGCGTGATCAGTCCGGATGCCGTGGTCGGCGTCCGGACTCTTCTTTTTCTGCTGGCCGGATCAGAACTTGGGGACGCGGATGCGGCTGACCATCAAGGCCCCTGAAATGGCGTACATCAGCACCAAGGGGTGCAGGTAGAAGCCGGCGATCTCCACGCTGCCGAACCAGAGTTGATCGCCCAATGCGCCCTGTGCGGCCGCGATCCACATCACGATCACCAGCACCAAGGACGTCGGTATTGGGGTGCCCTCAAAGTACTTGACCTTGTCGCCACCTTCGCTGAGCGCCTCGGCCGTCACATTGAAACGCGCCAGCCGCGAAACGCCGCAAGCGACGAAAAACACCAGCACGATGCGGTCAAACAAGCCCTGCATGCCGCAAGCATAGGCAATCGCGGCCGGCGCCACGCCGAACGAGATCACATCCGCCAGCGAGTCCAATTCCCGCCCCAGCGTCGACGACTGCTGGCGCCAGCGCGCCACGCTGCCGTCCAAGACATCAAACACAAAGGCCAGCGGAATCAGCGCGCAGGCGTAATAGATATGCCGGACCTCGCCGGTCTGTAAAAAAGTCATCACCGAGAACAGCGCGCCCATGCCGGCAAACGAGTTCGCCAAGGTAAACCAATCGGCGAGATGAAACTCGCGGATCATCGAAAAGGGCTTGGGCTTGTTCATGCGCCGAGCATAAACGACAGCAAAAACGGGCAAGTTACCAATTTGCGGCCGCCGTACAAGGAGCACGCGGTATGACAACACAACACCCCTGATACAGGGGGTGACGGGTTGGCAGTATTTGCTCTGCTTTGTTGTCTAATCTGGCAATCTAGGAATGGGCGAGCCATGCGCGTGCACATGGCCCGAGCGGATCACGCGCTTAACCAACCCCTTCGGTGGGCAGAACCGCGGCAGGGGTCATGAATTCGGTCGAATCGAGGTCAAGAATGAACAAGCAGTCATCGCAGTCAGTTACTTCTTCGCCAGCGGAGTCAGCGGCGGCACTGTTGTCCGCTGACGCTCTGGTGCGGCGCCGCCTGCTGCTCAAGGGCGCCGGAACCGGCGCGGCGACCCTGGCTGCATTGACTCCCATTGGCGCGCTGGCGCAAACTCAATCGACTGTCTTCGTCTGCAAAAATGGCACCGGCAAGGATGTGATGTGCACCGTGTCGGGCGTGCAGTCGGCCGCTCACAGCTTCGGGCCCAATATCACCAAAGTCACCGCAGGCGGTAAGGGTGTTGCCTATTGGGGCGCGGCAGCACCGGCCGTGACACCCAAGCCCGGTGTTGTGGCCGTGCCGACGCCATTGAACACATGGCCAGCGGGGGTCACTCCAACTGCGCTGGTCAAGACCGTGTTTGGTTCGGGAGCCGCCTATGCAAACACCGGCTTGTTTGCGATGACGAACCGGTACGCCAGCCAAGACATGGCGCATTGGATTGCGGCCTATCTCAATGCCAAGGCCATGCCTGCTAGCTTCCCTTACAAGCCCGCCGAAGTTGTAGCGCTCTACACCGACACCACAAAGCGGGTGGCGGCACTGGCCTTCTTCAAAGGCTACTTGGAAAACCTGGCTTGACCCCTTGGGTTTGCACAGCCATTGAGTTTGCACATCACTGTTGAGACGCCTCCGAGCATGATTTGGCAGTTGGGCGAATTGACTCGCCTGAGTTGGCGGAATTTCGGCACTGAATGGTTACTGTTTGATCAAGGCACGGGGCAGACCTTGTTGCTGGACAGCCTCAGTGCGGCGGCGCTGATGGCGTTGGAAACGGGGCCTTTGTCCGGTGCCGAAATCGAGCAGCAAGTTGCCAGCGATCTTGACTTGCCGGCGCCCGCAGAGCACCGCGCGGTTTTGAGCGAAAGCCTGCGCTTTCTGGCTGAATTGAACCTCATCGGCTCGCGGACTTGCGCATGAAGCTAGGAGCCCGGGCGGCAGAAGGCGGCGATAGCGAGAATCGGCCTCAGCCAGGACAGTTGGTGCCGGATTTGCAGCCCCGTAGCCCGGCTATGGGGCAAAAAGACGGGGCCAAATGGACGGC
>NZ_JANNMI010000352.1:0-11410 GCF_031397715.1 Roseateles sp.
AAGGACTTCGGCCCCAACGGCACCAATCCCTTCGACATCTACGACGTCTCCGACTGCCTCAACCCGAAGATGCTGGCGACCACCAAGCCGGTCGCACCGACGGCGGCCCGACCCTGGCGTACCAAGGCCAAATGGCCGTCGTGCAGGCTGCCCATGGTGGGGACAAAAGCACGATTCAAATTGCCGGCCAGAGCTTGGCGAAGCTCAGCGATCGTGTGGATGATTTGCATATGCACCGAGCCGCTCAATATCCATGCAGCTCGTCTTGCGGGAAGGTCTGCGCCTTGACCTCGCCGACATAACGCCGCACCGCCTCTTGCACCGAGCCGGCACCGCCCTGCATGAAGTTCTTGACGAAGCGCGGGCGCCGGCCCGGCGTGACGTCCAGCATGTCATGCAGCACCAGCACCTGGCCCGAGCAGCCAACACCGGCGCCGATGCCGATGACCGGGATGCCCAGCGTCTGCGTCAACTCCGACGCGAGCGCGGACGGCACCATTTCCAGCACCAGCATTTGCGCGCCGGCCTCGACCAGCTCCTGCGCTTGGCGCTTCATCAGCGCCGCCGCAGCGTCCTCACGCCCTTGCACCTTGTAGCCGCCCAGCATGGTGACGGTCTGCGGCGTTAGCCCTAAGTGCGCGCAGACGGGAATGCCGCGCTCGGTCAGGAAGCGCACCACCGGCGCGGTCCAGCCGCCGCCTTCGAGCTTGACCATGTGCGCGCCGGCCTTGAACAGCGCCGCTGCGCTCTTCCACGCCTCTTGCGGCGATGCCTGGTAGCTGTCGAAAGGCAGATCGCCAATGATCCAGGCACTCTTGCGGCCGCGTGCCACGCAGCGGGTGTGATAAACCATCTCGTCCAGGCTGACCGGCACGGTGCTGGTCTGACCCTGCAAGACATTGCCGAGTGAATCGCCGACCAGCATCACGTCGACGCCGGCGTCGTCCAGCAGGCTGGCAAAAGCGGCGTCATAGCAGGTCAGCATGGCAATCTTGTCGCCGCTGGCATGCATATCGAGCAGGCGCTGCAAGCTCATCGGTTTGCGTTCGGTCATGGTGTCACCTCGGTCCACTGATCTCGGGTCGCGCAAAACTTGCCCGGCCCGCCAATTTGGCCGCAGTGTAGCCGGGCCCCCGAGGGTTTGTTCTAGGGCGGGTCATCCAATGCCAAGCACAATGCAAGCCCAGGAGGAGAGTCCGCATGACCTTGACCGAGTTGCGCTACATCGTTGCCGTCGCCCGCGAGCGCCACTTTGGCCGCGCCGCCGAGGCCTGCCATGTGTCACAGCCGACGCTCAGCGTGGCGATCAAGAAGCTCGAAGAGGAGCTGGACGTGCGCATCTTCGAGCGCGGTGCCAGCGAGATCAGCGTAACGCCGCTGGGCGGCGAGATCGTGCGGCAGGCGCAATCGGTGCTCGAGCAGGCCAGCGCCATCAAGGAGATTGCCAAGCGTGGCAAAGACCCGTTGGCCGGCACCTTGCGGCTGGGGCTGATTTACACCATTGCCCCCTATCTGCTGCCGGCGCTGGTCAAGGGCGTGATCGAACGCTACCCGCAGATGCCGCTGATGCTGCAAGAGAACTTCACCGTCAAGTTGCTGGAAATGCTGCGCACCGGCGAGCTCGATTGCGCGGTGCTGGCCGAACCCTTTCCCGACACCGGCTTGGCGGTGGCGCCGCTGTATGACGAGGACTTCATGATCGCCGTGCCGGCCGGCCACCCCTTTGCCACCCGCAGCGAAGTCAGCGCCGAGGAGCTCAAGCTAGAAACCATGCTGCTTTTGGGCGCCGGCCACTGCTTTCGCGACCATGTGCTGGAAGTCTGCCCCGAGTTCGCGCGCTTCTCCAGTGATGCCGAGGGCATCCGCAAGAGCTTCGAGGGCAGCTCACTGGAGACCATCAAACACATGGTCGCTTCGGGCATGGGCGTGACGGTGGTGCCGGCCCTGAGCGTGCCCAAGGAGGAGCAGCCGCATCTGCGTTATGTGCGCTTTGCCGCACCGGTGCCGACGCGGCGCGTGGTGCTGGCCTGGCGCAAGACCTTCACACGCTACGAGGCCATCGCCGCGCTGCGCAATGCCGTCTATGGCTGCGAGCTGACCGGAGCCACACGCTTGTCATGAACGCCGCGCCGGCCCGCTAGGAGCTGAACAGCGCGGTCGAGGCCGAACAGGCGCAAGTGGCGCAAGTGGCGCAAGAAACGGGTGGCGGCTGAACCGAGCGGCGCTGACAATCGCGGCCATTCACAGCAGCTCAGGACGGCCGCCATGCTTAAGTTTTCACCATGAACACGCGCTACCAACGCATTCGCAGCGCCATCGAGCGGCTGGCTGTGGCTGAAGCGCCGGTGCCGCTGCAGACCTTGGCCGATGAGGCCGGCCTCAGCCCGTTTCACTTTCAGCGCAGCTTTGTCGGCATGGCGGGCGTGACGCCCAAGGAGTTCAGCCAGGCGCTGGCCTTGGACCGGGCCAAGCAAAGCTTGGCGCAGGCCGAATCGGTGATGACGGCGGCCTGGGGCGCCGGCCTGTCCGGGCCGTCGCGGCTGCATGATCTTTTTGTCGGACTGGACGGCATGACGCCGGGCGAGTTCAAGGCCGGCGGGGCGGGTTTGACGCTGCACTGGTCCTGTGCGGACACTTTGCTGGGCCCGATTTGGCTGGCGGCCAGCCAGCGCGGGGTGGTGGCGCTGGTGTTCACTCGCGGCGCCACACCGGCGCAATTGGTGGCCGACGCGGCCGCCAAGCTGCCTCAAGCGCAGTGGCGGGAAGATGCCGCCGAGCTGGCCCCCATCGTCACCGAACTGCAACGCCGCATGCAGGGCCTGGGTCCGCGCCGACCGATCGGCCTGGCCTTGTCGGGCACACCGCTGCGTTTGAAGGTTTGGCAGGCCTTGATGGCGGTGCCCGAGGGGCAGGTCCTGTCCTATGGGCAGTTGGCGCAGCTGGTCGGTGCGCCCAAGGCGGTGCGCGCGGTGGCGAGTTGCGTGGCGGCCAATCCGATTGCCTATTTGATCCCCTGCCATCGGGTAATACGGGCGAATGCGGAGTTTGGCGAATACCGCTGGGGGCCGCAGACCAAGCGGGCCATGCTGGGGCTGGAGTTGGCAAGGGCGGGCTAGACACCATGGTCGCCGCAACACGAGTGCAGGGGCCGATCTTCATCACCGTAGCTTGCACCCTGCCCAGCAACTCACCGACGTCATTGGCGTGATTGACGTGATTGCTCAGTTCAGGCTCCTAAGCAAAGCGCCTGACCCATGCAGGCCAAAGTTTCAGCGCTGTGGACGCGGTCGTGGTGTGGTGGTCTGAGCGCGAGTCAGCGGAAGAGCCATCAACGGAGTGACGGCGCCGCGCATCTTGTGGCCTTCCAATTCCAGCCCTCCACACAAGACCCAGAAGGTTCGGCTAACCCTCACAGTGCCTCTGCCCCGAAGAAGCTCAGCTGTTCTCCGTATATCGAACGCTTGCGCCAGGCCGCACAATGGCGCGACCATTCATTCTTCAAAAGGTGGCCCGAGCCGGGTCGCCTGGACACGCGCATGAAGCTCCATTTGTCGACTCCCCGCACGGCCACCGCCGCCGCCGCCCTCAGCCTGGCCGCCCTGTTTTGCCAAGTGCCTGCCGTTCATGCGGCGGCCACCGCGAGCGTCGCCTGGCAAGCCGCCAATGCCGACGCCGATATCGAAAAAGCCTTTGCCCAAGCTCGCTCAGAGAAGAAGCCGGTGCTGCTGTACTGGGGCGCCAAATGGTGCCCGCCTTGCAATCAATTGAAGGCGACGCTGTTTAACCGGCAAGACTTCATCGAGCAGACCCAGGCCATCGTGCCGGTGCATATCGACGGCGACGCACCAGGGGCGCAAAAGCTTGGGCTCCGCTTCAAGGTGCGCGGCTACCCGACGATGATTTTGTTCAGCGCCGATGGCCGCGAGATCACCCGCCTGCCCGGCGAGATCGATGCGCCGCAGGTGATCAAGGTCTTGCAGCTGGGCTTGGCCGGCGGCCGACCCGTTGGCGATGTCTTGGCCGACGCCAAGGCAGGCAAGCAACTGAGCGCGAATGAATGGCGCTTGCTGGGCTCTTATTCCTGGGAAACCGGTGAGTCGCAGCTGGTGCCTGCGGCCGAGCTGCCGGCCTTGTTGGCGCAGCTGGCTGCAGCGTCCCAGGGCGTTGACGCCGAAACCACCACCCGGCTGTGGCTGAAGGCCTTGAGTGCCAGCAATGAAGGCAAAGGGCTGAAGGCCGATGCCAAGCTGGCGGAATTGGTGCGCAGCGTGCTGGCTAACCCGGCCGAATCGCGTGCGCAGATGGACGTGCTGAGCAACGGCGCGGCCGATATTGTTAAAACGCTAACGCCCGAAGTCGGCGCAGCCAGAGCCAAGCTGATCGGCGAGTTCGAAGTGGCGCTCAAGCGACTGGAAGCCGACACCAGCTTGTCGCGCGCCGACCGACTGGGCGCTCTGGGTGCGCGCATCAGTCTGGCCCGCTTGGACACGCCAAAAGCCGAGCTGCAACCCAAGCTGAATGCCGCCTTGGTCAAAGATGTCAAGGCGGCCGCGGCCAAAGCCGACCGCGAAATCACCGATGGCTATGAGCGCCAAGCCGTCATCAGCTCAGCGGCCCATTGGCTGGGCCAAGCCGGCCTGTGGAAAGACAGCGATGAGCTGCTCAAGGCCAGCTTGGCCAAGAGCCATTCGCCCTATTACCTGATGAGCCAGCTTGGCGGCAATGCCAGAAAGCAGGGCCGCAAGGACGAGGCGCTGCGCTGGTATGAAGAAAGCTTCAACAAAAGCGAAGGCCCGGCCACGCGGCTGCAATGGGGTTCGGGCTATATGGCCGCGCTGACCGAGCTGGCGCCGCAAGACGCCGCCCGCATTGAGAAGACCGCCGCACAACTGTTCAGTGAAGCGGCGCAGGACAAGGGCAGTTTTTACGAGCGCAGTGCCCGCTCGCTGCAAAACGTCGGCAGCGCGTTGCTCAAGTGGAATGCCGACGGCAAGCATGACGTGAACATCGCCCGCTTGAAGACGCAGTTAGACGGCATTTGCAGCAAGCTCGATACCGCCGACAAGCAGCGCGCGACTTGCGAGGGGCTGCTGAAGGCGCCGGGCAAGAAGGCTTGAACACAAAGAACGAGGGGCACTGCTCAAGCGCGGCCCCTCGGATTTCGACCTACTTTTTGTACAGCGTCGGCATGCTGCGGCGGTAGGCGTCGCAAGGCTTACCGAGATCGTTCCCGCTGGAGTGGGGCTTGCCATAACGCAAACCCCAGCTGGACAGGCCCGGCCCGGCCCGGCCCGGTGATGCGCTGACAGGCAATCGCCCCAGGCCAGGACCTGAGCAAATGCTCAGGTGGGCTACCCAAACGAACCGCACAAGCGGCCTATGACGACCTTGAGCGCGCGCGTGGTCACCCGGCCTGGCGGCAAAATATTTTCTTTCAGCCACCCTGCATCCAAATCAACGCGGCCGGCGTAGCGATGGGAGACGGCAGTCATTCCGCCCCGCCCAAGCTGTCGTCTGGGCGGCCCGCACTTTCAAACCTACGCACCATGCAAGCTCTGACCCAACAAGCCCGGCCGCAGCGACGGCCGCTCGGGCCGTCACAACTTGGCGGCACAATGCGGCGGCCGGGCCATTTTTTGCCTTGCCCCGACGGTCACGGTCTGTTGCGCCCCGGGAAACACCTTGCCTGGTAATTGCCATGGTTTACTTCGCTGGCCCGGCTGAGCCGTCGGGCTCCAGGGGCGTCGAGCCCTGTGAGATCGATGACTTGGTCGACGCGCAAGACAGCGTCACCATGCTGGAGGACGCCCACGCGGATGTCGACTTGGCGCCGCTACGCCCCATGCCCAGCGCGGACGACCCGCAGCTGCAAGCCTGGCTGGCGCGCATCGTGCACCAGGACGAGGCCGCCTTGGACGCGCTTTACCGCGCCTGCGTTGGCCGCGTCTACGGTCTGGCCCTGCGCATCGTGCGCAACCCAGGCCTTGCCGAAGAAGTCACCGAAGACTGCTTCTGGCAGGTTTGGCGCCAGGCACCCCGGTTTGACGCCCTGCGCGGCAGCGCCTTGGCCTGGCTGCTGACAATTGCGCGCAGCCGTGCACTTGATGCCTTGCGCGCGCGCCGCCGGGTTTTGGCCAACACCGTGTCCGCCGATGCGCTGGGCGAAGCGATGGACGCGCTCGCGGAGACCGAAGGCGGCACAGACGATCCACATGACCTGCTGGAGGCCGTGCAAACCCATCAGCAGTTGCACCAAGCCTTGGCCCAACTCGACGCCGTGCCGCGTCAGTTGGTGGCTTTGGCCTTCTTCAAGGGCCTGACCCATGAAGAAATCGCCAGCCAGATTGGCCTGCCCTTGGGCACGGTCAAGTCTCATCTGCGCCGGGCTATGTTGGCCCTGCGCAAATGCTTGGGACCGCAAACGTCCTCGGCCCGCTCCTCCGCAAAATTGATATGAACAATCACGCACGTCCCCAGGCCGATCTCGCGGCTGACTTGGCTTTTGAGCCGCACACTTTGCCCGGCGTGGCAGCTGCCGCCGGCCTGGGCCTGCTGCCCGCGCTGGCCGTCGAGTTGGCGCCCATCGAGCCGCCGTCTGCGGTGGCCGGTGCGCTGCGCCAACGTCTGCTGGCCCGCGTCGCGCAAAGCGCCGCAGAAAGTGCCGGCATGACGACGCTTCGCCAGGCCGACGCCGTCTGGCAAGACCTGGCCCTCGGTGTACGCCTCTATCCCCAGCATCGGGACGCTGTCGGCCAAAGCAGCTTGATCGAACTGGCGCCCGGCGCCGCATGGGCGCCCGGCGCGGGCGCGGTTCAGCTGCATGGCGAAGGCGCTGCCGTGCATGAAATTCTGGTCCTGCGCGGCACACTGCAGCTGGATGTGCCCGAGCTGGGCTCGCCGACACTGGTGGCGCAAGACTATCAATTGATCGGCCTGGCCAACGCTTGGCCGGCCGACGCTGGCTTGAGCAGCCCGACGGGCGCCCTGATTTACTGGCGCAGCAGCAAATCAGGCGCTAGCGCGAACGAATTTGGACAGACCCTCAACTCCCACCGCCACTCTGCCGATGCAGCAGCTTGGCAGCCCTTGCGCCAGGGCGTGGACATCAAACCGCTGCATGTGGTGGGCGAGCGCATTGCCATGCTGGTGCGCTTTCAGCCCGGCGCCAGCGTGCCCGCGCACCCGCACGGCTTGGGCGAGGAGTGCTTGATGCTGGAAGGCGATTTGTTCCTCGGTGATGTGTTGTTGCGCGCGGAAGAGTTCCAGTTCGCACCGGCCGGCACTGGCCATGCGGGTGTGCTTTCGGACGTCGGCTGCCTGCTGTATTTCTGTGGCGCGATCGACCCCGCTGCGGTCGACCCGGCCATGCAGGCCGGGTTGACCTAGATTCGGCCCGCACGGTCGGGTCGACCTAGATTCGGCAGTTGACCGGTCAGCGTTGTGACATGGTCCAGTGCTTGGGCTGGCTGCTGCTGCAGTTGAGCCGGGCGGCCATGCCTTTTGCGCCGGCCTCCATCACCGCGAAATGGCTCCACTTGAAGAAGATGCGCAGCAACGGTGCGGCGATGCGCATCCAACGCTTGCCTAACTCGACCTCGTAGCGGTAGGTGACGTCAACCTGCTGCACCGAAGCGGCGGCGCCGGTGCCAGGCACCTGATCCGGCACTGGCACCGGATCCAACACCCACAGGCCCTGACCCAGCAGGTCGCCGCTGGACCGGCCTTCGATCTCGCAGTGGCCATCAGCAGCGCGCTCGCGTCTTGTGTTGAGCACCTCGATGGTGAACCGATAGCCCAGCGGGCTACGCCAGGTCAGCGCCGCATGGGTGCCCGCTTCGCCGACCGGTGCCCGGTGCAGCAAGCGCACCCGGCTCACTTGAGGCCACCAGTGAGGCCAACTCTCCAGATCCGTCAACAGCGCCCAAATCGGCTGACTCGGGCAAGTCATGCGCCAACGACTGATCAAGACAAAACGGGCCGCTGTGTTGGGGGAATGGGGAGAATATCGGCTAGGCATGCCATCAATACGCCAACGGAGCGGATCTGGATCAGGATCAGGGCGCCGCCTCTAGAAATCGGGCGAAACAAAGAAGAAAAGGCTATTTGCAATCTGAGGTTGGATAGTTGAGGTTTCGAAGTCCCACCCGGTTTGGTGCCGCGGCTGGAAGGAACATCTTGGGTGGAAGCTCGTTGCAACTCAAATTGGTTGGAACTGAGCATGAGGTGGCTATGCCCGCTTCAGTTTAGGTTTGTCGGACACCTGCCCGGTGTCAGCGCAGCGCGGCGCACAACACCGCCTTGAGGGCAGGTGTCGGACAAACCTCGGGGGAGGAAGCCGCGGCGAATGTGGTGATGGATGTCGCGGCTGCGAAGGCTATGGCGATTGGGCCCAGCGGCCCCGCTGAAGCGATGCGGTATGTCCGGCGTCGGCCAGTTCGACAGGCATTGACATCGACGCGCTATCCTTGGACGCAGATGGGTGCTGGGCGTCTGTTGCGACACAAACAGAGGCTGACCGATGCCTGGCCATGGGCCATGCAAGGCTATCCCACGCCGGCCTGCAATGCGGAGCCGGCAGTCGATGTAACCGATGCGGTTTGCTAACTCTCATGGCCCACGGTCTCGACTGGGCGGTGCGCGGATCGATGGCCGCTCGCGCATGAACACTTCAAGGACGATCAGGGGCTTCCCGCACTGCCTGCAGACGAAGCTCGGCGCGCGCGGCGCCGGCTCTCCGACGGTTCTCTCGACAGCGACCTGCAACGCGGCCCTTGCCAGGGCCAGACAGTCGCGGCGGTTGCCATTGGCGAGCAGGCCGTAGTGCCGGATGCGATGCAAGCCTGTGGGCAGCACATGCAGCAGGAAGCGCCGCATGAACTCTTGCGGCTGAAGCGTCATCGTCTTGTGGCGCGTACTTCCCTTGGCACGGTAATCCTTCCAGCGGAAGGTCACGCCGTGCTCGTCCATGGCGACGAGGCGGCTGTTGGAGATCGCCACGCGATGCGTGTAGCGCGACAGGTAGGCCAGCACCGCCTGCGGCCCTGCGAACGGTCGCTTGGCGTAGACCACCCACTCCTGTTGCCGCATCGGTACAAGCCACTCTCTGAAGGCCTTCGCGTCCCGCAGCGCCATGTGCTCGCCAAAGAACCGCAGCTGCCCGTCGTGGTGGAGTTCCTGCAGTCCTTCGAGGAAGCGCCGCCGGAACAGACGCGAGAGCACGCGCACGGGCAGGAAGAACCCAGGACGGCAAGCAGTCCAGGTCTTGCCATCTGCGGCCAGTCCGCCGCCGGGCACGATGCCGTGAACGTGCGGGTGGTGCGTGAGCGCCGAGCCCCAGGTGTGCAGGACCAGCGTGACACCGATGCGCGCGCCCAGGTGCTTGGCATCGGCCGCTATTGTCTGCAACGTCTCGGCGGCCCTGTCGAACAGCAGACCATAGATCGCTGCCTTGTTCGTGTGCGCGATGTCGGCAATGGCCGAGGGCAGCGTGAAGACCACATGGTAATACTCGACCGGCAGCAGATCGGCTTGGCGCGCATCGAGCCAGCGCTTGGCAGCATTGCTCTGGCACTTGGGGCAATGCCGGTTGCGACAGGAGTTGTAGCTGACCTGATCGGCCCCACAGCCTTCGCAGCGCAAGACGTGACCACCCAACGCCGCACTGCGGCACTGTTCGATGGCCGACATGACCTTGAGCTGGGCCAGGCTCAGGTGGCCGCGTTGCGCGACTCTCCAAGCCGGGCCGTGGGTGCGGAAAATGTCGGCGACCTCCAGCGTGGAGTGCGCCACGAGCCGCTATGTTGTCGAGTGCGCCGGCTGGATCTCCTGCAGGGGGTTGACCACTTCGCGCAGGAGCTCGGTGGCTACATGCGTATAGACCACGGTCGTCTCCAGTTTCTTATGGCCGAGCATCACCTGAATCAAACGGATGTCGACCTTCTGTTCCAGCAGGTGCGTTGCGAATGAATGCCTCAGCGTGTGCATGGACACGCGCTTGTCGATCTTGGCAGTCTCAGCAGCGATGCAGATGGCACGGTTGAGTTGTCGCGCGGTCAGCGGGTTCGTGGGGTTCATGCCCGGGAACAGCCAGCCGCCCGGCAGCATCTTGCCCTGCGCGTTGGCCAGCCTCCACCAAGCACGCAGCCGCTCCAGTAGCAAGGGCGGCAGCATGGCGTAACGATCCTTGCTGCCCTTGCCCTGCTCGACCCGCAAGGTCATGCGCTTGCTGTCGATGTCCGTGACCTTCAGCCCGATCACTTCGCTGACGCGCAGGCCGGTGGCATAGGCGACGGACAGGGCGGTCTGGCTCTTGAGGTTCGGCGCCGCGGCGATCAGCCGCGTGACCTCGTCGCGGCTGAGCACGACCGGCAGCTTCTGCGGCACGCGCACGGTTTGCATCTTGAGCATCAACTCATTCCGGCCAAGGGTGATGCCGAAGAAGAACTTCAAACCGCTGATCGTGGCATTGATCGTGATCGGCGAAGTGCCCTGATCGACAAGGTACAGCTGGAAACGCCTCAGGTCCTCGACGGTGGCGGTATCGGGTGAGCGTCTGAGGAAGTCTGCGAGCTTCTTGACAGCGCGGAGATAGGCGGTGCGCGTCTTCAGTTCGAGCTTGCGCATGCGCATGTCGTCGATCATTCGTTGGCGCAGCGGGGAGATGGCTTCAGACGATGGGTTCATGGTCCTGCTCCTGTTGAAGAGCGAGGCGGTACTGCCTCGCAGATCAACGGTGGCAGGGTGCCGGGCCGAGATCAACAAATGCCGCCGGAGCGGCTGCCGCGCGAGCGGCTTAGTCTTCAGGCTGGCAGCAGTCGCTCGATCTTGGCGAGCCAACAGCCGCTGTGGTCGAAACCGGCCGTTGAGCTTTTTGTTGAACGAATGTCTGCAGCGCCCCCGAAGCTGCCGATCGACAAATCTGCGACGCGAGACCATCAGTGCATGAGGCGTCGGCGAATCCAACGACAGCTTTCACAAGCTGCGAAATGGCATCAGGGCCCGCTGGTTTAAACGGCGAACGAGCCGGCGACGGTCAACTCCGTGCTCTTATGTGTAGATGTACATAAGTGCCCTTATGCACAGTTGTCAGTTATGAACAGTTTCGCCTTAGAAAAGGCGATAGTCAGAGGCAATCCCGCACTTTTTGTGACACGTATGCTCCGCATAATCTCGGTGTTTTGAGGAGGCCAGAAAATGAATCTACCTCGCGGACGCGGAACGTCAGCAGGGGCATCGTGTCGGTCAGAGCCATGATGTACTCCAGTTGTGAAGCCGCCACCTTTGGGCTGAGCCGAGAATTATGTTCAGCGTCGCGCCACCCGCCACAGGGCCAAATCACCAGCATTTCCGCTGCAATTCGACCGGTGCTACCGGCGAACTACTCATAACGAGGCACTGTGCATAAGTGCCC
>NZ_JANNMI010000358.1:0-12402 GCF_031397715.1 Roseateles sp.
ATCTATGCCCGGAACAGGGATATGCGCCCCGATCCGAAACACCACCAGAGCCAGTAACAGAAACACAAGCCGACGACGCAAGTCGCCGAACTTGCCGCTCTTGGCCAGTTGGTTTGCGTTGGTAGCCACTGTGCCTAGTTCCTGCTAATTACGCGACCGAGCCGCCAGCGGCTTCAATCGCTGCCTTGGCACCCACAGTCGCGCCCACGCCCTTGAGCGTGACTTTGCGGCTGATCGAACCAGACAGAATCACTTTGACATTTCTGGCCAACTCAGGCACGAGGCCCACTGCCTTCAAAGTCAGCATGTCGACTTCATCCGCCACCAGGGCCTGAAGGTCGTCGAGGTTGATCTCGGCATTGAACTTCAGTGTCTGCGACTTGAAGCCACGCTTTGGCAAGCGCCGCTGCAAAGGCATTTGACCGCCTTCGAAACCGACCTTGTGGTAGCCGCCAGCACGGGACTTTTGTCCCTTGTGACCACGACCCGCTGTCTTACCAATGCCGGAACCGATGCCACGACCCACACGACGCTTATAGTGCGTCGAGCCGGCTGCTGGCTTAATGGTATTTAATTGCATCTTCTTGTCCTCAGTTCGTGAAAGCGCTTAGAGCACTTGCACGAGGTAGGCGATCTTATTGATCATGCCGCGAACTGCAGGCGTGTCTTCCAACACGCTGGTGCTGTTCATCCTGCGCAGGCCGAGGCCCACTACCGTAGCGCGGTGCGAAGTCCGCGTACCGATCGGGCTGCGAACCAGCTTGACCGTCAGAGTTTTCTTTTCAGACATTTGTGTCTCCAGTACGGCTTCAGTTGAAGATGTCTTCAACGTTCTTGCCGCGCTTGGCTGCAACTTGTGCGGCCGTCGTGGAACGCTTCAAAGCATCCAGCGTGGCGCGAACCAAGTTGTACGGATTGGTCGAACCGTGGCTCTTTGTAACGATGTCAGTCACGCCCATCACTTCAAAGACTGCGCGCATTGGGCCGCCAGCGATCACGCCGGTACCAGGCTGAGCTGGAACCATCATGACACGCGACGCACCATGCTCGCCAACCACATTGTGGTGGATGGAACCGTTGCGCAGGTCAACTTTGACCATATTGCGACGTGCGGACTCCATGGCCTTCTGCACAGCGACAGGCACTTCCTTGGCCTTACCTTTGCCCATGCCGATACGACCTGCGCCATCACCGACCACCGTCAGCGCTGCGAAGCTGAGCGTACGCCCGCCCTTCACAACCTTGGTGACGCGGTTGATCGCGATCATCTTTTCTTTCAGGCCGTCGTCATTTGCTTCGGTCTGGACGCGGGGTTGAAACTTTGCCATTTCGAAATCCTTTTAGCGTCAGAACTGCAAACCAGCTTCACGAGCTGCTTCGGCAAGAGCCTTGACTCGACCATGGTAGGCAAAGCCTGCACGATCAAAGGCAACTTTCTCAACACCAGCTGCTTTCGCCTTTTCGGCGATACGCTTGCCAATCAAAGTAGCCGCAGCTACGTTGCCACCCTTGCCCGAGCCACCGAGCTGCTCGCGGACAGCCTTTTCGGCTGTCGAGGCGCTGGCCAGGACACGAGTGCCGTCGTCTGAAATGACGCTGGCGTAGATGTGAAGGTTGGATCGGAACACCGACAAACGCACGACGCGCTGGACTGCAATCCGAGCACGGGTCTGACGCGAGCGACGAATGCGCTGCTCTTTTTTGGTCAACATTGCGCTGCTCCTTACTTCTTCTTGGTCTCTTTGATGGAGACCTTTTCGCCGGTATAGCGGATGCCCTTGCCCTTATAGGGCTCAGGCGGACGGAAGGCGCGTACTTCTGCGGCCAACTGACCCACCACTTGGCGATCCACACCCTTGATCAGAATCTCCGTCTGGGTTGGGCACTCAACCTTGATGCCTTCGGGCATGTCTTTCACCACAGGGTGAGAGAAGCCGATTTGCAGGTTGAGCTTTTGACCCGTGGCTTGCGCCCGGAAACCCACGCCGACCAGACTCAGCTTGCGCTCGAAGCCCTTGCTCACGCCGTTGACCATATTGGCCACCAGTGCTCGCACGGTGCCGCTCATAGCGCCAGCTGCAGTCGAATCGTCGGTTGGAGCAAAGGACAACTTGCCGCCTTCGTTCGTGATGTTGACAAGGCGATTCATCGGACGCACGAGTGTGCCGAGGGAGCCCTTGACGCTGATCTTGTCAGCTGTAACGGTAACGTCCACACCTTGCGGGATGGCGACCGGCATTTTTCCTACGCGGGACATTGTTTGTCTCTCCTTGCGCTTAGGCGACGTAGCAAAGCACTTCGCCGCCGATGCCGGCTTGACGTGCTTTACGGTCGGTCATCACACCTTGCGGCGTGGTGACGATCGCCACACCCAGGCCATTCATGACCTGAGGAATATCGTGGCGGCCCTTGTAGATGCGCAGGCCGGGGCGGCTCACGCGCTCGATGCGCTCGATCACCGGCTTACCGGCGTAGTACTTCAGCGCGATTTCCAACTCGGGACGGGCGGCTTCGCCACGCACCGAGAAACTGTCGATATAGCCTTCGTCCTTGAGGACTTTGGCAATCGCCACTTTCAATTTTGAGGAAGGCATCACGACGTTGACCTTCTCAACGCTCTGGGCGTTTCGAATGCGGGTCAACATGTCGGCGATAGGATCACTCATGCTCATTTGCGATATCTCCTAATCTTCGCCGTTACCAGCTGGCCTTGACGACACCAGGGATGTCGCCTTTGAAGGCCAGCTCACGAATTTTGTTACGGCCCAAGCCGAACTTGCGGAACGTACCGCGGGGACGACCAGTCAACGCGCAGCGGTTACGCTGGCGAGTTGGATAGGCGTTGCGAGGGAACTTTTGCAGCTCCAGGCGCGCCAGGTAACGCTCTTCGTCAGACTTCTTAGCGTCGTTGATGATGGCCTTCAGATCCGCATACTTCTTTGCGAATTTGGCAACCAGCGCATCGCGCTTGAGTTCACGTTGGATGAGAGAAGTTTTAGCCACAAGTCACCTCAGTTCTTGAACGGAAACTTGAATGCCGCCAACAAGGCCTTGCACTCATCGTCCGTCTTGGCAGAGGTGGTGATGCTGATGTTCAGCCCACGCAGCGCATCCACCTTGTCGTAATCGATCTCGGGGAAGATGATTTGTTCTTTGACGCCGATGTTGTAGTTACCGCGGCCGTCGAACGAACGACCGGAGATACCCCGGAAGTCACGCACTCGCGGCAAGGCGATAGTTACAAAACGATCCAAGAACTCGTACATCTGAACGCCGCGCAGCGTCACCATGCAGCCGATAGGCACTGCATCACGGATTTTGAAACCCGCAATCGCCTTCTTAGACTTAGTAACAACTGGCTTTTGACCAGCGATCTTGGTCAGATCACTGACCGCGTGATCCATGACCTTCTTGTCGGCAACGGCCTCACTCACACCCATATTGAGTGTGATCTTGGTGATGCGGGGCACCTCCATGACCGACGTGTAGCCAAACTTTTCAGTCAGACCGGGCACAACTTTTTCGCGATAAAACGCTTGCAAACGAGCCATGTCGAACCCCTTAGGCCTTGATCTCTTCGCCGGTCGACTTATAGACGCGCACCTTCTTGCCATCGGCGAGCAACTTAATGCCCACGCGATCAGCCTTACCGGATGCAGCGTTAAAAATCGCCACGTTGGATTGATGGATAGGCATCGTCTTGTCGACCACGCCGCCAGTAGTACCCTTCATTGGGTTTGGCTTGACGTGCTTCTTGACCATATTCACACCGTCAACAACGATGTGATCTTCGTCAATACGCTGCGCTACTGCGCCGCGTTTGCCCTTGTCGCGACCGGTCAAAACAATGACCTCGTCGCCTTTGCGAATCTTGTTCATGGCAATACCTTTTACTGTGGCCGCGCTCAGAGCACTTCAGGCGCCAGCGACACGATCTTCATAAACCGCTCGGTACGCAACTCACGCGTGACGGGGCCGAAGATGCGAGTGCCGATTGGCTCCAGCTTGGCGTTCAGCAGCACAGCGGCATTGCCGTCGAACTTCACCAACGAGCCGTCTTGACGACGAACACCCTTGGCAGTACGAACGACCACGGCACTGTAAACCTCGCCCTTTTTAACTCGGGACCGAGGCGCAGCTTCTTTGATGCTGACCTTGATAATGTCACCAATCCCTGCATACCGGCGCCTGGATCCACCAAGCACTTTGATGCACATGACGGATTTAGCGCCAGTGTTGTCCGCGACGTCGAGTCGCGATTGCATTTGAATCATGTCTATCCCCAACTTTTCCCAAATCACCACCAAGCCTAGGCCAGGGAGTTCATCGGTCAGTCTTGGGCCCGTTGACCAAGTGAAAACCCATCACACCCGTGATGACCTTGCACCCAGCAGTAGAGGGCGGATCCGAGGCCTTAACGCACCATGAGATGCGCCTTGCGTTCGGCGAAGCTTTAGATTATGCATCAAAAGCTTAAGTGCCGTCAAGCCTCGGTGTGAAATAACTTTCAAACCGCAGCAGGAATATCTCCGCTGAAGCTCATTGACGCCGTCAGCGCCCTATCGCGCAGCAGCTTGCGCCAACATAGTTGACGCATCGCTGACTTCAAACTTGCCGCCAGCTTCGATATTGAGCGTCTTGACTTGGCCGTTCACCAGCAACATCGAGTAACGCTTCGAACGCAAGCCCATGCCACGCGCCGTCAGGTCGAGCGTCAAGCCAGTCGCTTTTGTGAAGTCTGCGCTGCCATCGGCCAACATGCGCACTTTGCCAGCCGCAGCCAAATCACGCCCCCAGGCGCCCATGACAAACACGTCATTGACCGACACGCACCAGATCTCGTCGACGCCAGCCGCCTTCAGCGCTTCCGCCTGGGCAATATAGCCAGGTACGTGTTGCGCAGAACATGTCGGCGTAAAAGCGCCGGGCAGCGCAAACAGGGCAACCGTCTTGCCGGCCAAGGCCGCCGTCACATCTACTGGGTTGGGGCCCAAGGCACAGCCACCCCCCTCGACCTCAACAAACTCCTGCAGCGTGCCAGCCGGCACTTGATCACCAATTTTCAGCATTTAAGTACTCCAAAATGATGTTTCTAGCGAATGAGCGATGAGATGCAAAAAACGGTCGGTCGCCAGTTCCCCAGCGTTCCGACCGTTCCACCGCAATCAGGTTTTAGACCTTCTTGCGTTTGTACTCAGGGTCCAAATCAAACGATTTGAGCCTTCTCAACCAAGCGGGTCACAACCCAGCTCTTGGTCTTCGAAATTGGCCTGCCTTCAGCGATTTCAACGACATCGCCCATCTTGTACTCGCCATTCTCATCATGGGCGTGGTACTTGCGGGACAGCGCCACGATCTTGCCATAGAGCTCGTGCTTGGCACGGCGCTCAACCAGCACGGTCACGGTCTTGGAACGCTTGTCGCTGACCACACGGCCCACCAGGGTACGTGTGTTCTTCTCTTGAGCTTGCGTCATTTCGCGGCTCCCTTCTTCTTCTCGGCCAAAACAGTCTTGACGCGAGCAATGTCACGGCGCGTGTTGCCCAACACAGTGTGGTTGGTCAACTGTTGCGTCGCTTTTTGCATGCGCAGACCGAAATGGGCCTTCAGCAGATCGGTCACTTCCTTTTCCAAGGCCGCGACATCTTTGCTACGCAGTTCAGATGCATTCATGGTGTTCTCCGCTTCAGGTGCCGACCTGGCGAGTCACGAAGGTGCAACGCAATGGCAGCTTTGCAGCAGCCAACGTGAACGCTTCGCGAGCCAAGGCTTCTGGCACACCGTTGATCTCGTAGAGCACCTTGCCGGGCTGAATCTCAGCGACGTAGTACTCTGGATTGCCCTTGCCGTTACCCATCCGGACTTCAGCAGGCTTCTGGGAGATCGGCTTGTCAGGGAAGATGCGGATGAAGATGCGACCACCGCGCTTGATATGGCGCGAGATTGCACGACGTGCAGCTTCGATTTGACGAGCCGTCAGACGGCCGCGTTCGGTAGCCTTCAGGCCGAAGTCACCGAAAGACACGGCAGCGCCGCGGGTTGCAACACCCGTGTTACGACCCTTTTGCTCCTTGCGGTATTTGCGACGAGCTGGTTGCAGCATTGTTATTCTCCTTTGGCCTCGCCACCAACGGGCGCGACCTTGCGGACCACGCGCTTGGCAGCGGGCTGGGCTGCGTCACCTGCTGCGGCCGGCTTGTCGCCGCCCTCACCAGGAGCGCCACTCGAACGCGGACCGCCACGGCTGTCACCAGGACGGCCACGGCCGGCTGGAGCACCAGGGCGAGCATTGCGACGTGGGCGACGATCATCGTCACCTGCATCGCTCTTGATCACCGGCGCATCGCCATTGGCCAAACGGTCGCCACGGTAAACCCAGACCTTCACGCCAATAATGCCGTAAGTGGTGCTGGCTTCCGAGAAGCCGTAGTCAATGTCAGCCTTCAGCGTATGAAGAGGCACGCGGCCTTCGCGATACCTCTCGCATCGAGCGATTTCGATACCTTTCTACCGGCCCGAATACTTGATCTTGATACCCAGGGCACCAAGACGCATCGCGTTCTGCATCGCACGTTTCATGGCGCGACGGAACATGATGCGCTTTTCCAACTGCTGGGTGATCGAGTCAGCGATCAGTTGAGCATCGATTTCAGGCTTGCGCACTTCTTCGATGTTCACTGCCACTGGCACGCCCAGACGCTTGGTCAGTTCGGCCTTCAGGTGTTCGATGTCCTCGCCCTTTTTGCCGATCACCACTCCCGGACGAGCCGAGTAAATGGTGATGCGTGCATTCTTGGCTGGACGCTCAATCAGAATGCGCGAAACCGCAGCATTCTTCAGCTTCGCCTTCAGGTATTCGCGAACTTGCAGATCTTCAGCCAACATGGTGGCGAAGTTCTTGTTCGACGCATACCAACGCGACGCCCAGTTACGAGTGACAGGCAGGCGAAAACCGGTCGGATGTATTTTCTGTCCCATAGTCTTCCTTTGGCCTTCAGTTGCCGACCATGTCGCCAACAGAAATGAAGATGTGGCACGTAGGCTTGCTGATGCGGTTGCCACGGCCTTTGGCGCGGGCAGAGAAACGCTTCAGCGTAGCACCTTGCTCCACATAGATCGTGGTGACTTTCAGCTCATCAATATCGGCGCCGTCGTTATGCTCGGCGTTGGCGATCGCAGATTCGAGCGCCTTCTTGATGATGCCAGCGGCCTTCTTCTGGGTGAATTCCAGGATGTTGAGAGCCTGGTCCACCTTCTTGCCGCGGATGAGGTCCGCCACGAGCCTGCCCTTATAGGCAGACAAGCGGACTCCGCGAACGATTGCACGGGTTTCCATCGTCTCAGTCCTTATTTCTTCCCGGCCTTCTTGTCGGCCGGGTGGCCTTTGAAGGTGCGGGTCAGCGCGAATTCGCCCAGTTTGTGGCCGACCATTTGGTCAGAAACATAAACCGGCACGTGTTGCTTGCCGTTGTGCACAGCGATCGTCAACCCGATGAATTCGGGCAAGATCGTCGAGCGACGCGACCAAGTCTTGATAGGCTTCTTGTCCTTGATGGCAACCGCTTTCTCGACCTTAGCCAAGAGGTGGTGATCAATGAACGGGCCCTTCTTCAGTGAACGAGTCATGGCCTACCCTTTACTTCTTGCGACGCGAAACGATGAACGTCTGCGTGCGCTTGTTGCTACGAGTGCGGAAGCCCTTCGTGAGGGTATTCCACGGCGACACAGGCGCCTGGCCTTCACCGGTACGACCTTCACCACCACCGTGCGGGTGATCCACCGGGTTCATCGCTGTACCGCGAACGGTTGGGCGAATACCCTTCCAACGGATCGCACCAGCTTTGCCGTACTGGCGCAGTTGGTGCTCTTCGTTGCTGACTTCGCCAATGGTTGCGCGGCAGTCAATGTGGATCTTGCGGACTTCACCGGAGCGCAAGCGCAGCTGAGCGTAAACGCCTTCGCGCGCCATCAGCACTACAGACACGCCGGCCGAACGCGCAATTTGCGCGCCCTTGCCAGGCTGCATCTCAACGCAATGAATGGTCGAACCCACCGGGATGTTGCGGATTGGCAATGTGTTACCGGCCTTGATTGGAGCCTCGGCTCCGCTCAAAACGGTTGAACCCACTTCCAGGCCACGCGGTGCAATGATGTAGCTGCGCAAGCCGTCGGCATAACACACCAAAGCGATGTGAGCCGTGCGGTTTGGGTCATACTCAATGCGCTCAACCTTGGCCGGAATACCGTCCTTGTTGCGCTTGAAGTCGACAAGCCGATAGTGCTGCTTGTGACCGCCGCCCCGATGGCGAACCGTGATGTGACCGTTGTTATTACGGCCGGAATTTTGCTTTTGTGGCTCAAGCAACGATGCTTCGGGCGCGCCCTTATGCAGATGCTTGTGCACCACCTTCACGACGGCACGGCGGCCAGGTGAAGTAGGTTTGACTTTAACGACAGCCATTACGCAGCCTCCCCGGTGAAGTTGAGCTCTTGGCCCGCCTTCAGCGAAACATAAGCCTTCTTGATGTGGTCACGGCGACCGATCGAGCGGCCAAATTTCTTGACCTTGCCCTTCACGTTCACCACGTTCACCGCCAAAACCTCGACCTTGAACATCAGTTCAACAGCGGCCTTGATTTCTGGCTTGGTGGCGTCGCGCATCACCTTGAACAAGACTTGATTGTGCTTTTCAGCAACCGCCGTAGCCTTTTCGGACACGATGGGAGCGAGCAACACCTGGGCCAAACGGCCTTCAGAATACTTTACGGCGCTCATGCCAGCATCTCCGTCAGTTGTTCCATTGCAGCCTTAGTCACCAGGACCTTCTTGTAGAAGACCAGCGACAGCGGATCGGCGTAGCGTGGCTCGCAAACCAGCACATTGGCCAGGTTGCGCGATGCCAGCAGCAGGTTGTCGTCCACTTGGTCGGCAATGACCATCACAGATTCCAGGCCCATGGCCTTGAACTTAGCGGCCAAGAGCTTGGTCTTGGGGGCTTCGAGAGTGATAGCCTCCACCACAGCCAGGCGACCTTCACGAGCCAACTGGGAGAGGATCGCGGCCATACCGGCGCGATACATCTTCTTGTTGAGCTTGTGTGTGAAGTTCTCGTCAGGCATGTTCGGAAAAATCCGACCGCCTCCACGCCACAAAGGCGAGGAAGTCATACCAGCACGAGCACGGCCGGTTCCCTTTTGACGGAAAGGCTTCTTCGTCGAGTGCTTAACTTGTTCGCGGTCCTTCTGGGCGCGGGTACCTTGGCGGGCGTTGGCCTGGAAGGCCACGACCACCTGGTGAACCAGGGCTTCGTTGTAATCGCGAGCAAACAGCGTGTCAGGAGCGTCTACCTTGGCGGTAGGCTGACCTTGTTCATTCAGGAGCTCGAGCTGCATCAGATGGCTCCCTTCTTGAGCTTGACCTTGACGGCAGGGCGAACGACAACGTGGCCGTTCTTGGAGCCCGGCACAGCGCCACGGACCAGCAGCAGTTGACGAGCTTCGTCAATGCGCACGATGTCCAGGTTCTGTGTTGTCACGGACTCATCACCCATGTGACCGCACATCTTCTTGCCGGGGAAAACCCGACCAGGATCCTGAGCCATCGAAATGGAGCCAGGAACATTGTGCGACCGACTGTTACCGTGCGAAGCACGCTGCGAGTGGAAGTTGTGACGCTTGATGGTACCGGCGAAGCCTTTACCGATCGAAGTTCCTTGAACGTCAACCAACTGACCGATTGCAAACAAGGAGATTGGCACTTGCACGCCAGCCTTGTACTCAGCTGCAACATCAGCGGTAACGCGGAATTCGCTCATGACTTCACCGGCTTCGACACCCGCCTTGGCGAGGTGTCCGGCTTCCGGCTTGGTGACGCGCGATGCTTTGCGCGTACCGAACGCCACCTGAATGGCGGTGTAGCCGTCGGTCTCTACGGTCTTGATCTGGGTCACGCGGTTGTTGGACACATCCAGCACCGTCACAGGAACGGCGTCGCCGTCGTCTGTGAAGATGCGCATCATGCCCACCTTGCGGCCCAGCAATCCGAGACGATTGCTTAGACTCATGTTTTTCTCCAGCCCCACAGGTTAACCCTGGAAGCCATTTACATACACCCGACATCGATTGGCCGGGCTGACCAGTGCAACACGTAAACGACTCAAGCCTTGCGGACAGAACCTTCTTCGTATTGCGCCAAATTCCGCGCAGGATATTCCAACGCGGAAAAGCTGGCGAGTATAGCGTGAAAGTTGCGACTAGCGCAAGTGTCACCCATCTCGCCAACTAAAAAAGGGCACCCTCATCGGCTGCCCTGTCGGTCAATCCACCGAAGTGGACCGACGTTTTTACTGCAACTTGATTTCGACGTCGACGCCGGCAGGCAGATCGAGCTTCATCAAAGCATCAACTGTCTTGTCGGTAGGGTCAACGATGTCCATCAAACGCTGGTGCGTACGGATCTCGAACTGGTCGCGCGATGTCTTGTTGACGTGCGGCGAACGCAAGATGTCGAAGCGCTGCATGCGTGTCGGCAAAGGCACAGGGCCCTTGACGATGGCGCCGGTGCGCTTGGCGGTTTCAACGATTTCAGCTGCCGATTGATCGATCAACTTGTAGTCAAACGCCTTCAGGCGGATGCGGATCTTTTGCTTTTGCATGACGATTCCTTCAAAGAGCGAGCGGCGCGGAGCCGCGAAGTTGGTGAAGCCCTACTTGCTACCGCTGGCGGCAAACAGGGCCGGTCACGCAAAAGTCTTAAGCGATGATCGTAGCAACCACGCCCGACCCGACGGTACGGCCACCTTCACGGATCGCGAAGCGCAGACCGGTTTCCATCGCGATCGGAGCGATCAACTTGATCGTCATGCCGACGTTGTCGCCAGGCATGACCATTTCCTTGTCCGCAGGCAACTCAACAGCACCGGTCACGTCAGTCGTACGGAAGTAGAACTGGGGACGGTAGTTGTTGAAAAACGGCGTGTGACGGCCGCCCTCTTCCTTCGACAAGACATACACCTCAGCCGTGAAGTGCGTGTGCGGCTTGATCGAACCTGGCTTGCTCAGCACTTGGCCGCGCTCAACGTCTTCACGCTTGGTGCCGCGCAGCAAGATGCCGACGTTGTCACCGGCTTGACCTTGGTCGAGCAACTTGCGGAACATTTCCACGCCGGTCACGATGGTCTTTTGGACGTCACGGATACCGACGATTTCGATTTCTTCGCCGACCTTGACGATGCCGCGCTCGATACGACCCGTCACCACGGTGCCGCGGCCAGAGATCGAGAACACGTCCTCAACCGGCAGCAAGAAGGCGCCGTCCATGGCACGCTCAGGCTGGGGGATGTAGGTGTCGAGTGCATCGGCCAAGGCCATGATCGCCACTTCGCCCAGCTCGCCCTTGTCGCCTTCCAGCGCCAACTTGGCCGAACCCTTGATGATCGGAGTGTCGTCGCCGGGGAAGTCGTACTTGGACAAGAGCTCGCGCACTTCCATTTCGACCAGTTCCAGCAACTCGGCGTCGTCCACCATGTCGCATTTGTTCAGGAAGACGATGATGTACTTCACGCCGACCTGGCGAGCCAGCAGGATGTGCTCGCGGGTTTGTGGCATCGGGCCGTCAGCGGCCGAACACACCAGGATCGCGCCGTCCATCTGCGCCGCGCCGGTGATCATGTTCTTCACATAGTCGGCGTGGCCTGGGCAGTCCACGTGGGCGTAGTGACGGTTAGCCGTCTCGTACTCAACGTGTGCGGTGTTGATCGTGATGCCGCGGGCTTTTTCTTCCGGTGCTGCGTCGATCTGGTCATAGGCCTTGGCCTCGCCGCCGAACTTGGCCGCCAACACGGTGGCGATCGCCGCCGTCAGCGTGGTCTTGCCATGGTCAACGTGACCGATCGTGCCCACATTGACGTGTGGCTTGGTACGTTCAAATTTGCTTTTTGCCATTTGTATTCTCCGAAAAGAGCATGTTGCCAATCTACTGGTTTAGCGTTTCCGTAGCACCTTGAATCTCCAGCGATTGGCAACTGGAGCGGCGACTGCGAAGACGGACTTCATTCAAAAGAGGAAGCCCACCCAAGCGGCGAGCCTCCTCAATGATTTTTACTTGCCACGCGCCGTAATGATCGCGTCTGCCACGTTCTTCGGAGCTTCAGCGTAATGCTTGAACTCCATCGTGTACGTCGCGCGGCCCTGCGTTGCAGAGCGCAGCGTGGTCGAGTAGCCGAACATTTCCGACAAAGGAACTTCGGCCTTGATGACCTTGCCGCCACCGATCATGTCGTCCATACCCTGCACCATGCCGCGACGTGAGGACAGATCACCCATCACGTTACCGGCATAGTCTTCAGGCGTCTCAACTTCAACCGCCATCATCGGCTCAAGGATCACCGGGCTGGCCTTGCGG
>NZ_JANNMI010000373.1:0-15834 GCF_031397715.1 Roseateles sp.
GATGTCGATGTCGATGTCGAACCTGCCACATCAAGTGCCTGACGCGTGCTGAAGGCGCACATCCTGCCGCCGCTCACTCTGAGCAGCAGCAGTTAAATAGGGCAGCGCCAACTCCCGCACATTGACGCGCGCCCTCAGCCGCGCCGCCAGCAGGAACAGACCGCCAAGTTTGCGATGCAAGAACAGGCTGTCGACAGGCGGTATATGCCAGAAGTCCGGATCCAACCCCAAGGCCATTCCAGCATCGCGCAGGCGTTGCGCCATGTCGGTGGAGCCAAAGTCAAAGGCGCCGTCAATGCACAAGGGCTCCAGTGCCATCGCAAACAGATCAAGCACGGCAGCTGAGTGCCGCTGTTGCGTGTGCCCATCAAAATAGCCGATGGCCAAGCCTGCCTGCGCCATGGCGTCATGGTTGCCAGCCATGGTCGCTGCCATCAAGTCTTTGTAGGCCTGCCCAAATTGCGGTGTGAAGCTGCGGGTGGCACCAAAATCCAGCAGGATCATTTGCTGGCTCTGCCGGTCATAGCGGTAGTTTGCAAAATTGGGGTCGGTTTGCATCAGGCCAAACTCAAACAATTCGCGGAACAAGAGGTCCACGAGTCGGGTGAGCATCTGGTCGCGTTCGGCCTGCGGAGCGCTGTCCATTGCCTCCACGGGCACCCCCTCCACGTACGACATGGCCAGGACATTCTTGGTCGTGAAGTCGGCGTGCAAATCAGGCACGACGAACCTCGGGTCATTGGCCAGCAGTTGGCCAAAACGCAGCAGGTGCGCAGCTTCCGCATGGTAGTCAGCCTCTTCGCGCAGTTGGCGTTTGGCCTCTGAAAGCAGCGGCGCCATATCCATTGTTTTGGGCAGCAAGCCCGACATGCGCAAAAGCAATGCCACATTGTTCACGTCACTGCTGATGCTCTTGCGCACACCCGGGTACTGAATCTTGATCGCCAGATCTCGTCCATCCTGGGTCGTCGCTCGGTGCACTTGGCCGATGGAAGCGGCTGCGATCGGTGCGAAAGAGAACGACTCGAAGCGCTGCTGCCACCCGGCACCCCAATTGGCCGAGAGCACTGCTTGCACTTGGCGCTGCGGCATGGCGTGCGCATCAGAGCGCAAGCGCGCCAGGATGTCGCCCAATTCGGGCGGCAACAAATCGCCAGCGTCCATGGAGATCAACTGACCCACCTTCATGGCCGCGCCACGCATTTGAGACAGTTGCTGTGTGATCTTGAGCGCGTTGGCGGGGGTGAGCAGCAGATCACTGAGTTTCGGGCGCTTGCCCTGAACCAGCTGCTGAGCGCCGGCCATCAGCATATTGCCGGCGACACCCGAGGCCATCGACCCCAAACGCAACAAACGGCCGATGCGACTACTGGGTACGGCAGAACTACGGCGCGGGATGATCTTGGGGGTCATGGTGCATAGAGTTGATAGGCTTGTCGGTTTTTATGGGCAGTGGGCAGTGGGTAGTGGGCAATGGGCAGTGGGTAAGGCCATTGCATACAAGTCCGACACCTTCACATGCTTTGGCCGATGATCATGCACGAGTGATCGACGACCGTTGTTCACTGCGTTTTTTGTCCTTTAGTTCGGAGAGTTTGAGTGCCACGCCAATGACAGCGCTGAATGTTTTGGGAGGGCCGCTGGAGGCCTGCTCCTTTTCGCCATTGACGGGCTACTTCCGTGACGGCTGCTGCAATACCGATGAAGCCGACCGAGGCACCCATGTGGTGTGCGCGCGGGTGACCGCCGAGTTTTTAGACTTCTCCTTTTCGCTGGGCAACGACCTGAGCACACCCAGACCCGAGCATCGTTTTGCTGGCCTGAAACCGGGTGATCGGTGGTGCCTGTGCGCTGTGCGTTGGAAGGAGGCGTTAGCTGCCGGAAAGGCGCCGCCTGTGGTTCTGGAAGCAACGCACGCAAAAGCGTTGGATTTTTTGTCGTTGAGTCAGCTCCAACTGCACGCGTTCTAGCGGGTGCGGCCATCGGACCACACCAACAGCGAGAAATCGGTGGCGGCGGATTTCAAATCGAGTTCCACGCGGGCATAGGGCGTCAGCGTGAGCAGGGCGGTGGGGCCGCTTCTGCGTTCGAACTCACGCATGCAGTCATGCAGCACACCGGCATACGACTCGCCAGCGCCGCCGTCACTGACCCGGCAAGCCAAGGGCTCGAACTGAATCACATCCACCTTGAATTCAGCCGCCTGCGCCGAGGTACAGAGCGTCAGAAAAATACCCGCGCACCAGGGAGCAAGCCAAGGTTCAAGCATCTGCATGGCGATCTCTGTTCGGGCCAACATCTGCTCTGGCCTAAAGGGTGCGGCCAAGGCGCGGCAGGAATTTGCCGCGAGCAATAGCACAGCGCAGCCAATAGGTGGCCGCCCGCGCCCACACCAGGAGCAGCCTCAGCAGCACGCACAGCCCGGCGCCGCGCGCCCAAAGACCCAGGGCCCCGGAAACGCTCAGCTCGCTGACCCCGCGGCGCTCGACACGACGCATAGCGGTGATCTGAAGGCTCGTTTGAGGCCACTCGATTGGCAAACAGCTCAGAACGTGAAGCGCAGCCCCAAGGTGATCAGATTGCCCTTGACCTGCGGGGAAATGTGGCCGTAACTCTCCAGCTCCAGTGACATCGCGAGCTGGTGGTTGAACACATAGTCGACGCCGCTGCCGACCAGCAGCGTGGTCTTGCTGCCCAGCAGCTGATTCGTGGCCGCCGTGGCCGGGCTTGCGCCGCTGACTTTGCCGAAGGAGACGCCGAGCTTGCCGGTGATGGCGAACGATTCACCCACAGGCCAGCGGGCGGTGCCGGCGGCATAGGCACTCCGGCCCTTGACGGTTTGGATGCGCAAGCTCGCGCCCTTGCCGGTGTTTTGGTTGAGATCGCGAAAGCGCACAAAGCCGACTTGCAGGCCGAAGTTTTCGCTCAGCTGGTAGCCGCCAAAATACTTGGCGCTGCGGCCAAGCCCCTCGTCATTGCTGCTGTTCGAGTCGGCTGTTTCGCGGTTCCCAAAGGCCGCGCCAAAAGCAATGCCGAGGTAGGGGCCACGGACATCTTTGACCGCAGCCTCCTCGGCGTGAGCCTGGATCGGCAGGCAAGCCGCAGCAAGCGCGGCGCAAAAGATCAGGCAGGTGGCGGCGCACATGGCGGCGCTGGGTAGAAAGCGTTGCATCGGAATTCCTTGAATGTGCTTGGGCTTGGGTCAGAAGGCGTAGCTGAGCGCCATCACGCCCATCTCCGAGCTGCGCTGGCGCGTCAGCGGGCTGTCCTTGGCGTCGGCCAGCAAACTGCTCACCGACAGCGCCGCGGTGACCGAGCATCTGTTGCTGATCGAATAGGTGAGCGCCATATTGGCGCGGGCGTCGCGGGCGCCTGCGCCTGCCGAGCGCACCGCGTAGCCGCTGGCGGCTGACTGAGCGGAACTCACCCCAAAAAACGACTGCATATAGTGGGCATTGGCCAGCGTGATGCCGACGCCCGCACCCAGGTGCCAGTTCGGCGCGATCTCGGCCAGATAGCCGGCGCCAAGATCGGCAACCAGGCCCTTGTTGTTGGCGCCCGCGCCGTAGCGCAGCGAAGAGGTCAAGAACCAACCCTGGGGCAAGCTGTAGTTGAAAAACGCTCCGCCTTCGGCTGCGGCGTCGACGTCACCCATGCCGTGCAGAGCGTTCGCGCGGCTCTCCTTGCGGCCCTTGTCGACCGTCAAGCGCAGGCCGTACTGCAGTTGCGAAGATGACGACGAGGCGGCGGCGAAGTTGTAGCCGATGCCATTGCCAATGCCTGCAAACCAGCCGTTAGCCCACTGGTAGTCGAGGACCGGTATCACCCAGGTGCTGCGTTGGTCGGAACCTTGGTATTCATAGGTCGCAACAACAGCGACGCCCACCGTGCCACCGTCGTTGCCGGGTGCGGCACCGTACAGCCGTACCGCGTCGAAGGCCTGAGAAAAAGCATGCGGTGCGGCCAAGGCCAGGCCGGCGGCGAGAGCGATTGCCTTGAGGCGATTGAAAGCAGCGTGCATCTGGAAATCCAAAATAAAAGGTTAGAAAGTTCTCGGGCAAGCACGCCCGGGGGCTGACCTTGGCGGGTCAGCAAGAAGATAAAAAGGGGGAAATCGAGTGCAGCAATCAAGGGCAACATCGCTACCGGCGGCGAATCAGCCATTCGGCGAGGGCCGCGTTCACAGCCCATGCCGAGGTCATCAGCAGATCGCGCAAAAACAAGGTCGGCGCGCCGGCCACCAAAGCCTCCGGCAGCAGGATCAGCACCTGCGTGCCGGCGCCTTGGCCCAGCGCATAGGCACGAATCATCCAGGCCTTGTGCTGCGGAATGCGGCCCAGCAGCACGGCGCGAACCGCCGCCGCGATAGACCACGCCATGCCCAGCCCGACCAGCATGCGGGCCATGTACAAAAGCGGGCCTTGCTGTGCCGCAGGGATGGGCAGGCGCGCCGTCAGCCACAAGCCCGTCAGCGCCGCCAACAGGCCACTGGTCGCCACCACCCTGCCGCTGACGCCATGAAGGCGGGGGAAGCGCCGCCTCAGCGCTGCATCGAACTGAAATGCCCCCAACACACAAAACAACGCGGCCGCCACAGGCACCAAGCTCAAGAGCAAGAGCAAGCGCAAGAGCGCACCCAGCAACTTCCACGACGGACTTGGCAACACTGGCAACATTGGCATTCCGCAATGACGGAACCGGGCTAGACCGTGGCGTCAACCCCTTGTCGAACGCCTGGCTGGCAGTGTCGACGGCGCCGGCCCGCACTGTCACCGTACCAAAGTACGGTTTTGCAGCGGCGCGCTGGGCTCACAGCAAATTCAGCGCCTGGGCACGCGCCACCGCCTCGGTGCGCCGCTGCACATCGAGCTTGTCAAAGATGTTCTGGTTGTGCCACTTGACCGTGCTCAGCGAGACAAACAGCTGCTTGCCGATTTCCTGGTTGGACAGACCTTTGTAGATCAGGGTCAGCACTTCAAGCTCGCGCTGGCTCAAGGGCTCGGCCAAAACAGGCGGTGGCGCTGATGAGCCCTTTGGTATCGGCGGCGCTGCCGAGGCGGGCAGCGCCAGGCTGGCGATGCTGTCCGACTGCTTTTGCAGCGCGTCCAGCAATAGGGCGGTGTAGCGGGGCCGCGCGCCCTGCGCCGACTTCTCCAACAGCCGCTGCATCGGCCCACCCAGGTCCACAAATGCACGCACCCAACCCTGCGGTTCCGCCAAGGCCATCGCCTCGCCCAGCACGGTCAACGCCGCGTCGGACGAGCCGCAGGCATCCAGCGCCAGCGCCTTGAGTAAGCGCGCCCGCACAAGCTCGGTCGCCGAGGCGCTGACTGGCGCGGCCGTCAGAAACGCGCTCAGGCATTCAAGCGCCTGCATCGCCTGGCCCCGGGCGAGCAAGACCTGGGCCTGCGCCAGCGGCAACACATGTTCTTGCGTCAACTCGGCGGCGGCCATCACCTCACCGGTTTGCAAAAAGGCCTGCACCTGCGCCTGGGCGATGGCGAGCCGTCCGCCATGCTGGTTGCGGGTCTGTGCAGCGGCGCTGGCCCGCTGCAGTATTTCCAAGGCCGCGCCGCTTTCGGCACGGGACAGCAGCAGCTGTGCGCGCAAGGCGTCCGCGCCCAAGCCGGCGTCGCATTCCAGCAGCGCGGCCAGCCGGCTGCTCTTCTCTGCGTGTTCCGCAGCGGCCTCCAGCTCATTCCACTGATACCGAATCCGCGCCAGCCCCAGGTGCACCTCGCAGGCCACAGCATGCGGCTGATCACCCAATAATTGCAGCGCCCGGCCATAGGTGCGCGCGGCCAGGTGCAGCTGGTTGTCGTCCTCCTGCAGATGGCCTAGCGCGATTGCCGCGCACACTCCGATCATGCGATTGCCGCAAGCTTGCGCCAGCGCCAGTGCATCACCGTAAACCTGCTGGGCGGCCGCCCGCTCAGCGCGGAATTGATGCGCCACACCCAGCGCGCAGTGGGCCGCCGTGCGCAGCGCCCAGCTGTCTGGCGGCAGCCGCTGCAGCGCCAAGGCGGCCTGCTCGGCAATCGTGGCGGCATCCCCTCGGGCCACCGCCTCCCAGGCGCGCACGGTGTTCAGCTCACCGCACCAACCCTCATGGGCCGGATCTTGGCTGGCCTTCTCAAGCGCAGCTTGCGCACCCAGCATGGGGGCGCGCATCCGGCTGTGTTGGCTGGTGGCCAGATACGACCAAGCCAGCATCAGCCACAGTGGTGGATGGGCGTCCAGCAATGCCGGGGGCTGATCCTGCAGCCACAGCAACACCGGCTCCGCATCCTCCAAAAAGTACAGCGGCATGCCATTGCCCTGCACCACCTGGATGGCGCGCGACGTGTCGCCCGCGGCCACCGCATGATGCAAGGCCGGGCGGATCATGCCCTGGGCCTCGTACCAGGCACTGGCGCGCAGATGCAAGGGCGCTGCCGCTTCACGTTCGCTCAGCACTTGCCGCAACATCGCGCCGAACAAATGGTGGTAGCGGAACCAGCGGCGTTCCTCGTCCAGCGGCACGACAAACAGCCCGGACGATTCCAGCTGAAGCAGCATTTCGCGCCCATCATCCGACTGCATGACGGCATCGCACAGCGCCGCGCACATCCGGTCCAACAGCGATGTGCGCAGCAAGAAGGTTTGCAGCGCGGGGCTTTGGCGCTGCAGCACTTCTTCGAGCAAATAGTCCTGCACCAGCCGGTGGCTGCCGCTGAAGGACCGGATGAAGCGCTCCGCGTCACGGTGCCCGGCCAACGACAAGGCCGCCATCTGCAAGCCGGCCGGCCAGGCTTCGGTGCGCGACGCCAGTGCCTGAACCTGCGCGTCGCTCAAACCCAAGGCCATCACGCCGTTCAAAAATTGCTCGCTCTCCACCGCCTGGAAACGCAAGTCGTTCTGCCCCATCTCAAGCAGCTGCCCTTGCGCGCGCCAACGCGCCAGCGCGATGGCCGGCATCTCCCGCGAGGCCAGCACCAGATGCAGTTGCGCGGGCATCTGCTCCAGCAGCAATGCCAGCAGCGCGTCGACCGCGGGACTGCTGGCCAAGTGGTAATCGTCGAGCACCAAGACCAGTCGGCCGCGCCGCCTGGCCAATCGGTTGATCAGATGGCTCAGCACCGCCGCAGGTGCGGGCCGGGGCCTGGCCTGCGCCAGCGCCAAGTCTTGGTCACCCAGTTCGGCAGCGATGCTGCGCAAGCTGGCGGTCAAATAGGCCACGAACTGATCCGGATCGCGCTCGCCTTCATCAAGAGACAGCCAGGCGCTGGGATGCTCACAGGCCTGCACCCAGGCCCCCAGCAGGCTCGATTTGCCAAAACCGGCAGGCGCGCAAACGAGGCTCAGCTTGCCCGACAAACCGGCGTCCAAGCGCTGCATCAAGCGCTGGCGCTCCACACTGCGCGGCGCCGGCTGGGGCGCAAAGAGCTTGGTGGCGAGCAGGGTCTGAGTCATGAACCGACTATACGAGCGGCCTGGCTCTGCCTGGCGTAACCCCAAGCCTGGGCTTGCTACACCCGGCGGTGGCGATGGCGCGCACCGGCTTGGCGCTGGCGCTGCTGCCGACGCTGATCGAGGGCCATGAGCCCGAGCTGGTGCCGGTGTCCGAGGTGCTGGCCGACTGACGCACCCGGACCTGCGCCTGACCGCGCGGGTCCGGGCCTTTATGCAAGAGGTGGGTGCGCATCTGCATGCGACGCTGGCGGCGGCAGCTTGAATTTCGGCCAAGCCGCCCAAGCTTGAACGCACAACAAGGAATTCATCATGCTGATCACCTGCCCCCACTGCCTGACCAAAAACCGCGTTCCCGATGAGCGCGCCAACCAAGACCCGGTGTGCGGCAAATGCGGCCAAGCGCTGCTCAGCGGCGAAGTCGTCGAGCTGAACGATGCCAATTTCGACACCGTGGTGGCCGGCAGCGAGTTGCCCGTCTTGGTCGACTTCTGGGCACCCTGGTGCGGCCCTTGCCGGCAGATGGGGCCGCAGTTCGCGCTCGCCGCCCAGCAGCTCAAGGGTCAGGTCTTGCTGGTCAAGGTCAACAGCGACGCGAACCCGCAGCTGTCACAGCGCTACGCCATCCGCAGCATCCCGACGCTATTGCAACTGCAGCAGGGTAAGGAGCTGCAGCGCATGGCGGGGGCGCTGCAGGCGCCGCAGATTGTGGGCTGGCTGCGGCGCTGAAAGAGTGAGAGGGCATCAAGCCCAGCGCCCGACCGGCATCGCGCTGGGGCTGCTCAGCACGTAGCGCGGCCAACGCCAGGCCAGCAGGCCCACGCTCAGCAGCAGGCTGGCGGCCGCCAACCAGCCAAGACCGATTCCGGCCCAAGCCAGGCCGAAGACCAGCCCCGTGCCGAGCAGGCCAGCCAGCAAGGGCAGCGCGATCCGCACACCGCTGGGCATGGGTTGCCGCGACCAGTCGCGCAGCAACCAGCCGCCCATGGGCAGCACCGCCAGCAAGGCATAAAGCCCCAGCCGTGAAAAATGCTCGCGCCCACCGAGCGACACCACCGCGGCGACTACCGCCAAGGCAAAACCCCATTGCAAATAGAACTGCAGCAGCATGCGTTGGCCCATCAGACGGTTCAAGACCCTGCCCTTGGGCATGCCCGGCAATAGCATCAGCAGTGCCTGCTCACGCCGGCTGCGGTAGAGATTGGCCGCCAGCCCCAGCAGCGGATTGAGGGCGGCACAGACGAACCCGATCTGCAGTCCGACGCTGCCATTGCGGCCAAGCTCAGACCAGTCGGGCGCATAACGAAGCTGCACCCAGCCGGCCAACAGGGCAAGAATGATCCACACCACCGACAGGCCGCCCAGAATGCAACTCCAATGCAAACTGCCGAGGCTGACCAACTCGGCGCGCGCCAAAGCGCTGCGGGCCTCGGGTTTGGCTGCGCGCAGCAGGTGTTCACGCCACGGCGCAAAAGGCCAAGCGAAAAGCTGCGCGAAGGCTCGGCCGATGTCACCCATTGGCTTGGCTGTATTCGCGCTGGCCGGCCCAGCCATCAATTGACGCAAATCCGCTTGTTGTCGATAGCTGCGGCGATGCGTTGCGCCGCCTTCCTGGAGCAGGCGACTCAGCAGCCAAGGCAGCAACAACGCAGCGAGCAAGCCCAGGCTGGCTGGCTGCGTCAGATACCAATGCCGCAGCCCCGCCCAAAGCGACTGCAAAAGCGGCTCAACCGGCGCCCAGAAGCCAAGCAATGGCAGGATCGTGAGTGGCAGCCACAACCAAACCCAGCGCACGCAGACGGCCAGCGCCAGCAGCACCGCACCGGCACCCAAACCCCACAACAGTGGGCTGCCGGTGGCCGCACCAAACACGCCCGCCACCCCCAAGCTCACTGACAGCATCAGCCCCACCGCGCAGCGCCGCAAACGCGCCACATGACCCGGCACCAAGCGGGCCATATGCGGGTGATTTTGTTGGCGCAAGCCGTCAAAGCAGATGCACCAGCCAATCACCAAGACCGACAGGGTCACAAAGCCCAGCACCTTGGCCGCAGCACTGGTGTCAACGGCGATCGCTACGCCGAGAACCAGCACGAGGGCAATGAGCAACAGGGTCAGCCAGACCCAGAGTTCGCCGGTATGGCGGCGTTGCTGCAAAGGCGCCGACAGCAGCGGGCCGTAATTTCCCCAAAAGTTGCGCATGCGCAGGCTCATGTCATCTCCATGAACAGGTCTTCCAGATTGACCCGCTCGCCGCCGCTGCCTGCCGGCAAGCCTTGAGGAAAGCGCACCAGCCAGCGTTCACGCCCATCCTCAAGCGGGCTGCGGCTCAGAACTTGCATGCCCTGCGCGGCGATCAGCGCTTGCAGCTCGGCGCTGGAGCCGCTCAAGACGCGCACCTCGTCCAGCAACTCATCCAATGGCGCCTGCAGCGCGATACGGCCTTGCTTCAAAAAGGCCACATTGAAGGCGACGCGCTCCAGGTCCGACAAGATATGGGTAGAGAACACGACCGTCGTGCCGCGGTCCAGCACCTGCTCAACCAACTCGCGCAGAAAGTCGCGCCGTCCGGCCGGGTCCAGGCTGGCCACCGGCTCGTCCAGCACCAGCAGATCGGGCTCATGGGCAAGTGCCCTGATGATGGACAGGCGCTGCTGCTGTCCGCCGCTGAGCTTGGCGATGGGCTTGTCGCGGGCAATATCCCAGCGCGACATCAGGCCCTCGACCTTGGCCTCGTTCCAGCGCGGGTAGAAGCTCTTGAAGTAACTCAGCAGTTGGTCGGGCGTGAAACCTTCGAACAGATCGTTTTGCTGCGGCACATAGCCGATGCGGGCGCGCCCAGTGTCGTCCAGGTCGGCGGCGTTTTGGCCAAACAGCTGCACGGTGCCGGCCTGCGGCTCGCGCAGGCCCAGGAGAGTCTCCAGCAGCGTGGTCTTGCCGGCGCCGTTGCGGCCCAAGAGGCCGATCACCTGGCCAGGCTGCAACTGCCAGTCCAGGCCCTGCAGCACCGGCTGGGCGCCGTAACTCAGGCTCAGCCCCTGCAGATTCACGACGGCGGAAGTTGTTGTCTCGTTGGCGCTCATGCGGCGTCTCCCGGTTGCTTTGCTTGGTGAAGAATTTGATCGAACAGCTGCAGCGCCTTGGCTGTGGGGACTTCAAGCTGCTGCGCCTCGGCGGCGGCGCGCTCCAGCGTCGGCCGCAGCAGGGCGACGCGCTCAGCTGCTGGCTGGGCCCGACTGTGCTGCGCCGCCACCCGCATCGCCAGGCCGCGGCGGCGCTCCAGCAGGCCCTCGGCTTCGAGCAGGCTATAGGCCTTGGAGATCGTCATCGGATGCACGGCCAGCGCCTGCGCCACCTCGCGCACCGAGGGGATCTCCTGGCCGGCGACCAATTGCCCACTGGCCACGCGGCGGCGCAATTGCTCGACCAGCTGGCGGTAGATCGGTTCGGTCGAGCCGGTGTTGATCTGGAAGAAATGACTGTCGCTGCTCAAGGCTGCTCCCGATGTGTACTAGTATCGTAGTACACATAGACAGATGGCGTCAAGCGGGCCTGTATGGGTCGCGGTTTGCGGTGCCTGCCGCCGTTCATGTGATGATTCGCCCCCATGTCGAACCCGCGCCCTACTTCCGCTTCCACTCCTGCGCCCACGTCCTCTGCCTCATTCGCTGCAGCAAGGTCGCCGGCCACCTTGCTGGCCATGTTGCTGGCTTGCACGCTGGCGCCCTTGCTGGCCTTCAACCTGACGCCGTCGGCCACGCTGTTCAATCAGCTCGCCGCGCTGGCGGGCTGGGGACTGGTGCTGATCTGCATCAGCCCGGAGGGCGCGCCCCGCTGGCGGCTGACGCCGGCCGCGCTCAGCCTGGGGCTGCTGGCCTTGGCGCCCTGGGTCTCGCATCTATGGGGCGGCTTGCCGTCGTCGCTGGCCTTGGCCAATAGCGGCATGTTGCTGGCAGCGCTGGCCTTGCTACTGGCCGGCCAGGGCCTGGCGCTCGACCGGCGCCAGCGCTGGGTGGCGGCCCTGTGCTGGGGCTTGTTGCTGGCGGGGGTCTTGAGTTTGATGGTCAGCCTGGTGCAGGTCTTTATGCCGGTCTGGGCCGATGGCAATCTGATCGCGCGCTCGGGCATCGCCGGCCGGGCGGTCGGCAATCTGCGCCAGCCCAACCATCTGGCCAGCCTCTTGATGTGGGCCTGCGTGGCGGCGGTGTATCTGGCCGACCGTGGCCGCCTCGAAGCCCTGGGCGGCGCATTTGTGTTGCCCGTGCTGCTGTTTGGCCTGGTGTTTGCGGTGGTGCTGAGCGCCTCACGCACCGGCGTGATCGGTGTGCTGATCCTGGCGGCTTGGGGCGCGCTGGACCGCAAGCTCGGCCGCGCGGCCAAACTGGCGCTGATGGCGGCGCCGCTGTTGCTGGCGCTGAGCTGGGTTTTGCTGGCGGCTTGGGCAACGCTGGGCGACCATGCGCTGGGCGCCGAAACGCGTTTGGCGGAAGGGGCGGGCTCGCCCTCGCGCCTAGCCATCATTGCCAATGCCTGGGCCTTGCTGAAGGCCAACCCTTGGACGGGGCTGGGCTGGGGTGAATTCAATCTGGCCTGGAGCATGACGCCCTTCCCCAACCGCCCGATTGCGTTTTTTGACCACACCCACAATATCGTGATGCAGCTGGCTGTGGAGTTAGGCCTGCCGCTCAGCCTGCTCATTCTGGGCTTGCTGGCCTACTCGCTCTGGCGCGCGTTTGCGCTCAGCCGCGCGGCCGTCGGCGAGGTCGCGGTGGCGCGGCGCTGTGCCTTCATGCTGGTGCTGATGATTGGCCTGCACAGCTTGCTGGAGTACCCGCTCTGGTACGCCTACTTTTTGTTGCCGACGGCCTTTGCATTCGGGCTGGCCCTGGGCTCGGACAAGGACAGCAGCGAAGAAGCACCCTCCAACCCTCAAGGCTGGGCGATAGCCGGCGCCTTGATGCTGGCGGCCAGCGCCTACGCCGCCTGGGACTATTTGCGCGTGGTCGATATTTATGCGCCGTCGGCCAACTCGCAGCCCTTGAATCAGCGTATTGCCGCGGGGCAGGCCACGGCCTTGTTTTCAACCCAAGCCGACTATGCCGCCGCCACCTCCTTGCCGGCCGGCCCGGCCGCTCTCGCAGCGGCCCAGCGCACCGCTCATAACCTGATCGACGCGCGGCTGATGATCGCCTGGGCCAAATCACTGCACGCGACCGGCGACGCTGACAAAGCTCGTTATGTGGTGCAAAGGCTGCGTGAATTCCGCAACCCCGCCGGCACCGAGTGGCTGGAGGAATGTGAACACACCCAAGAGGCGGGGGCGCTCAAGCCGTTTCAGTGCGAGCCGCCGCTGCGTGACTACAGCTGGCGCGAGCTGCGCCGGACATTAGGGCGCTGACCAATCGCCGCTTTTTCCCCCGTGCTTCTCCAGCACCCGGATATCGCCCATCACCATGCCGCGATCCGCCGCCTTGCACATGTCGTAAATCGTCAGTAAGCCGATTTGCACCGAGGTCAGCGCCTCCATCTCGACGCCGGTGCGGCCCAAGGTTTCGACTTGGGCCCTGCACAGCACCGCATTGGCGGCCGCGTCGATCTCGAATTCCACCGCCACACGGGTCAGTGGCAGCGGGTGGCAGAGCGGGATCAGGTCGGCGCAGCGCTTCGCCGCTTGGATCGCGGCGATGCGGGCAATGCCCAGAACATCGCCTTTCTTTGCGCTGCCGCTGGTGATCAATGCTAGGGTAGCGGCCTGCATGCTGATGCGGCCGGCCGCCACCGCAATCCGGTGGGTGACCGCCTTGCCTGCAACGTCCACCATATGGGCTTGGCCTTGGGCGTCAAAATGAGTGAGTTCTGATGTCATTGCAGGGTCGGCCTCGATGTAGCGGCAACAATTGGGAAACGATTGTGTGCGCATCATAGAGATGCTTTTTTCTCGCTGGAGTCTGTGTTGTTGAAGCTAACTGTCAGTTTGATGCGTCGCCCGGGTCGCTGTGCCATCACTTTGTTGGCGGCAGCGGTGCTGAGCCTGGGCGGCCCCCTCAGCCATGCGCAGGTGAACCTGCCGGCCCTGGGTGATTCGGTCTCGCAAGACCTCGACCTCGGCACCGAGCGCCGCATCGGCGAGCAGGTGATGCGGCAAATCCGCCCCGACCCGGACTTCCTCGAAGACCCTTTGCTGCTGGAATATCTGCAGACGCTATGGGCACCGCTGGTTACCACCGCCAAGCAACTCGGCAATATTGGCGACGAAACCAGTGAGCGCTTCGCCTGGGAGATTTTTCTGGTGCGGGATCGCAGCATCAACGCCTTCGCCTTGCCGGGCGGCTATGTCGGCGTGCATCTGGGCTTGATCGCGATGACGGGTTCGGGCGATGAGTTGGCCTCGGTGTTGGCGCATGAGTTGTCGCACGTGACGCAGCGCCATATCGCTCGGCGCATAGCCGGCGATTCGCGCACCAGCATGCTGGCGCTGGCCGGCTTGGTGGCGGGCTTGATCGTCGCTTCGCGCACCGGCAGCTCGGACGTGGCGAATGCGGCCATCGTCGGCAGCCAGGCCGCCGCCGCGCAGGCCTCGTTGAGTTTTTCCCGCGATATGGAGCGTGAGGCCGACCGGGTCGGTTTCACGGTCATGAACCAGGCCGGCTATTCACAGGCCGGCATGTACAGCATGTTCGAGCGCATGGAGCAGGCCAATCACCTGATGGATTCGGGCTCCTACCCCTATCTGCGCTCCCACCCTTTGACCACCGAGCGGATTGGCGATGCGCGCCTGCGCATGGGCACCGTCGACTATGAACGCCCGGCGGGCAGCGCCGAGCATGCGCTGATGGCGGCGCGCGCCAAGGTGCTGATGGATGCGCGCGCCGAGGCCTGGACCGCATTGCAGGGCCTGGACGCCGGGGCGCGTGACCAAAAAGCCAAAGGCAGCGCTGAAAACAAGGGTTACGAACAGCTGGCGGCCCGCTATGCCAGCGCCCTGGCGTCGATCAAGATGCGCGACTTTGCGCGCGCCGAGAACGCCTTGCGCAGCGCCGAGCTGACGCTGCAACTGATTGGCAACGACGCGCGCGCCGAGCGACTGCTGCGTTATTTGCGCGCCGAGTTGAATCAGGCGCGCGGCCGCGCGGGCGATGGTTATGCCGCCTTGAAGCCGCTGGCGGGCGAGCGCTCGCGGCCGCTCTTGATTCAAAAAGCCCAGCTGGCCAAGGTCGACCCGAATCCGGCCAGCGTCCGCGAAGCCGCCGAGGCCTTGCAGACCTATGTCAGCCTGAACCCGATGGATCCCTTGGCCTGGGCCGAGCTGGGCCAGTTGTGGAACAAGCTGGATCAACCGCTGCGGGCGATCCGTGCGCAGGGCGAGGAACGCGCGGCCATGGGCGATTTGAACGGCGCGATTGATCGCTTTCGCTCCGGCCTGCGCATGTCGCGCGGCCGTGAGGCCGATCAGGTCGAAGCCGCGGTGATTGATTCACGCCTGCGCAGTTTGGTCTACGAGCGCCGCCAGCTATTGGCGGAGCTGTACCCGCGCGGTGTGCCGCCGGGGGCCGAGCTGCCCTGAAATCAGCTCGATTCCGGGAAGAGGCGCTCGAAAATCACGTCGATCCCCATACCGCAGAGGCTGTAGATCAACGAGCCGATCAGCGCCGCCCAGAAGCCGGCCACTTCAAAGCCGCCCAAGAGATTGGCCGCCGCCCAGAACATCAAGGCATTGATGACGAATAGGAACAGCCCCAGGCTGACGATGGTCACGGGCAAGGTCAGCAGCACCAGAATTGGCCGCACCAAGGTATTGAGCAGGCCCAGTACCATCGCCGCGATCAAGGCCGAGGTGAAGCTGGTGACGACAACGCCCGGATACAGATGAGCGACCAGCAGCAAGGCTGCGGCCAGTAAAAGCCAACGCATGAGTATCTTCATGGCCGCGAATATACAAGCGCGGCGTGACTATTTGCAGCGTTCTGGTTGGAGTGAATGCCCTAATCAGGCGCGGGGCGTGCCATTTGCAGGCAGAATGCGGGCTCCGAAGGGGGAGTAGCTACGCGGCGCAGGCCGTGGCGGCAGCCCGTCAGTACGGCGTCTGTGAAGATGCCCGGGCCCCGCAGCCGGCAGTGGATTGAACCCATCAATCCTGCGTGCCGTCCCGCAAGACCCTTCGACACGTGGTCGCCGCATGGCCTGCTTGAGGCATTGCGCGCGGCTTGTTTGTTTTTTGCGGGAAATTCAATGAATACGATAGCGCCTCTGTGGCTGTGGTTCTTCTTCGGTGGCTCCGTGCTCGCCGCTCTTTTTGTTGACTTCGTGGTGCTGCGCAAGCAAGGCGCGCATGAGGTCACGGTCAAGGAAGCGATCAACTGGTCGCTGGTCTGGGTGGCCTTGAGT
>NZ_JANNMI010000441.1:0-1273 GCF_031397715.1 Roseateles sp.
TCGATGATCTCGAACAGCGTGACCAGGGCGAAATGGTGATCAAGCGGAGTCTCGCGGGCCATCAGCTGACCGAGGCGGTCAAACAGATGCTCCAGACGCAGCATCGTGCGGATGCTCTCGTTGAATGGGTACTCGTATAGGACCAAGGCGGTCATCCCTATCGATCAGCTTGAAGGTCATGGTGCCGTGCACACCGCACAGCAAACTCGCTAATTGTTTCACAGGCCGGGCAGCGTTCGCCAACAATGTCACGCCGGCGCTGCTATTTAACAAGGCGCCAGCGGTCGGCGAGGCTCAGAACTTGCGCTTTGAGCGCAGCGAGGCTCAGCCCCTCGTTGTAGATGACAGCGTCGGCGCAAGCGCGGCGTTGCGCACGGCTGGCCTGCACGGCCAGCACCGCCGCTGCGGCAGCGGCGCTCCATCCCGGCCTAGCGCTGACTCTGGCGAGCTGGGTTTGCTCGTTGCAGTCGACCACCAAAAGCCGCTCGACTCTCGCGCGCCAATGACCGGACTCCACCAACAAGGGCACGTCAAAGACGATCAGCTGCGCCCCGGCCGCCGTTGCCGCATCGGCTTGTAGCCGGGCTTGGTCGCCGATCAGGGGATGGAGAATGGCCTCCAGGCGGCGTTTGGCGCTGGCGTCGGTAAAGGCCAGCTCACGCATGGCCGTGCGGTCAAGCGCGCCGTCGGAGCTGAGCATTGCCGGCCCGAACTCGGCCGCAATTGCCGGCATGGCAGCGCCGCCGGTGCTGCTGAGCTGACGCGCTATCGCATCGGTGTCAATCACAGCCGCGCCGAGCTCCAGCCAAAATCCGGCGACGGTGCTTTTGCCGCTGCCGATGCCGCCGGTCAAACCAATCTTCATGCCCAGCCAAGCCAGCCGAGCACGCGCGGCGCGCCCGCAAACAGCACCACAAAGCCGCCGCCGGCCAAGAAGGGACCGAAGGGGACATAGCGGCCTTCGCGCAGCTTAGCGTTCATCTTCATGCCAATGCCGACGAGGGCGCCAATCACCGAGGCTCCCAGCACAATCGGCAGCACCATCTGCCAGCCCAACCAGGCACCCAACGCCGCCAGCAGTTTGAAGTCACCGTAGCCCATGCCTTCCTTGCCGGTGGCCAGCTTGAACAGCCAATAGACCGACCACAACGACAAGTAGCCGACCAAGGCACCCGTTAGCGCATCGGCCAAGGGAATGGTCAGGCCCAGCAGCGAGGCGGCCAGCCCGGCCCACAGCAGCGGCTGGTTGAGCGAGTCGGGCAGCAGCGTGGTG
>NZ_JANNMI010000447.1:0-13444 GCF_031397715.1 Roseateles sp.
GGTGACGCCATCCGGCACGATCGGGCGGCGCAATTGACCGCGCCGTTCGGCCTGGCTCAGGAACCTGTGATAGGTGTCCCAAATATCCATCCGCCGCTTGGTGATGGGTTCGGCCTCTTCCATTTGCGCCCAAAGAAAGGCCGAGATCAATTCACTCGGCAAGTAGGATGAGCCGAAGTCGGTCCAGGTGTATTTGTCGACCTGGCCACGAAAGAACTGGCTGCGGTTCGTGCCCTTTTCGCGAATGATCTCGGCCCGCTCGACAAAACGCGGGTCATTGATCATCAAGGCGCCGCCCTCGCCGGCAATGATGTTCTTCGTCTCATGAAACGAAAATGCCGCCATATGACCAATGCTGCCCAGCGGCCGGCCCTTGTAGCTGGACATCAAACCTTGGGCAGCATCTTCAATCACCAGCAAGGAATGCCGCCTGGCGATGTCCATGATGGTGTCCATCTCACAAGCGACGCCGGCGTAGTGAACCGGCACGATGGCCTTGGTGCGCGGGGTGATGGCGGCTTCTATTTTGCTTTCGTCGATATTCATCGTATCGGGACGAATATCGACGAACACCGGCACGGCACCACGCAGTACAAACGCATTGGCCGTCGACACAAAGGTATAGGACGGCATGATGACTTCATCGCCGGCCTTGAAATCGGCCAAGATGGCGGCCATCTCTAGCGCGCCGGTGCAGGAATGGGTCAACAAAGCTTTTTGCGAGCCGGTGCGCGCCTCCAGCCAGCTTGAGCAACGCTTGGTAAATGCGCCGTCGCCGGCCAGATGGCCGTTGGCGTGAGCTTGGGAGATATACCAAAGCTCTTTGCCGGTCATGTACGGCTTATTGAATGGAATGCTCATTTGTGCCTAGCATTTAGTTTGTGACTTTGATAGGTTTTTTGAAAACCCAAAACTTTTGAAGAGTAAAAAGCAGGAGCGCCAAAATGAAAATCATCGCACCCTGTACCCATTGATGCGGCCAACCCCATTGGTCCACTGTAAGCACCAGCACCAGTAAATTGATGATGTAACCGAGGCCGTACGAGATGAAGTATCGAAGCAGTGCCGGCCCGTTCGAGTCGTCATTCCGAAACGTCCACTTTTTGTTGAATAAAAAGGTCTGAGCTACGCCGACGGCATAGAGAACGCTCATGGCTGTCTTTGGGCCGATGCCGAGCTGCGTCAGGCCAAGGTACAGAAGGTAGCCAACTAAATTCGAGCTGAGTCCGATTACGCCATACCGAAATAGTTGCCCAATAGTATTTCTCATGGCTGAAGTGAGCCTTCTCGCCAACCCCAGATGTACCAGGGCGAATGCGGCCCTTCATTGAATATTAAATCAAGAATAGAAACACCGTGTTCAAATGGTGGGTGTTTTTGGCTATATTCAGGGTAACCGGTATAGTCCTTCCAAACCAGTTCTATGCCGAGGGCATCGAACTCGCTCGCGACCATGTATGATTTGGCGGCCGGCCCAGAGATATAATGAGTGGCCTGGGTTTTTTGCACCAAGTCTAACAAGCGATCTTGCTTCTGTCCGGTCAGCTCGAAACTGCGGGAATCTGCGAATTTTGTCGTGCTGCCAAGTATCTCAGTTGCGATCTTTTTTATTAAATGCTGATTGAGGTCCGACAGGTTGGCCCATTCGGTTTGCAGGAAGATTTGCTCAAAAAACTGCTGATACTTCGAGAAGAATTTACATTTACCGTATTGCTGCCGAATTGTTTCCCAATGAGTTCTCTGCCAACCATGGTCGTTTAACTGCACCGCGCAGATGAGGCGATGCTTGTCGGTTCCGACCGGGATCGTTAGCCACTGTGTGCCCTGCGGACTTTTGATCTTGTTGCGGTTGCGCCAGTCATTCTTGGTAAACTGCAGGTCGTCATAGAAAACAAACAAATCCGCGTCATGAATAAGATCGAAATAGCCCTTCCACGGGATATAGTTCGATTGCAAGACAACTACTTTCTTCATTTTCAGATATCGCCCTATGCTTGCGAATTCGGCGCTTCCTGGAGGTAGGCCGCCTCCAGGGCCAGTAAATCCTGTTTGCGACCTTTGATTCGCTTGGCCGGCACGCCGAGATAGATACCCCAGGCTTCGGTAGATTTGGTCACCATGCTGCAGGCGCCGATCGAGCTGCCCTCACCGAGAATGACGCCGGGGAAAATCACGCTGTTTGCGCCGACGATGGCGTGGCGCCCGAGTTCCACTCTGGCGCGTTGAATTGACCGGTAATTCATTGGGATGGTGGGGTTGGTGAGCGCCAACCCCGAGTAATCATCGGATTGTGCAAAAACTGTCACACCGAAGGCTAGGCCAGAAAAATCGTCCAGCTTGACGCCCTCGCGGCCAGCAATAATGCGGCAGCCATGGGCGATATGAACGTTCCGCCCGATCTCCAGGTTGCCGGACAGCACGCAAAAATCATCGACGATGGAATGGTCGCCAATCGCTATGTACTCAGGTATATATAGATTGGCGCAGCGGCTGATTTTTACGTCAAGCCCCAGGCTTTTGAAATTCATGGCCAAAAGCTCATCCCGGCTAAAATAACGATCTGCGTGCATAAATCAAATCTCTCTATGAATGTCTCTGATTATATAGTTTGGTCTATTCTGGACCTGACTGAATATTTTTCCAAGATAGATTCCAATGACGCCAAGTCCGGTCGTTGTGATGCCCAAGCTGAGTGACATCAAGGCCATCATTGAGGTAAAACCGAGTAGCGCATCATCGAATAGCACTTTACGTGTCACCAGGTAAATAAAGAAAATTATACTAACGCCGGTGATGAGTACGCCCGCGTTGAATAGCAGCGCTAGTGGTTTGGCCGAGAATGAACTCAAGGCATTAACCATCAAGCCAATGCGCCGCATCAAGGTGTAGCTGCTCGGCCCGCTGCGCAATCCTTTCTTGACGGGTACGCCGATTTGTTGGAAACCGGTCCAAGTCAGCATGCCACCCAAGAAAAGGTTTTTGTCGCCGAGTTCTAACAGTGCTTTGACGAAGCGGCGCGTCATCACCCGCTCGGTCGCCATATTCTCTGGAATTTTGATGTCGCTCAAGGCATTGAAGCCCTTGTAAAACAGGCCGCCGCTGTACTTTTCAAGCCAGCCGCCTTTGCGCGCTTCCTGATAACCATAGACCATATCGCTGCCGCTACTGATTAGCTTTTGGTAGAACTCAACGAGTACCAGTGGCGATACTTCTAGGTCGCAGTCAATTAAGAATACGCAATCTCCACGAGCGGTCGCGAGTCCGGCTTGCATCGCCGCATGGTGACCAAAATTTCGAGACAAATCGACCACTACCAGTTGCGGAAGCTTGGCACTTGCTGCCAACGCGAAGGCGAGTGAATCATCTGGTGATCCATCATTGACCAAGATAATTTCAAAGTCCGCACACCTCAGCGCCGCCAGAGCTTGTTGGCACAGAGCGAGGAACTCGTCCAGAAACTGCCGGGATCTATACATGGTCGCCACGATGGATAGCTGCGGTCTGACCGCTTCGCCCGCCAATGGTCGAATCAAATCGACAGGGTTTGTTTCGACTAGGAACGTCGGGCTCATTGCAAAACCTTATGGAGTATTCAAAAGCGGGCCAAGTAGCCGGGCAGACGGTACCAGCGTCATCGGTGGATTTGAGTTCACGCCGCGTGGCCAGCGGCCGCTTGTGGGACGGCGCTGTTTGTACCAGATGAACCGGTTAATTCAATGGCGATGGTGGTTTGTTGGTCACGCCCCCCTCAAATAGGTGGATTCTTGCCGGCTTGGCCGGCGTCCCGCAGTGCGACGGCTGAGCAGCAAAGCCCAGACGCGCAGGCGTGGGCTGCTGCGAATGGCTTGCCGAACACCGTTGACCATCGCACTGCGACTTAATGGGGCAGGGCGTGCAAATGGACTTTGGCCGAGAATTTCCGGTAGGGAAACAAACCGGGGCCGACATCAACCGCCGACGAATAGTTCGCCGCCACCGCGATTTCGACTGGACCAGTGGCCGGGCGCAGACGCTGCAATTCGCTGACTTCCTGTATGAAAACAGCGGGCTGCTGTTCATTGATGATTTGAATGATCGACCGATTGGCACTTTCTGATGCTTGTTGGCGCTGGAAAACTGCCACTGAGGCGATGTCCCGGTTGGGTGGCAATCTGTGGGTGAGCGGGTAGACGTTGTAGAAAGTGCTGAGGATGACGTCATCTTGGCGAGAGTTGTTCTTGACAATTGACGCGACCGAGAGGAAGTATGAATCCTTGACGACTGGAGAATTCCAGTCATTGAAAATCATCACCGGCGCAAAATGTATGGTCCAGGCGGCCGCATAGCGCAGCACGCGTGCATAGTCGGTGGCCAGCAGTCCGTGGCCGACGAATACAGCGGTGACGCAAAGCAAGGCGGCAGCCGGGCTGCTTTGACGAATGGCTCTTATCCATGCAATCAATATTTGAAAACCATAGCAAGCGAAAATACCCAGTCCAATCAGAAATTGGGCTAAGTGATAGGGATAGGGTTTCTTTATGGCCGCTTCAAGCAAGGACGCGAGCGCTATCCCGATGCCTAGCCAGTAGGGCGCCAGCGCGCGCGGTGTCCGCAGCGCGGGTGTCAGCAGGGGCGCGAGCAGCCCGAGCAGAACGATCGGTAGGCAGAACCCGAGAGCGGTTGACATTTCCGCAGCCTGGCTCGCGGCCAGTGCAAGTCTGGCGCGGAAGTCCAGATTGACGCTGGCGTCAAGTTGAGTGAACTGAAAATAGCTCAGAAAATTTGTCGAAATCCCCGCAAGGCCGCCTTTTAGCAAGCCCACAAGCAGGAAGCCGGCCAGGCATCCGGCTAGACCATAGAGGGAAAATAGAACAGCGCTGCGGAGTTTGTATTGGTGGAAAACATGCAGCACGACAACGCCGGCGATCGCCACAAAGGGTTCCCGAACCAGGACGGCCCCGGCTAGGCAGAGGGCGGCGGGCAGCAGTTTCTTACCGCGCTGGCGCTCCAGCAGGTAGAGCGAACAAAACAATAAACAAGTGGCCGCGGGGATGGGATTACGGGCGCCGGCTTCTATAAATAGCGGATGATTGATGGCAGTAGCCAAAAGCAGCGCCGCCAAGCAGGCGGCCAGTTGCTGCCTAGAGACGATGTAAAGGTACTTGAACATCATGATCGTGGTCAACCCCGCGATCACGGCATCAATAACTCGAAGAGAGATGTAGCCGTTGATTGGCAGCAGGTATACCCAGCTGAATAAAAGTGAGTAAATTTCAATAATGCCGAAATTTGGTATTATTGAGTTCTCCGCGAAGACACCTTGGGTGTAGCCGAGGAATTGAAAATATGAGGCGGCTGCATAGTGGCCTTCGTCCGCGAAAGGCGCTTGTCCAAGCAGCGCCGCGCGGATGCCAAGCGTCCAAAGAAATAGCACGGCAACTGCAAGGGTGTGATTAGTCTTGGCGAGCTGGTGCATTTGTTTTCCTCGCATGAATTAGGTCATTGGTCTTGCAGGCATACTTTGCGGTGCTAACACAGTTGGTGGCGGCTTGCTTGCCGCAGTTACAAGCGTGCAGCTAAGTCCACAGCATGGCAACAAGCCATCACTGATTCATTCAGCTTTACTTCTTTGAATGTGCGCTGCGTTTGTGGGGCGAAGGATATTCGCAATAAGTGACAGTTGTGCTCAGGGCGAACCCCTTGATTGGGGGTGCGTGTAGCTTTCTTGGTCTTGGGGGGGCTCTGTCACTTGACGTCGTTTTGCGCGCATGCCTTGGCGTGCTTCGTTCGGCATCGACGAGAGTGGTGGCGAGCCTCTAGGCCCCGCTATCGCTTCCCCCTATGCTTGCCCTCCGTCCCATCGGAGAGAATGCAGCTCATTCGAACGGAGACGAGAACCCATGCTGCAGAAGACTTGGCTGAAGAACTACCCCGACGGCGTGCCCGCCGAGATTCACGCGGAGCTGTACCCGTCGCTGGTCGAGTTGATGAGTTCGGCGTTCAAAAAGTTCCCGCAGCAGCCTGCTTACAAGATGATGGGCCGGCAAATCAGCTTCGCCCAGTTGGATGAGACATCAAGGGCGCTGGCCGCCTATCTGCAGAGTTTGGGGCTTGAGAAGGGCGACCGGATCGCCTTGATGATGCCCAACGTGATGCAGTATCCGGTGGCTGTCGCCGCCGTGTTGCGGGCCGGTTTTGTGGTCGTCAACGTCAATCCGCTGTACACGCCACGTGAGCTGGAGCATCAGCTGAAGGACTCCGGCGCCAAGGCAATCGTGATCCTGGAGAATTTTGCGACCACCCTGCAGCAAGTACTCAAGCAGGTGCCGACCAAGCATATCGTATTGGCCTCAATGGGTGATATGTTGGGCTTCCCCAAGGGGCTGGTCGTTAACTACGTGGTGCGCAAGGTCAAAAAGTTGGTACCGGCCTTCGATTTGCCCGGCGCGGTGAACTTCAACGATGCGGTGACGCGCGGCCGTGCGCTCAGCTACAAGGCGCCCAGCGTCGGGCCCAACGACATCGCCGTGCTGCAATACACCGGTGGCACCACCGGGGTGTCCAAGGGCGCGGTGCTGCTGCATCGCAACTTGGTCGCCAATGTGATGCAAGCCGAGGCTTGGTATCAGCCCGCCCTCAAGAAGGTACCGGCCGGCGAGCAGCTGGTCAGCATCTGCGCGCTGCCGCTGTATCACATCTTCGGTTTCACGACCAATATGATGCTGTCCATGCATGTCGGTGGCTGCAATGTCTTGATTCCCAATCCGCGTGATATCTCGGGCACCTTCAAGGAGTTGGCCAAGCATCGGTTTCACAGCTTGCCGGCGGTCAACACCTTGTTCATGGCCATGGCCAATCACAAGGAGTTCAATACCGTCGATTGGAGCAGTTTGGTGATCGCGGTCGGCGGCGGCATGGCGGTGCAGCATGCTACGGCCAAGCTTTGGTTGGAAAAGACCGGCTGCCCGATCTGCGAAGGTTACGGCCTGAGCGAAACCTCGCCGATCGCCAGTTGCAATCCGACCGACAGCACCGTCTATACCGGCTCGATCGGCCTGCCCATGCCCAGCACCGAGATCTTGCTGCTGGATGATTTGGGACAGCCGGTGGCCAATGGTGAGCGGGGCGAGATCGCTATCCGCGGGCCGCAGGTGATGGCGGGTTACTGGCAGCGGCCGGACGAAACCGCGCAGGTGATGACGGCCGATGGCTTCTTCCGTACCGGCGACGTCGGCACCATGGACGAGCGCGGTTTTTTCCGCATCGTTGATCGCAAGAAAGACATGATTCTGGTCAGCGGTTTCAATGTCTACCCGAACGAGATCGAGGACGTGTTGACGCAGATGGAGGGCGTGCTGGAATGCGCGTCGGTGGGCATTGCGGATGCCAAGGCCGGCGAAGCGGTCAAGGTGGTGATCGTGCGCAAGGATGCGGCCGTTTGGCCCGTCACCGAGGCCGATGTGCGCGCCTATTGCGAGGCTAATCTGACAGGCTACAAGCGGCCCAAGGTGGTCGAGTTCCGTGATGAGTTGCCCAAGACGCCGGTCGGCAAGATCCTGCGGCGTGAACTACGCGACAAGACTTGAGTTGGCGTGCGCCAGCTGAGCGCACGTTACCGCCCGGTCCCGTTTAGAGTCGGCTATGTGCTGCAGGGGGTGACAACAATGCTGGACCGGGCTTACGTCAAGACCGAGGCGGGGCGTGCCGAAATCAAGCTGCGCAGCTTGGCCATGTCGCGCAGCGTGCGCAATCTCTTGCTGATGATCGACGGCGGCAAGTCCGCCGCGCAATGGCTGAGCTTGGTACAGGGCACAGTGGCGGCCGACATCGAGTATTTGCTGGCGCAGGGCTTGCTTGCCGATGCCAGCCCGGGCGTCGTGGATATCGCGGTGGAACTGGATCTGTCGCCGCTGGACTATGCGCAGCTTTACGGCTTTTTGACCCGCCATGCCAAGCAGTATCTGGGCCTGATGAAGGGTTACCGCATGGTGCTGGACGTGGAGCGCTGCGGCGATCTGGCGGCTTTGCGGGCTTTGGGCCAGCGCTTTGTGTCCGAGGTCAGCCAAGCGCAGGGCGCGGTAGTGGCCGACCAGGTGCGGCGGGCACTGTCCATCATCAAAAGTGTCTGAACTTGCTGGCACACTGCAGGCTTGTTTGAAGTAGAGCCAGCCACCATGCCCCCGCGTTTTTTTGTCGACCCGCCACTGAGCCTCGCGGACCTCAGCGGCACAGAGTTGCTTTTGCCACCCTCGGCCGCCCGCCATGTGCAGGTCTTGCGCTTGCAGCCGGGCAGCCCGGTCATCTTGTTTGACGGGTCCGGCCATGAATGGCAGGCCGAAGTGCTGGCGATGGGGCGCAGCGAGGTGCGCGTGCATCTGCAGGCGCGCCAAGCGGTGCAGCGCGAGCTGATGCATGACGTGACCCTGGCCGTGGTGATGCCGGCCAATGACCGCATGGACGGCCTGGTCGAGAAGGCCACCGAGCTGGGTGTGGCCTGCATTCAGCCGCTGATGAGCGAGCGTTCGGTGCTGCGGCTCAGCGGTGAGCGGGCCGAGAAGAAGACCGCACATTGGGCCGGCGTTGCCATCGCCGCTTGCGAGCAGAGTGGTCGCACCAAGCTGCCCACCATCGCGGCGGTGAAGAGCCTGGCGGCCTGGTTGGCGGAGCTGCCTGCGCCGTCAAGCGAGCAGCGCCGCTGGTTGCTCAGCCCGACTGCCGCGCAACCCTTGAAAACCCTGGATGAGGTGGCGGCCCCGCAAACCCTGGTATTGAGCGGGCCCGAAGGTGGGCTGAGTCCTGCCGAGGAGCAGCTGGCCTGCAGCAAGGGCTTTCTCGCCGCCCAGCTTGGCCCGCGCATCCTGCGCGCCGACACCGCGCCCTTGGCGGTGTTGGGTTGGCTGGCACTCCAATCCCTATGAATATTCAGTTACTGCTGCTGACGATCTGCCAAGGGCTGTTCCTCACCAACAACATCACCTTCATCGCCATCAACGGCTTGGTGGGTTTGGCGCTCGCGCCGGTGGCCTGGATGGCGACGCTGCCGATCTGTGCCTATGTGGCCGGTGGCGCGCTGTTCGCGCCCCTGGTCGCCCGCCATCAGCGCGCGCTTGGGCGGCAACGGGCCTTTCAGCTCGGCATCGTGGTGGCGATGCTGACTTGTGCCCTGGCAGCCTGGGCGGTCAGTGAGCGGCAATTCTGGTGGGTCGTGATTGCCACCCTGCTGGCCGGTTACTTCAACGCCACCGCCGGGCTTTATCGCTTCGCCGCCACCGAGCTGGTGCCGCCCTCGCACAAGGAGCGGGCGATTTCCTGGGTCTTGGCCGGCGGTATTCTGGGTGCGGTCATTGGCCCCAATTTGGCCAATGCCAGTCGCGGCCTGCTGACGCAGCCTTTTGCCGGCGCCTACCTGGTCTTGATCGGCGTCGCGCTGTTGTCCTTGGCGGTGATGAGCTTCATCCGCTTCCCGCCGCTGCCGGTGGCCAGCGGAGCCACGCCGCATGGGCGGCCGCTGCGTGAATTGGCGCGCCAACCGATTTTCATCGTCGCGATAGCCGCTTGCGCGCTCGGTTATGGGGTGATGAATTTACTGATGGCCGCCACACCGATCGCGATGGCGCAATGTGCGTTGCCGTTTGACAAGACCGCCTTGGTGCTGGAGTGGCATGTGCTGGGCATGTTTGTGCCGAGCTTCTTCACCGGCAGCTTGATCAAGCGCTTCGGCGCTTTGCCGGTGATGGCCGTCGGCGTCGGCTTGAACTTGATCTGTGTCGTGATTGCGCTGTCGGGCGTCGAGTTGATGCATTTCCTGGCCGCGCTGCTGGTGCTTGGCGTGGGCTGGAACTTCCTCTTCATCGGCGGCACCACGCTGTTCACGCAGGCCTATCGTCCCGAGGAAAAAACCACCGCGCAGGCGGCGATGGATGTCTGCATTTACTCGACCATGACCGTGACGTCGTTTTCAAGCGGGGCCTTGGTCACCACCGGCGGCTGGAGCTGGATGAACTGGGCCTCGCTCTTGCCGCTGGGGCTGACGGCCGCTGCGCTGCTGTGGCTCAGTCGGATTGAGCCTCGCCGTCGGGCTCCAGCGCAGGCTTAGGCGTGCGCGCCGAGCCGGCCACCAGGTCAAAGCGGAACAGCCTGCACTCGATCGGGCCGTTCCACATCGGGAAGCGGCGCGATTCCTTCAAGCGCATCTGTTGAGGCAGTTTCATATCCGGGCAGAGCAGCCAAGCAGTCCAGCCGGCTGGATTCTGGGTGTAGGCGCGCTTCCAATGCGAGGCCAATCTTGGGAAGAAGTCCTCGCTGGTGTCGCGTTGCTCGGAGCCGCTGGCATCGCGGCTCATGTACTGACTGGCGCCCGCCTTGCCGCGCACCTCGATCCGCTCGCCATAAGGCGGGTTCATCATGAGGGTGCCGGGCAGCCCTTCAGGCAGCTCGGGCGCCGGCCGCTCCAGCGCGTCGCCGCCGTTGAACTGAATGTATTGCGCGACGCCGGCGCGCTCGGCATTGCGGCGCGCAAAGTCGACCATGCGGAAGGCCACATCGCTGCAATAAATCGGCACGGCCGGCGCATGTTCGCGGTCCTTGGCGGCCTGTTTGATCGCCTGCCAGCGGCCACGCAAGGGCACAAACGGCAGTTGCTTTTCGAAGGCAAAGCGGCGCTGCATGCCGGCCGCCATGCCGCAGGCGATCTGCGCCGCTTCGACCGCGATGGTGCCCGAGCCGCAGCAGGGATCGTGCAGCGCGCCGCCGGTATCCGCAGTGCCCTTCCAGCCGGCAGCGGCCAGCATCGCGGCAGCCAGCGTTTCTTTCAGCGGCGCGTCGCCCTTGTCCTCGCGCCAACCGCGCTTGAACAGCGGCTCGCCCGAGGTGTCGACGTAAATGGTCGCGTCTAGCTCGCTCAGGTGCAAGATGATGGGCAGGTCGGGGAAACGGGTGTCGACGCTGGGGCGCTCGCCGGTGGCGTCGCGCAGTACATCGCAGATCGCGTCCTTGACGCGCAGCGTGGCGAAGTTGAGGCTGCGCAGCGGCGAGTGGCGCGCCACGGTGTCGACCCGAATCGTCTCGGCCGGCGTGATCCATTCGGTCCAGTCAATCGTGCGGGCGAGTGCGTAGATATCGTCCTCATGGCGGTAGCCGCCCGAGGCCAGCTCGATCATCACGCGCTGCGCCAAGCGGCTTTCGAGGTTGAGCTTCATCACGCCCTCGAGGTCGCTCTTGAGCGCGATGCCGCCGCGCAAGACCTCGATATGCGTCTTGGGCAGGATCAGGCGGACTTCTTCGTCCAGCAAGCGCTCCACGCCGGAGGCGCAGGAGAGAAAAAGTTGCAGTGAGTTTTTGGGGGATTCTTTGGTGGCCATGGGGCTATTGTCCCAGCAACGGCGACGCGGCCTAAACTGGCTGATTTACTTTGAGATCCAGGACCCCATGCTCACCTCCGACCAACTGACCCAGTTCGGCGCCGCCAGCTTGCCCGGCTTGCTGGGCATCGTGATTTTGCAAGCCAGCCCCGAGGAAGTGCATGCCGAGCTGCCGGTGCGCCCCGTCGTGATGGCGCCGAACGGCTATCTGCATGCCGGCAGCATCGTCAGCTTGGCCGACACCTGCGCCGGCTACGGCTGCATCGCCAATCTGCCGGCCGGCGCCAGCGGCTTCACCACCATCGAGCTGAAGTCCAACCACTTGGGCACGGCCCGTGACGGCGTGATCGAGTGCCGGGCTAAGCCCGTGCATCTCGGCCGCACCAGCCAGGTCTGGGATGCGGTGGTGACCCACCGCGAAACCGGCAAGACGCTGGCGCTGTTCCGCTGCACGCAGCTGCTGCTTTACCCCAAGTAAGCCGACGGGACGCAGGCTTCAGCGCCCCGGAAACATGCGCTCGTCGTCGAAGATCATGCTGTGGGTGGTGCGCAGCACGACGCCGTCCTTGAAATGCACATTGAAGCGCTGGCGTTGGCCCATCATTTCATCGGGCACGGTCCAGTCCCACACCTCTTCACCGCTGAATCTGAACGTGACGCGGCTGCGCTCGCGGCCCAACAGGCGGCTGACCTGATCGGGCGTCCAGCCCGGCTGAACGCGGGCGCGCGCGGCCGGTTGCAGCGTGTCCTCGATGCCGATGACCCTGCCCGCCGCATCGACGCGGATCATCAGCGCGCTTTTGCCCATGGGCTGCTGCGAGTACTCCAAGGTTTTGCCGCCCTGGCCGTCCAGGTCGGGCCAGCTCCGCACCGGCTGGCCATATTGGGCCAGCACGGCCGCACTGCTCATGCCGGGGCTGACGCTGAGGGGGCTGGGGATGCTGACGCAGGCAGACAGGCTGATGCAAACCAAGCCGGCCAGAGCGATTGAGCTGAAAGTGGACATGATGAGCTGCTCTCCTTAGTTGACCCGCCGCATCGTGGTCGTGCCTATTTTCATGCCTTCGCGGTATTTGGCCACGGTGCGGCGCGCGACTTGGATGCCTTGCTCGTCCAGCATACTGGCCAGCGCGCTGTCGGACAGCGGCTTGGCCGCGTTCTCGGCATCGATGAATTGCTTGATCAGCGCCCGCACGGCGGTGCTCGACGCATTGCCGCCGGCCTCGGTGCTCAAGCCCGATCCGAAGAAATATTTCAGCTCGAAGGTGCCGAACACGGTGGCCATGTATTTGGCCGTGGTGACGCGCGAAATCGTCGACTCATGCAGACCCAGCTCGTCGGCAATCTCGCGCAGCACCAGCGGCTTCATGGCCAAAGCGCCATGCGTGAAGAAGGCTTTTTGGCGCTCCACAATCGCCTGCGAGACGCGCAAAATGGTATCAAAACGCTGCTGGATATTCTTGATGAACCAGCGCGCTTCTTGCAGCTGGCCGCCGAGCGGGCTGTTGGTGATGCCGCCGCGGGTCTGGCGCAAGGCATTCGCGTAAAGCTCGTTGATGCGCAACTTCGGCGCCACCTCGGGGTTGATGATGACGCGCAGCTCGCGGCCGACCTTGCGCACAATCACGTCCGGGATCACCGCGGGCGCCATGCCACGCGCAAAAGCGCGCCCCGGTTTGGGCTCCAGCGACACGATCAGCGCCTGCGCCTCGCGCAAGAGCTCGTCGTCGGCACCGGTCAAGGCCGACAGCCTTTTGTAGTCGCGCCGCCCCAGCAGTTCCAGGTGCTTTTGGCAAATCATGATGGCGATCATCTGCGCTGAGCTGCGCGGCAGGGCGCGCAATTGCAGCTCCAGGCATTCGGCCAGGTCGCGTGCGCCGACGCCGGTGGGCGTCATGTTTTTCAGCCATTTCAGCGCGATGCGCAGATGGTCCTGCAGGTCTTCGCGCTCATCCACATCTTCGCTCAAGGCCTGGGCGATCTCGTCCAGACTGTCCTCCAGATAGCCGTCCTCATTCAGCGATTCGATCAGCACATGCAGGGCCATGCGGTCGGCATCCGAGAGCCCCATGCCAGCCATTTGCTGCGTCAGATGCTCTTGCAGG
>NZ_JANNMI010000454.1:0-57178 GCF_031397715.1 Roseateles sp.
GCGCCATGAGCCAGCATGCCGCTCGCCGCTTCGAAGGCGAGCGGGAACATCAGGAACAAATAGCCGATCTGCGCGATGGTGGAATAGGCGACCAGCAACTTCAGCCTTTGCTGGCGCAGTGCCACCACGCTGCCGACCACGATGGCCGCCGCGCCCATCCCGGCCAGGACCTGCGCGGCGGGCAGGGTGATGACGGCCGGCATCACATCGAACCAGAGCCGCACGACCAGGAACCAGGAGCCCTTGACCACCAAGGCCGACAGGATCGCGCTGGCGGCGGCCGGCGCGCCGGCGTGCGCCGGCGGCAGCCAAATGTGCAGCGGGAACAAGGCGGTCTTGGCCAACAGGCCCACCGTCATCAGCGCTGCGGCGGCCCAGGCAATCGGCTCAGGCCTAACAGCTTGGCTCAGCAGCGTGATGTCCAGCGTGCCGTAGCCGCCGTAGAGCAGCACCGCGCCGAGCAAATAAAGCAAAGAGCCGGCCAGCGCGAAGACCAGATAGCGCAGCGCGGCGCGCAGGGTCTCGCCCTTGCCGTCCAGGCAGACCAGCGGCACGCCGGAGAAGGTCAGCAACTCCAGCGCGACATAAAGCGTGAACATATCGCCGCTGACGAAGACCAGATTCAGCGAACCCCAGACCGCCATCAGCAGCAGCCAGAAGATCAAGGGCGCGCGCTGCTCGGGCCCATCGGCGGGTGTGTCAAAGTCGGCGCGCGCATACAGGGCGATGCCGCTGATCACCACGCTAACGGCCAGCATCATCGCCACCGCGAGGCCGTCGGCGCGCAGCGCTATGCCCAGCGGCGGTGCCCAGGCGCCGAGCAAATAGACCAAGCTGCCGTTTGAATCCAGCCAGGTCGACAGCAGCGCCGCGGCCGTGGCCAGGCCGACCAGCAAGGTCAGCGCGACGACGCGCCGTACCTGGTGGCCGCCGAGCAGCAGGCCGAGCAGCACGCCGACAAAGGGCGCCAGCACCGCCAGCACCAATAAATAGCCACCCGCCGTCGTCGCCATCAACTCAACCCGTCTTTCTGTTTGGGCGGGGTCTTTTGGGCCGATACATCATTGGCCAAAGACACCGAGCCGCTGGCCTCGAACAGGCGCAGCAACAGGGCAACGGCCAGGGCGGTGGCGGAGAAGGCGACCACGATGCCGGTGATCAACAAGGCCTGCGGCACCGGGTCACCGCCAAAGCCGGCGCCGGCACCGCGCCGCGCAATCGCGCCGAACAGCAGGAACACGCCGCTGCCGACCACATTGAAGGCGAGGATCTTGCGCAGCGGATGCGGGTTGACGATCAGACCGTAGAGGCCGATGCCGACCAGGAAGGCGGCACACAGGCCGAACAACAAGGCGCCGCTCATGGCTTGGCCCCGCGTTGCGCCGCACCCAGCAGCAGCAGGCCAAGGATCAGGATCAGCGTCGGCATCAGGGCGAACTCGATCACCAAAATAAGCGGCTTGGCCGAGCCGACCGGGTAGGCCAGAAAAGCGCCGGCCGAGACCACGCCGAACACGCCGACGGCGATGAAGATCAGCGGGCCGGCCACCAGCAGGCCGCGCAACCAGCTGCGGCCGATCGCCGGCGCGTCGGCCAGGCCGGCCATCAAGACCAGCAACCACATCGCCGCCATCAGCGTGGCGCCCTGGAACTTGCCGCCCGGGTGGTCGGCACCGATCCAGAAGATATAGGCGCCCACCACGATGCCCAGCGGCGCAGCCAAGCGCGCCGCATAGGCCAGCATGCCGTTGGCCGGGCTGCTCTGAGTCAGGCCGGGCCGGCCGCCCCAGAACTCGTCCGGAGTTAGCGACCAGACGCCGATCAAGGCGAACAGCAGCACGATCGCCTCCAGCAAGGTGTCCATCGCCCGAAAGCCCAAGAGCACCGCCGTGATGGGGTTGCCGACCTCGGTTGCGCCCATCTTGGCCTGCACCTCATAGGCCAGCGAAGGCGCCGGGTCGGGCAGGGTCATCACGCAGACAATCAGCCCGGCCGTGACGCCGGCCGACAGCAGGGCGGCCAGCCAGCGCGTTGCCGCAGCGGGCCGCTCGGCCTGCGCCGCCGCCTCGGTGTGGCGCAGCCGCTTGGCCGCGCCTATCAGCAAGGCGCCGGTCAGGCCGCCGCCAATGGCCGCCTCGGTCAGCGCGACGTCGAGGCCGTACAGCTGCACCCAGACCAGGCTCAAGAGCAGGCCATAGGCGAGGAAACCGACCACCGCCGCGAAGGCCTGGCGCGAGACCACGCTCCACAGCGCCAGGCACAGCAGCAGCAGGGCCAACAGCAGATTGAGCAGATCGGTCATGGCCGTCTCTCTTGCTGCTGTTGAGTCATCTTCCGGCGCAGGCCGTAGGCGATCAGCTGCGAGACAGTCGCGCTGGACAAGAGCATCAGCAGCCAGATGCAAACGAGCTTGAGCATGGCCGCGACGCCGTCCATCTGCGCCATCAGGCCCAGCGCGACCAGGCCAAGGCCGAGGTTGTCGGCCTTGGTCAGCGCATGCAGACGCGTCAATGAATCCGGAAAACGCAGCAGGCCTACTGTGCCGGCCAGAAAGAAGAACAGGCCGGCGACCACAGCCAGCATGGTGAAAATATCTAGCGCCGCTCGCATGGTTTGCTGTCCTCGTGGTCGTGGTCGTGGTCGTGGTCGTGGTCGTGCTCGTCGTCTTGCGCCGCCAAGCCCTGCGCCTTGACGAACGCAAAGCCGGCGAACGCGGCCAGCAAGGCCAAGGTCAGCGCAACATCGAGGCCGGCACTCTGGCCGCTCGCCACGCCCAGCAGCAACAGGGCGGCAATGCCGCCGGTGCCGAGCAATTGCGCGGCCATCATGCGCTCGGCGTCACCGGGTCCGCGCAAGACGCGCACCAGGCCCCCCGCCACCGTCAGCAAGAGGAAGGCGGCCGCCGCCAGCAAGAACTCAGCCATGGCCATGACCCTCGCCTTCCACCAGGGCGCCGGCCAGCAGGCGCTCCTCCGCGCCCAGCTGTTCGGCCACCGGCTGGCCGATGTCCAGGGCGTGATACATCAGATTGCCGGCGTCATCGGCGACCGGCAGCGTGCCCGGCATCAGGCTGGTGATGGATGCAAAGCTATTGCGCGCCAGGCCGGGCGCGAACTTCATGGGGCAAGTGACGAAGCCGGGGTTCAGCGGCATGCTGGGTGATAGTGCACGCCGGGCCACATCGAGCCCGCCGCGCACCGACTCCCAGAGGAAATGCGGCAGCAGCGCGAGCAAGGCACCTGCGCGCAGCCCGCCGCAGCGGGGCGGCAGCAGGTGCAGGCTGAGCCAGGTCGCGGCCGCTGCGGTCAGGGCCCCGAGCAGCAGATCGGCCGGTTTGGCGCTGGGCAGGAGGATCAGCCAGAAGCCGGCGTAAAACAGGCCGCGCGCGCAGGCGGAGGCGGCTTTCGAGCTTGGCTTGGCACTTGCTGCGGGGGGCTTGTTGCTATTCATGCGGCGCGTTGTCGGCACTGTAGAGCCGCACATTGATGGCGCACAGCCGGTCTAACAACCGGGCTTCGCCGAGGATGGGCCACCATTGATGCAACAAGATGTCGGCTGGATGCCAGAGTGCCACCCAGGCCCCGATGGACAGGCTTTCCTTGATCAAAGTGCCATAGGTGGTGGGCTCGAGCAGGCGGGCAGCGGCTTCAGTGAGCAGCATCACCGCGCCCAGAAAGGTGACGCCTACCAAGAGGCTGATGCGGCCGACGCGAAGTAGACGGCGTAGACTTTTGCGAGTGTCCACCGCACGGCGTTTGAAGTAGTCCTGCATGGCCTCGCGCAACATCACCGCATCGTCGGCGCTGGCCGATTCCTGGCCCAGATGAACGATCAGGTTCAGCGGGGAGCCTGCCGGCACCGCGCGTGCCCAGTCGACAATGTAGTCGGCCGCCTTGGGGTCCAGATCGCGCTTGCGGAAGGGCGCCGGGTCCATCGAGTTGAAGAGCTGGCGCGATTCACCCAGATAGAGCTCCAGCGTGTTGTTCCCGTCGCCGCCGTCGCCCGCGTCGGGCTCGGGGATCACATCCTTCAGCGGGGCTAACAAGGAGCCGGTCATGGCATTCAGACGGTTTCAGGCGCGGTGGTTGGCGACGCCGGCTTCTCGTTGCCGAACACCGCCACATAGACGGTCGGCAGCAGCACCAGCGTCAGCAGCGTGGCCACCAAGAGCCCGCCCATGATGGCAAATGCCATCGGACCCCAGAAGACGGTCGGCGCGATTGGAATCAGGCCCAGCACGGTCGACACCGCCGCCAGCATCATCGGCCGGAAGCGCCCGGTCGCCGAGGCCATCACCGCCTCCAGCACGCCCTTGCCCTCGCCCCGATCGGTCTCGATCTGCACGACCAGAATCACCGCGTTCTTGGCAATCATGCCGATCAAGGCCAGCACGCCCAAGATGGCGACAAAGCCGAGCGGCCGGTTGAAGACCAGCAGCGCCATCACCACCCCGATCAAACCCAGCGGCATGATGGCCACCACCATCGCCAGGCGCCGGAAGCTGACCAGCATGATCATCATGATGAAGAGCATCAGGCCAATCATCAGCGGTATCACTGCAAACACCGAGGCGCTGGAGATGGCGCTTTCCTCATACATGCCGCCGGTCACGACCTGGTACTGCGCGGGCAGCATGGCCGAGAACTCGGCAATCTTGGGCTTCAAGCTCGTCACCACGTCATCCGGGCTGCCGCCGGGCATCACGTCGGCCCGCACGGTCAGCGTCGGCAGGCGGTCACGCCGCCAGACCAGCGGGAACTCCTGCTCCTCGCTCAGTGTGGCGAACTGGCTCAGCGGCACCATGCGCCCACTCGGCGTCGGCACTTGCAGCGAACGCAGGGTGTCGAACGATGCGCGCTCGCTGTCGACCGCGCGCGCCAACACATTGACGGTGTAGATGTCATCGCGCACCTGCGTCACCGCGGTGCCGGTGACGGCGGCGTTCAGTACATTGCCGATGGCGCCTGAGCTGATGCCGAGTTGGCGGGCCTGATCCTGGTTGACCGTCACGTGCAATTGCCGCGCCGGCTCCATCCAGTCAAAGTTGACATGACGGGTCCGTTGATCGGCACCGAGGATCTGCGCTAACTCCAAGGACAAGCGGCGTACCTCGTCCTTGTCCGGCCCGGTCAGCCGGTACTGCAGCGGCCAGCCGACCGGCGGGCCCAGCTCCAGCGGCGAGACGCGCGCGATCACCTCGGGGAACTGCTCGGCCAAGACCTTGTCGAGCTTGGCGCGCAGGCGTTCGCGGGCTTCGAGGTCCTTGGTGACGATCACAAACTGGCCAAAGAAGGGGTCGGCCAGTTGCACATTCAAGGTCAGGATGAAACGGATCGCGCCGCGCCCGACATAGCTGCTGTAGTGGTCAACATCCGGGTCGCCCTTCAAGATCTCTTCCAGACGCTTGACCTGCGTCTCAGTGGCGTAGATCGAGGAGTTCTGGCGCAGCGTCAGGTCCACGGTCAGCTCGGGCCGGTCGGACGCCGGGAAGAACTGTTGCGGCACCATCCGCAACAAGAACAGCGACAGCACGAAGGCCCCCAGCGTCAGACCGATGGTCAGCCACTTCATGCGAATCGCGCCGGAGAGGAGGGCGCGGTAGCCGGCCTCCAGCTTGCTCGGCTTGACCTTGGTTTCAGCCGCCGCTGCCGCTTTGGGCGGCTTTAGCAGCGCCTTGCCGATCAGCGGTGCAAACAGCACCGCCACCAACCAGGACGCGATCAGCGCGATGCCGACCACCGAAAAGATCGAGAAGGTGTATTCGCCGGCCGAGCTTTGCGCAAAGCCGATCGGCACAAAGCTGGCGATGGTCACCAGGGTGCCGATCAACATTGGCGCGGCCAAGGTGCGGTAGGCAAAAGTGGCGGCCTGATCCGGTGTGTCACCGGCACCGAGACGGCGAATCATCGCGTCCACCGTCGTCATCGCGTCGTCCACCAAGAGCGCCAGCGCAATGATCAAGGCACCGAGCGAGATGCGGTGCAGGTCGATATTCAGCATGCTCATGACAGCGAACACGATCGCCAGCGTGAGGGGGATGGCCAGCGCCACCACGGTGCCGGGGCGCACGCCCAAGCTGACGAAGCTGCAAACCAGAATGATCACAATCGCCTGCCAGAGCGAGGTCATGAAGTCGCTGATCGCCACATCCACCGACACGGCCTGGTCGGCCACCAGCGTCGACTCGATACCGAGCGGCAAGTTGGCGTTGATGGCGGCCATCTCGGTGCGGATGTTCTGGCCCAGGGTGAGGATGTCGCCGGCGTCGCGCATCGCGATCGCCAGGCCAATGGCGGGCTTGCCGTTGACGCGGAACATCGGCTGCGGCGGGTCGACGAAACCGCGCCTGACCCTGGCAATATCGCCGAGCCGGAAGATCCGCTCACCGGCGACGATATTGACCGCCTCGATGTCGGCCTCGTTGTCAAACGCGCCGCTGACGCGCAGAAAAACGCGTTCTTTTTCGGTCTGAATCGTGCCCGACGGGCGCACCATGTTCTGCGCCTGCAGCGTCGCCAGAATGCTGCTGATATTGAGGCGCAGGCCGGCCAGTTTTTCGGCCGAAAATTCAACAAAGATCTGCTCATCTTGCGCGCCCAGCACTTCGATCTTGGAGACATCGGGCACGTGCAGCAAGCGCGAGCGGGCGTCCTCGACATGGTCGCGCAACTCACGGAAGTTGAAGCCATCGGCGGTGAAGCCGTAGATGATGCCGAAGGTGTCGCCGAAGTCGTCGTTGAAGAAAGGGCCGGCGGTGCCGGCAGGCAGGGTGTGGCGGATATCACCGATGTTCTTGCGCACCTGGTACCAGACATCCGCAATGGCCGCCGGCGGCGTTGACTGCTTCAGGTCAATGAAGATGGTGGTCTGACCGGCGGTCGTGTAGGAACGAATCCGGTCCAGATGATTGGTTTCCTGCAGCTTGCGCTCCAGCCGCTCGGTCAGTTGTTTGAGGGTTTCATCGACGGTGGCACCGGGCCACCCCGCGCCAATCACCATGGTGCGGATGGTGATGGCAGGGTCTTCGCCGCGGCCCAAGCGCATGAACGCAAAGGTGCCGGCGATGACGGACACAATCATCATGAAAACCACCAGTGAGCGCTTGGACAGCGCCCACTCGGAGAGGTTGGGCCCGATCATGCTTTGGTCTCAAGCTTACGAACCTTCTGGCCCGGGCGCAGCGCTTGCACGCCCGCGGTGACGATCACATCGCCGGCGTTCAAGCCCGAGGCCACATAAACGGTGTCGGCGTCGCTGCTACCCAGCGTGATGTTGCGCAGCGAGACCGTGCTGGCCTTGGCGTCCACCACCCAGACGGCGGCCTTGCCATCGGCGCGCACCAGTGCCGCCGACGGAATCTTGATGCCCGCTACCTCGGCGAGCTGAATGCGCCCGGTGACGGTGCTGCCCAGGCGCATCGACGCAGGAGGACTGAGCAGTTGTACGCGTACCGCAAAGGTGCCGGTGACGGCGTCGGCGCGCGGTGAAACCTCGCGGACCTTGCCGCTTGCCGTGATCTTGGGGTCATTGCTCAGACTCACCGTGACGGCCGGATTTTTGGGCAAGGAGTCCTTGATTTGGCCGGGCACGTCGAAGACAGCGTCGCGCGCACCGTCGCGAGCGACCTGGATGATCATGCGGCCGCCCGCGACGACCTCGCCGGGCTGCGGCCCGCGCGCCGTCACCACGCCCGCCACTTCGGACACCAACCGGGTGTAGCTGAGCCGGTTCTGCGCCAGATTGACTTGCGATTGCACCGCTTCGATCTGCGCCTCGGCGGTCTTCAGCAGCGCCTCGGCCTGGTCGAACTGGGCCCGCGAGACGGCAGCCTCGGCGACCAGGTCGCGCATCCGCACATGGTTGTTGCGGGCTTCGACCAACTGGGCGCGTGCGGCCGCCAGTTGGGCGCGCGCGGCCTGCAGGCCGCTTTCTTCATTCTGCGGGTCCAGCCGGGCGATCAGCTGGCCGGGGCGTACCGTGTCGCCGATGTCCACGGTGCGCTCAATCAGGCGGCCGTCGATACGAAAGGCCTGGTTGATCTCGGTTTGCGCCTGCACCGTGCCGGTCAGCGCCACCTTGCCGCTGCTGGCCAGTTTGTCAATCGTCATCACCCGCGCCGGGCGCACCTCCGGCGGCGGCGCTTCGACCGTGCGATTGCAGGCGGTCAGCGCGATCAAAGACATCAGGGCAGCGGTGACCCTGAGCGAAGGGCGGTGCAGGGTACGCAGAGTGATGAAGTTATCAGGCACGGGGCGGTTCCGATCAAGGCTGCGGTTAGTTTGAACGCCGCATGGCGACAAATTAGAAATGAGTTCCAGCACATCAAGGCGCTGCGCAATGCACGAGGGTGATTCTGAGGGCAGCACGCGGCAACGTAATGACGCCCGCCGCGCGCTGCCGGAGTGGTCAGCGTCGAGCGGCGGGCGCCAAGTCAGCGCTTGATCAGAAATCTACCGCGTCACGCACGATTGGGCAGGTCATGCAGTGGCCGCCGCCACGGCCGCGGCCAAGTTCGGCGCCGACGATGGTGATGACCTCGATGCCTTCCTTGCGCAGCGCCGTGTTGGTGTAGGTGTTGCGGTCATAGGCATAGACAACACCGGGCGAGGCGCAGACCAGGTTGGCGCCGCTGTCCCACTGCGTACGCTCGCGCTGGTAATCGGTGCCACCGGCTTCGACGACGCGCAGCTTCTTCAAGCCCAGCGACTCGGCCACCACGTCCACAAAGGGCTTGTTCTCCGCGTGCAGTTCGACGCCGCTCGGGTGATCGCTCGGGCGATAGGAGAAGGTGCGGGTCTGAGTCATGAAGTCCGGCGCCACCAGCACGCAGTCGCGGTCAGCGAAGGTGAAGACGGTGTCCAGGTGCATGGCGGCGCGGATCTTGGGCATGGCCGCCACGACCACGCGTTCGGCCGCGCCCTTCTTGAACAGCGTCGCGGCGAGCTGGCTGATTGCCTGGCGCGAGGTGCGTTCGCTCATGCCGATCAGCACGACGCCGTTGCCGATCGGCATCACGTCGCCGCCTTCCAGCGTCGCCTGGCCATGGTCTTCGGTCGGGTCGCCCCACCAGACATTGACGTTGGCACCGAAGTCGGGGTGGAACTTGTAGATCGCCGTGGTGAGGATGGTTTCTTCATGGCGGGCCGGCCAGAAGAGCGGGTTGAGCGTCACGCCGCCGTAGATCCAGCAGGTCGTGTCCCGTGTGTATAAAGTGTTAGGCAAGGGCGGCAGCAGGTACTCGGTGACGCCGGCCGCATCGCGCACGACCGAGAAGCCCGAACCGCCAACATCCTCGGGGAACTCATTCGTCGACAGGCCGCCGATCAGGGTCTCGGCCAGCAGGCGGTTGTCCAGGCTTTCCAGGTAGCCGCGCAGTTCACTGATGAAGCCCAGGCCGACCTGGTTGGGCACCACCTGGTTGTCAAGAATCCACTTCTTGCCCTCGGGCACGGCCAGGGTCTCGGCCAGCAGATTGTGCATTTCCAGCACCTCGATGCCACGGTCGCGCATCTTGCTGACGAAGTCGAAATGGTCGCGCTTGGCGTTCTCCACCCACAACACGTCATCGAACAAAAGGGCATCGCAGTTGGACGGCGTCAGGCGCGCATGCGCGCGGCCCGGTGCGCACACCATCACCTTGCGCAGTTGGCCGACCTCCGAATGGACGCCGAGTTTCACTTCACTTGCAGTTGTCATTTTGAACTCCTGTGGTTGACAAGTAACGAGCTTCTTAGATGGATACAGCGCCGGTCGCAAGACCGTATACGCCGTAGATGGCCGCCACAACGATGACGCCGAAGGTGACCCAGTCCGAGGTCTTCACGAACACTGGCTTGCCCTGCTCACGTCGGGCAATGAAATACAGAATGGTGCCTGGAGCAAACAGCACGGCCGACAGGATGATGAACTTGAGGCCGCCGGCGTAGATCATGAAGAGCGTGTACAGCACCGCCAGCGTGGCCAAGACCAGATCGCGATTGCGCTCCTCGGGCATGATGTTGTAGGTCTCACGGCGCTTGGCGATCATCAGGCCGTAGGCGGCCACGAACAGATAGGGGATCAGCGTCGTCGCACTGGTCAGGTTGAGCATCAGCGCAAAGGCGTCACGCGACCAGTAGGTGGTGATCACGATGACCTGGATCACGCTGCTGGTGACCCACAGCGCCGTCACCGGCACATCGTTCTTGTTGACCTTGGCGAAGGCCTTGGGCATGTCCTTGGACTTGCCGGCCGCGAACATCACCTCCGCGCAGATCAGCGCCCAGGCCAGGTAGGCACCGAGCACCGAAACCAACAGGCCGACGCTGACGAAGATCGCACCCCAGGGGCCGACCACTGCCTCCAGCACACCGGCCATCGAGGGCTGGCGCATGCCGGCAATTTCGGCGCGCTGCAGCACCGCATAGGGCAGGATCGAGACCATCACCATCAGGCAGGTCACGCTGATGAAGCCCAGGATGGTGGCCTTGCCGACGTCGGCGCGGTCCTTGGCGAAGCGCGAATAGACGCTGGCACCTTCGATACCGATGAACACAAACACCGTCACCAGCATGGTTGCCTTGACCTGGTCAAACAGGCCGGTGGTGAGGTCGCCGCCATACAAGTTGAAGTTGAACAAATCCAGCTTGAACGAGAACAGCATGATCAAGATGAAGATGGCGATCGGGATGATCTTGCCCACCGTGACCACCTTGTTGATGAAGGCCGCTTGCTGCACGCCGCGCAGGATCAGGAAGTGGAAGGCCCAGATGCCTACCGACGCGACCGCGATCGCGATCGCCGTGTTGCCGTCGCCGAAGATCGGGAAGAAGGCCCCCAGCGTCGACTTGATCAAGACCCAGTAGGAGACGTTGCCGATACAACTGCCGATCCAGTAGCCGAAGGCCGACAGGAAGCCGGGGTAGTCACCGAAGCCCTCCCGCGCATAGGCGTAGACACCGGCGTCAATCTCCGGCTTGCGTTCGGCCAGGGCCTGGAATACCCGCGCCAACATATACATGCCGGTGCCGGCGATCAGCCAAGCGATCACCGCGCCGAGCGGCCCGGTGGCATTGGCGAAGGTGCGCGGCAGCGAGAAGATGCCCGCGCCCACCATGCCACCGACCACCATCGCGGTCAGAGCCATGCGCGACATTTTTTGTTCAGCCATGTTTCAATTCCTGGTCAATTTCAAGTTTGATTACGTGTGTGATCGCACAGACAGCCGTTGTAGTATCAGTTCGTCTGAAGGACATAACCAGTAGTTGCAGAGGCTAGTTTCTTATCGAGTGATAATGAAATGAAATCGACGGACTAGGGTTTTCCCGATTTCCGTTATTGAAGTAACTGTCAAACCACCGGGAGCGCCATGCCGTCCGATAATTTGATCCATAGGCTGCCTAGGCATTTGAAGATGAGCGAGCTGCGCGTCTTTGTGGCCGTTCTGACGCATCGCAATTTCCACAAGGCTGCGGCGGTCGTCAACCTGTCACAGCCGGCTGTGACCAAGTCGATTGCCGGCCTGGAGCAGACGCTGAACGTGAAGCTGTTTGAACGCCATGCCAATGGCGTCGAGCCGACCAGTTATGGCCTGAGCTTTGCTCCGCGAGCGTTGGCGATCTTCGACGAGTTACGCCGCGCCGCCCAGGAATTGGCCACTCTCGCTAGCGGCGCAACCGGCGAGTTGCGCCTGGGTACGGTGCCAATGACGGCCACGCCCTTCCTGCCGATTGCTGTCCAGGCGTTGGTGAAGATTTACCCCGAGTGCTTTGTGTCGGTGGTCGAGGCGCGCGAGGCCGAGTTGTTTGATCGCTTGCGCAAGGGCGATATCGAGTTGGCTTTTCTGCGGCTCTCGCTGGTGGATTTGGATGCCGACATGCGGGCCACGGCCTTGTTTGATGAGCAATTGGCCGTGTTCGCAGGCCGCGACCATCCGCTGGTCAAGCGCGAGCGCTTGGCCTGGGATGAGCTGTTGCAGCAGCGCTGGGTGATGCCGCCGCCGGACTGCATTTTTTATGAATATGTGCGGCGCAATCTGGCCGGCTTGGGCCTGACGATGCCACGCACGGCGGTCGAGGCCTATTCGGTGCCGGTGCAGGTGGGCTTGACGCAGCATGGCGGCATGCTGTCCTTCGGCATGCTCGCAAGCTTCGAGTTTGGCGATCAGCAGCACCAGCTGATACGCCTGCCGATAGACTTGGCCGGCGTGGCCCGCCCGGTTGCTGTGGTGTCCGCTCGCGCGCGTGCGCGAGGTGTACTGGCGCAACAACTGATTGAGCATGTTTGCGCGCAATATGCGGACGTGTCATCACCTTAGCTAGCGCGGTATTTGCACAGACTGCCATGCGGCGCGTGTAGACTGCGCCGCCAACCGCCTTGCTGCTGAGGTGATGATCACCGCGGTGGTGACTGCCTATTTTTCTTAGACCAAAGAGGAATTGATATGAGCAATTTTTGGGATTCCATCCTGTTGATGATTTCGGCCTTTGTGTTTGTGGCCTACCTGATCATCATGTTTCAGATCGTCGTCGATCTGTTCCGCGACCGGGACATGGGCGGCGGCTCCAAGGTGCTGTGGATCATCGGCCTGATCTTTATTCCGATGCTGACGGCCATCATCTACATCGTCGCGCGCGGCAAGGGCATGGCGAGCCGCCAAGATGCCAGCGTCAAACGCGCGCAGTCCGAGACCGAGGCCTATATCAAGGGCGTGGCGGGCAAGTCGCCGGCGGCCGATATTGCCGAAGCCAAGGTGCTGCTTGACGCCGGCACCATCAGCGCCGACGAGTTCGCCAAGCTCAAGGCCAAAGCGCTGGCTTGATGGCCGGCTGCTGAATAGCGCCCTGCCGCCTCCCGGGTTGGCAGGGCGTTCCTTTTTGTATTCTTCACGGAGGCGCACCATGCTCAAGCGCTCGACACCACCTCAAGTGCAGGCCCTCGTTTTGTTGATAGGCCTGGGCTTGGCGCCGCTGGCAGCGCAGGCAGACATTCATTTGCTGGCGCCGAGCCGCACGCTGGACCCCAGCCAGCCCTTCAAGCTCAGCCTGATGTTGAGCGCCGAGACCGAGGCGCGCTCCTACTCGCTGCCCGAGCTGCTGCGGGTGACGCTAACGCCCGACCTGGGCGCGCTGGTGAGCGTCAAGCTGCGGCTCGAAGCGCCACTGCCGCCGCAGATCGACCTGCGTCCCGGCGAGTTTTTGCGCATCAACTATGTCGGCGAGCTGCCGGCCAATCTGCGCGGACGGGTGCGCATTGACGCGCTGGACCTGGACGCACCGGCGATGCTGGTGCAACTGTCCACGCCCAGCGCGCCTGCGGATGCCGTTGCCGTTGCCGTTGCTCCCGCTCCCGCTGCCGCTGCGCCGGGGGAGGCGGCCAGCGCGCCGGCCGTCACGACCCTGGCCGTGCGCGCTGACAGCGACCCCAATTTGCAGGACCAAGGCCGCTTGAGCTTCAATGAGCCGATGTTTGCTGTGGTCGGTTCGGGCATTGAGGCGAACGCCAAGTTTCAGATCAGCTTCAAGCTGCGCCTGTATGAGCCGGCCGACAAGCTGTCGCGCCGCTTGGTCGACAATCTGTATCTTGGCTATACCCAGACCGCGTTCTGGGATTTGACCGGCGAGTCCAAGCCCTTTGTCGACACCAAGTACAAACCCGGTTTCTTCTATCAGTCGCCCAGCACCGGCCTGCGTGTGGCGGGCAACGAAGTCGGCTTTGCGGCCGGCTATGAGCATGAATCGAATGGCCGCGATGACCTCGACGCCAAGTCGCGCAGCATTGACATCCTCTATGTGAAGCCGCTGTTTACCGTCGGCGATAGCTTGGGCTTTCACGGCACGTTTGAGCCCAAGCTGTTTGTCTATCTGGACAAGGACGAGAACCCGGACATCCAGAAATATCGCGGCTACGGCGATTTCCGCTTCACCTATGGCAAGAACAACGACTGGCAGCTCGCCCTGGATCTGCGCAAAGGCACGCTGTCCAAGGCCTTCAGTACCAATCTGCAGGCGTCTTATCCGCTCAACCGCTTTGTCGCTGGGCTATCGGGTTACTTGATGGCCCAGTACTTCACCGGCTACGGCGAGACGCTGCTGAACTACAACCAGCGTGAGCCCTGGGCGCTGCGCTTCGGCTACGCCATCTGGCGTTGACTTTTTACTGCGCGGCCGCCATGCGTCGTTGGTCGAATGCTCGAAATCCTCACGTACAGGTAGTACGTTCCGGTTTCTGCGCTTCGTCCGCCTAGCCTGACGGTCGCTCGCTACAAAAGTTGTGCCGTCCGGCCTGAGCTTGCATCAAGTCGGTGCGAAGGGCAGCGCGGACTTGTGGACGATGATCTTGAGCTTGCCGTCGGCACCGCGCTTGAAGGCGAAGAACTTGTCCACCGTGGTCTGCGCACCCTTGTCGTCGATCAGGGTCACATTGCCCATGGTCATGGCGATGTCGCCCTCAATCATCACGCCGGCGTTATTGCCGGCGTTGGTGTAGCTGCAATTGACCCAGGGCTTGAGCGCAAAGCCGCTGTCATTGGGGAACTTGGGGTTGCCGCCGATGAAGTAGGCCGCCGCTCCCTCTTTGTCGAGCCGGAAGTTCTGCGCACCAAAGGTCAGCGTCGGATTGAACAGCACCATGCCGGCGTCATAGTTGTAGACGTTGGACAGCACAGCCGTGGCGATCGCCTTGTAGTCGCCGCCCTCGGCATGCGCCTTGGCAATGCTGATCAAGGCATCACACCAGCCCTGCTGTGCGGCATTGACGTCTTCAACCGTAATCGCTGCGCGGGGCGCCACCACCGGCGGGGCCTCGGGCGCTTTTGAGCAGGCGCTGGCGAGCAGCGCGGCGAGCACAGCGGCCGCTGCGGACATCTGGCTTTTCTTGGTCATGGTGATTCGCTTCCTTGCTAGGTGGATGAAGGGCAGATGGCAAACCATGCTGCCGGCGGGAACTTGAAAGCGCAAACGAAATCCTAATTTGCCAATTTGACGGATGATTGACATCACTCAAGCACACGCTCGCTCTGGCGGCCGGGCGGTGCGGTGGCCCAGGGCGCGCTTGACTGCGCCATGTGATAGCCGAACTGGTACAGCATCTTCATCTGCACGGGGTCAAAGGTTTCGGCACTCGTCATGCTGACGTCGTTGGGGATGGTGATCCAGCGGAAGCCGGCGCCGACTTGCTGGGCATGGCCGTAAATCCGGAACAGATCGCCCAGCACCGCAACGCGGCCGGTGGCGTCCAGCACGCGGATGGCAATCGCCGACATGCTGCGGGCAACCGGATCGGGCCCCTGCAGCAACTGGCCGTTATGGATGACAAAGAAGTCTTCATGGCCGGCGCCGAGGCCGCCGCGCTGATGAATGACCGATGAGCGGTAGACGCCGCCGGTGACGAAGACACGCGAGCCGACGCCGCCGTCGACATGCATCTCGTCATAGCTGCTTGGCTCGACCTTGCCTTCGCCGCTGCTGCTGCTTTCGCCTTGGACTTCGACCTTGAAGAAAACCGGCGGAAAGGCCACCGGAATCGAGGCCGAGGCCAGCATGACCTTGCGGAACAAGTCCAGTGCCTCGGGCCGGCCGCTGCTGGCGATCAGGCCCATATTCCAGATCACAAAGGCGCGCGCGTCGAGGTCGGCCGTACCAATGTAGAGGCGCCGGCCCTGGCCATGCGCGAGCGCAATCTGGCCCAAAAATTTGGCGTCGACATTGCGTTCGATGATGGCCGCCAGCGGCTCGGTGCTGGCCAAGGCTTCGCCCGACAGCAGCTGGCGCAGCACGGACCCCAGCTTGAAAATGTCACGCGTGCTGGTGGTGGTGTAGAAGTCGCGCAGGGCCGGATCAAAGCCCGGGCCCAGGAAGGCAAAGGGCGCCATCAGCGCGCCGGTGGAGACCCCGGTGACGATCTTGAAGACGGGCCGGCTGCCGCTGCTGGTCCAGCCATTGATGAAGCCCGCGCCGAATGCACCATTGGCGCCGCCGCCCGACAGGGCTAAATGCGCATAACGTACAGAACCATCGGTGCTGGCCGGAAAGTCATTGGCTGATTCCATTTTGAACGAGGCCGCGAGATCAGCCTCCATGGCCGCGCTGGGCTGGCCCGCTCTGGCGCGAATATCGGGCATGCCCGGCACTATGGCGGCGGCCGAGTAGGCGGCAGGCACGGGGTTGCGTGGCAAGGCGCCGCAAGCGCTCATGAGGACCAACAGGCCAAGCACGCAAGCTTGCAATAAGCGCCGCAGGGCAAGTGATGAGCTCAAAGTTCTCTCTCCTGTTTTTGCGACCATTGCAGATGCCTTTTTCGCCCCTGCTAACGCAAACCCCCGCTGTACACTGAGACGGCGTTTTAGCTGTCGGCCGCGCATGATACTCAGGCCTTGGCGTGGTGTGTTAGCCGATTGATCGAGGCAAGGCCTGCGCGGACAAAATGGTGCTTGCAGCGAAGCCGGTTATGCGATGCGCAACGTTCTCGCTGAACCTGATTCCCGAGTAAGCTGGCATGTCCGTGTGTTTTTTATAGGAGTTTTAAATGATTAATTTTTCAACCATTCGACGTGCCGCCACCGTTTTCACCGCCGGCTTGACGCTGATGCTGGCGGCTTGCAGCACGCCGCCCGCGTTTCAAGTGACCCAGCCTGCGTCGCGTGACGGCGTGGTCGAGTCCATCGTTCAAGGCCAGCAGCAAAGAGGCAATGCGACCGGTGGCGCTATCGCTGGCGCGGTCATTGGTGGCCTGTTGGGTAACCAAGTTGGCGGCGGAACCGGGCAAACGGTGGCGACGGTGGTCGGCGCGGGCGCCGGTGCGATGGCGGGCAACCAGATCGCCTCACAACAAACCCTCGTGTGGCAGATCGGCGTGCGTTATGACGACGGCAGCCGTGCCACCATCGAGCAAACTTCTGCCCCTGCGCTGCGCATTGGCGACCGCGTGCGCGTCTCGGCCAACGGCATCCAGCAGCTCTGATGTAGCGCGGCGCCGTATGCAGCGACGTGGCTTTATCGGCGCCGCTGCCGGCGCCGCTGTTGGGTCTGGTCTGCTTTTGGGCGGCTGTGATTTTTCACTGCGCGACGGGGTATTGAACCCCTGCGTGCCCGAGTTGCCGGCCGAGCTGCGCGAGCACCCGCTGGTGCAGGCCGCTTGGCGCGGCATTGATGCCAGCAAGGTCTGGGACAGCCATTGCCATGCCTTTGGCGACGGCGCCTCGGGCAGTGGCCTGTGGTTCAACCCGCGGCTGAACAATATTTGGAAGCCGGTCGGCTACGCGCAAAAAGCGCTGTACGTCAACGCCTCTTGCGTGGATGAGTCGTCCGGCCGCGCCGACGCCAGTTTTGTCGAGCGCTTGCTGGCGCAATGCCGGGCGATGGCGCCGGGCTTCAAGGTCATGTTGTTCGGCTTTGATTGGGCGCGCGATGCAGCCGGTGCCGCGCTGCCGGAGAGCTCCACCTTCCATGTGCCCGACAACTATGTGGCCGGCCTGGCCCAGAAGCATTCGGCACAGATCGAATGGGTGGCGTCGGTTCACCCCTATGACCCCGCAGCGCTGGATCGGCTCGACGCTGCTGCCGCGCGCGGCGCCAGAGCCATCAAGTGGCTGCCCTCGGCCCAGAACATCGACCCGGCCGACGCCCGCTGCGATCGTTACTTCGCCAAGCTCGCGGCCCTGAAGATCCCGCTGATCAGCCATGCCGGTGATGAGCGCGCGGTGCACGGCTTTGGCGAGCATCTGGGTAACCCCTTGCGCCTGCGGCGCCCGCTTGATGCGGGTGTGCAGGTGGTGATCGCGCATTGCGCCTCGCTTGGCGAGGGTGAAGACACCGACCGCAAAGGCGGCACCATGCGGCCCAATTTCGAGCTGTTTGGGCGCCTGATGGATGAGCCCGGCTACCGCAGCCATTTGCTCGGCGACATCGCTGCCGTCACGCAAGGCAACCGCATGAATGTGCTGTCCAAGTTGCTGGAGCGGCCCGATTGGCATAGCCGTTTGGTCAATGGTTCCGACTATCCGCTGCCCGGCATCGTGCCGCTGATTTACCTGAAGGCCGTGGTCGAACAGAAGATGCTGGACCCGGCCGCACTCGACACCTTGCGGCGGCTGCGCGAGATCAATATCTTGTTGTTTGACTTCGTCCTCAAGCGCAGCCTCAAGCTGAATGGCCGCGGCTTTGCGCCGGCGACTTTTGAGACCGCCGGCTTCTTTCGACGGCCCGCCTGATGCCGGTGGCCCAACTCAATTCCCTAGGAGATGGTGATGAAGAGAAAGCAAACTCGATGGCTCAGGCTGGCGCTGAGTACGCTGGCCGTGGTGGCCATGGCGGCTTGTGCGCCCTTGGCTGACGGCGGGGCTAAAGCTCCCGTGGCCGACCCCGCTCACAGCAGCCGCAATGCGCTCGACTGGGCCGCTACTTACGCAGGCACCTTGCCCTGCGCCAATTGCCCCGGCGTGCAGACCCGGCTGCGGCTGAACCGGGACGAGAGCTTCGAGCTTTCGGTCCAGTATCTGGAGCGCGACCCGGCGCCCAAGGTTGCCCGTGGCCGTTTCACTTGGAATTCCGTCGGCAATGCCATCACGCTCGATGAACAAGGCAGCGGGCGGCAATTATTGGTCGGCGAGGGCCGGCTTGCCTTGTTGGCCGCCGGTGCCGCGACCACTTGGCCGCAAGATGCTCAGCGCCAGTTGACGCGCCTGAACCCGCTCGCCGCCGCTGAATTGCCGCGCACGCTCGAAGCGCATCGATGGACCTTGGTTTGGGCCGCAGACGCCCAGGGTCAGCCGATTGCTGGCCTGCCGGCGGTGACGCCGCGCGAGATCAACTTCAACTTCAGCGCCGGCCGCGTCAATATCGAAGGCGGCTGCAACCGCATGCTGAGCGGCTACCAGATCGATGCCGGGGGCAAGCTGGGCTTCAGCCGCATGGCCTCGAGCATGATGGCCTGCGAGCCGGCCGCCATGAAGGTGGATTCCGCCTTGGCGGAGCTGCTGGCCGCGCCACTGAAGAGCGAGATGCTGACCGGCACGGCGACCACGCTGCGGCTGACCAATCCTGCCAACGCGACGCTGTTCTTCACCGGCCAGATGACGCCCGAGGCGCGCTACGGCAAGGCCACAAGAGTCTTCATGGAAGTGAGTGCGAGCCGGGTGGCCTGTAGAGATGCCCAGGGCGCTAACGCCGAATGCCTGCAGGTACGCGAACGCCGCTTTGATGAGCAAGGCTTGGTGGTCGGCACGCCCGGCGCATGGACGCCTTTTGCTGAAACCATCGAAGGCTATACCCACAAGCCCGGCGTGCGCAATGTGCTGCGGCTGAAGCGCTTCGATCGGGCGGCCGTCGGCGGCGGCGCGCCCTATCTGTATGTGCTTGATCTGGTGGTCGAGTCGGCGACCGAGAAGCCTTGATTCCTTGTTTGTAAACCCGTTAACTCAGGAGTATTCAGCATGAAATTTGCATCAACTCTGGCCGTTTTGGCCGTGGCCGTGCTGGCCACCGGTTGCCAATCCACTTCGGTGCGATCGGCTTGGTTTGACACCGACTTCAAAGGTCCGCCGATGCGCAAGGTTGTCGTCGCCGGCAGCATCAACTCGGTCGCCGAGGACCGTCTGGTCGAAGAGGTGTTCGTCGAGCGCATGCGTGCGGTGGGCGTCGACGCGGTCGCCGGCCACACGCTGCGCCTGGATGACCCGAACCTGTCGCAAGCCGACTTTGAAGCGGCGGTGAAGGGAGTCGGCGCGCAAGGCTTGCTGTTGGTGCGGGTGCTGGGTGTGGATCAGCGCACGCAAGTCTCGACCACCATGGTGCATGGCGGCATGGGCTGGGGGCACAACTCCTGGGGTGCCACCAACAGCTGGGGCGGCATGCATTCACGCGGCAGCTTCCCGGTTCAGGAAATTCGTCAGTACGACCTGGCCACCGTCGAGACCAAGCTGTTCGACGTGAGCACAAGGCGGTTGGTATGGGCCGTCACGACGACCACCTTCAACCCGCGCTCGGTCGCGCAGGAGGCGCCGGCGTTTGCCAACCTGATCATTGAGCAGCTGAAAGGCCGCCAGGTCATTGCGGTCAAGTAAGGCGCTATCGCATTAACAAAAAAACGGGCCTTGGCCCGTTTTTTTCTTGCTCGAAAGCTTGGCTAGAACGAACCGAACAGCGTCCCCAGCACCACCACCGCGATCAGCCCCAGGATCGCGCTGACGATGCCGACCATCACGATGTCGAAATAGCTCTCTTTGTGCGTGGCCCCGCAGACGGCCAGCATGGTCACCACCGCGCCGTTGTGCGGCAGGCTGTCGAGCGAGCCGGCACCGATCACCGCCACCCGGTGCATCAGCGCCGGGTCGATGCCGTATTGGTAGGCCAGGGCCATATAGGTTTCGCCCAAAGCGCCCAGCGCGATCGTCAAGCCGCCCGAGGCCGAGCCGGTCAGCGCCGACAGCACATTGGTCGAAATCGCCAGGCCGACCAGTGGCCCGCCTTCGATCGTCAGCACCCATTCGCGCACCACCGCAAAGGCCGGCAGGGCGGCGACGACGGCGCCGAAGCCGACCAGGCTGGCGACGCTGATGATGGGCAGGGCGGATGCATTCAGGCCGGCGTCCACGGTGTCGCGCAGGCTCTGCAAGCGGCTGCGGTTGCAGACATACAAGACCACGATGGCCGCGCTCAAGGCCAGCAGCACCGACCAGATGCCGCCGACGCTGGCGATGCTGGTGCCGCCCCAACGCGGCTCGGCCAGGAAGTCGGTGTCCAGGCGCGGCAGCACCAGCAGCGACATCGTCAGGTTGACCGCCATCACCACGATCAAGGGCAGCAGCGCAATGCCGATGCCGGGCAGCTCGACACTGCGGGCGCCATGTTCCAACTCGGCCGGATCAAACTCACGCGCTGCGGTGGCGCGCTCGCGCACCACGCTATCGCTGGCGGCATCGGCGGCAGTAGCAAGCGGCCCACCAAAACCCTCGCCGTTGCGGCGCGCGGCGGCTTCCGAGCGGCTCAACCACCACATGCCAAAACCAAACATGATGGCCGCGGCAATAAAGCCCAGACCCGGTGCGGCAAAGGGCGTGGTCTCAAAAAACGGCATCGGAATGGCGTTCTGAATTGCCGGCGAACCCGGCAGCGCCGACATCGTGAAGGTGGCTGTGCCCAGCATCACCGCACCGGGCAAGAGCCGATTTGGGATGTTGGCGGCCTTGAACAAGGCCTGCCCCATCGGTGCCAACACAAACATCGCCACAAACAGACTGACGCCGCCATAGGTGACCAAGGCGCCGGCCAATACCACCGCCAAAATGGCCCGTTCGCTGCCGAGCTTTGCGGTGATGAACTGGGCGATGGCGCTGACCGAGCCGCTGTCGGCCATCAGCTTGCCGAACAGCGCGCCGAGCAAGAACAGCGGGAAGAAGGAAGCGATGAAGCCGGCCGCCGAGCCCATGAAGGTTTGCGTCCAATGTGCCAGCAGCGGCTCGCCCGCGAAGCCGGCGGCAATCAAGGCGGCGACGGGGGCCAGGCCCAGCACACTCCAGCCGCGAAACGCCAGCCAGACCAACAGGCCCAAGCCCAAAAGGATGCCGAGCAAGCCCATGGTTACTGCACCTCCAGCATCGCGTTCAAATCGAGCGAGGACTGCACGCCCAGGGAATCGCCATGGGCTGCAAGGAACAGCTCGGCGGTGCGCCGGCCTTCGTCCCGCAAGCCGCAGAGGAACTTCCACTCGGTGATCATCTTGGAGCTGGAGTCGAGCTCGGTGACGCGGTCGGTGGCGATGCGGTGCATGCGCATGCGCGCCCATTGCCCGCCTTCGCCACTGTCCGAGTCGGCGCATTGGTGCAGCAGCGCGATCATGCGCAGCTCCTTCAGCAGCGGCGCGTTGAACGAGATTTCGTTCAGGCGGTTGGCGATATCGCGCGCGGTCTTGGGGATGGCTTCGCGCACGATCGGATTGATCTGCACCAGAATCGTGTCGCGTGACTTGCATTCGCGCACCAGCGGCGTGATGGTCGGGTTGCCGGAGTAGCCGCCGTCCCAATAGAACTCGCCGTCGATCTCGACCGCCTGGAACATCGTCGGCAAACAGCCCGAGGCCATCAGCACGTCGGGCGTGATCTCGGCATTGCGGAAGACCCGGCCGCTGCCGGTGCGCACATTGGTGGCGGTGATGAACAAACGGATCGGCGCTGTGGCCAAACATTCGAAATCGACCGTCTTGGCCAGAATCTCGCTCAGCGGGTTCTTGCCGCTGGGGTTCAGGTCATAGGGCGAGAAGACCTGCGTCATCATCTCAGCGGCGCGGTACATCGGGGAATTGTCCAGCGTCCATTTGCCGCTCATGATGTCCATGATGCTGCGCTTCATCGGGCTGAATTTGGCGCCGTCGGAGACCAATTTCCAGAAGTCTTCCAGCGCGGCTTTTGCGCCATCGGCGCCGCCATGCGCATGGCCGCTGGCCATCACCGCCGCGTTCATCGCACCCGCCGAGGTGCCCGAGATACCGTCAACGGTGAGCCAGTCTTCTTCGAGCAGACGGTCCAGCACGCCCCAGGTGAAGGCGCCGTGGGCGCCCCCGCCTTGCAATGCTAGGTCAACCAGGACGGGCTTGCGACTTCGGGGTTGGTTGGTTTTGTGCATTGCAGCATATTAGTGCCGCTTGTGTGACAAATACACCCCTAACTGATCAAATTCACGGTCAGCGCCACTGCACTAGGGAAACCCCCAGGCCGAGCCCAAAGTTGCGGAAGTTGTAGTTTTGCAGCGAGTCGCCGTAACCGGCGAAGCCGCGCACATAACCGTGCAGCTCACCGACCAGCGGGAAGGCCCATTCGATCTGAGCGTTGGTGCGATTCGGGGTGCTTGAATTGAACTTCAGATTGTTTTGCAGCGTGGCCGACACCACATGCCCGCCAAAGTCATAGACCGCCTGCGCCTCGATGCGGCCGACGTAGTCGCTGATGTCGGGGTTGTTGTCGGTCTCGTACTTCTCGCTGACTCGCCACCAGGGTTTGATGAAAAGGCTGAGGTTGCCCGAGGTGGCGCCTAAGGTCGCATAGACCCGGTTCCAGGAGCGCGACAGCGGATCGGTCTGGCCGTTCGAATGATGAACAAAGCCCAGATTGAGCATGCGCAATTGGAGCCAATCCGGACCCAGCCGGAGCGGCATCGTCAAGAAGGCTTCGGGTTGGTAGTTGGTCTCGCGAAAAGGGCGCGAATCTTCGGCGTTGTAGATCTGCCAAAAGCTTTGCTGCGTGTAGGCCGCCCACAAGTCAATCTCGCTGCCCAGGATGTTTTGCATCATCTTGGTCTTCAGGCTGAGCTGGAATTTGGCCTCGAAGTTTTGATTGTTCTCGCTTGCGCCGGTCACGGTGTTTGAAAGGTTGGGCGAGCTGGGGTTGTGGTTGACGTTGTCGCGCCAACTCATCGCCAAGATATAAACCGGCAGATGCGGTTTGACCCTGAATAGGCCGTCCTTGGTTTCGGGGTCGAGTTCGAAGCGTTCCGAAAAGCTCTGGCCCACCCACTTTGTCGGCGCACGCGTCGCGGTCGCGGTCGGGGCAGGGGCCGGCGCCGGCGCCGCAACTGCTGCTGGGGCAAGCGCAACAGCAGGCCGCCCGGCGGCGCGGTCATAACAGGCCAAACGCTCGGTATCGAGTGGGATCTCGTTGCAAGACTGCGCCGTAGCGGCCAGCGGCGCCAGGGCGGAAAAACTGAGCGAAAGCAGAGGGAGTTTTTTCATGGGTGCAGCAAGCGGGAATGAGGATCGGCGGGTCTTTGAGTATGCAAAAACCGCGCCGATGATAGCCGAGCTCAGCGGCTTCTGTCGCTCAAAGGGTCGGTGCAAATATCCGCGCCGTCGGGCGGGTTCGGCCCGCGCATCAGCCGCTCGATCGGCAACCAGATGGGCGAGAGCACGGAGCGCAGGGTCGAGCCGATCAGGTCACCGCGCTGGATGCCGATGCGCTGGTTATTGAGTGTGCCGCTGACCCGCAACGGGGTTTGCAGGCGAAACAGCGCGAAGCCTTTGGCGCGCGGGCGAAACACAAAGCTCAACTCTTCGGTCGCCAGATTGGCAAAGCCGCTGCCGCGCACCCGCACCCGGGTGGTGTCTATGGTCAGGTTGTCTTCGGTCAGCTTGCCGTCCCTGAGGTCAAAGCGGGCCACCACACAATTGACTTGCGGCCGGCCGCCCGGGTCAAACAGCGGCAACAGGTTCAGCACCAGATTGACCGACCAGAGGTTAAAAACATCGGCACGCAGGTTGCTGGGCCAGACGGCCACATCAATCTTGCCATTGGCATTGCGCAGCACGGTGTCCAGGCTGGGGGCTTGGCCGGCCAGATCCAGATTCATGCTGAACAAGCCTTGGACCTGGCCTTCGCGGCCCATGCGGCGGGCGATGATGCCGTAGTCAAAACGCGCAACGGCAGCATGCGCCTCGAACTCGATTTGCTCGCCGGTCGGGTCGAAGCTGGCCGTCATCCGCATGCCGCCGCCAGGCAGGTTGACGAAGGCGCGGTCCAGGCGCAGCCGCCCGTCCTTGAGTTGTAGATGCAACTCGCCGTCGGCCAGCCGGTCCTCGCCGGAGAAGACTTCGCGTGCAACGACATCAATATTGGCATCGAAGCGGCGCAAAAATCCCGCGCTCAACAGGTTTTCGGTGTTGCTTGCGATGCGGCTGATGCGGTTGCGCAGACTGAACATCGCGCTGCCGTTCGCCGCCGCTGCCGCAGCAACATCCTCGTCGGTTGCGGCTGTCGACGCGTCGGAGAGCTCAGGGGTCGGGAAGTCGGCCAGCTGAACGCTGCGCCCGGACAAGCGTGCATCCAGGCGTGGCCGCGGCCCGCTCAGGTCGATATTGCCGCTGCCGCCGAGTTGGCTCTCACCAACGCGCAGGCGCAGCTGCTCCAGCTCGTAGCCCTTGGGCGTCATGCGCACCGGCCCGCGCAGCCGCCAAGGCCCCCAGGGTGGCAGCTTGACCCGTGTCAGCGCGCTCAAAGTGTCGAGCCTGTCGCCGCTTATTTCGAAGGTTAGGTCAGCCTCGCGGCCTAAGGGCAGCGTCACCAGGCCTTGCAGCGTCAATAGCGCGCCGGCCCCTTGCGCCTCCAGCCAGAAGGGCAGGCGCTCATCGATCTTTGTAAAGCCTGCCAGCGTACCGACTCGCAAGCCAAGCTTGAGCGGCGTTTGGTCGACCCTGCCGTCCAGCTCCACCCACAGCGGTTGGCCGCCGGCGGCATGGACGGTGGCCTTGTTGACAAAGAGTTCGGTGACCGGGCGCCTCCCCGCGCCGATCACGGTGATGCTGCCGCCGCTGATATGGGCCTCCAAGGCCGCCTGGTCGAAGAACTCCCGGACGCTATTGCCTTGACCGCTCAAGCTGATCTGCACGGCAGCGGCCCTGCCATTGATGGACTCGGCCGCGCCGAGCCCGCGCAGCAGCGCGCCGATGTCAAGCGGGCCGCTGGCAAGTGCCAGCTTGGCGCTGAGTTGCTCGGCACGCGGGTCCAGCTCGAGCAAGCCGTGCAGCGCTTGGCCGGCAATCCGGGCACTCAGTGCCGAGGGCGCCAAGCGCCCATCGCGCAGCCGGGCTTGCAGGCTCAGGTCATTGAGCTCGGCCAGATCGGGGCGGGCCAGCACGACGCGCTGCAGGCGCAGGTCCAGGTCGGCATCGGGCCAGCCGAGCATGGCAGCGAACAGGGGCTCAGCGGAGCGCGGACTGAGCGCCTCCCTGGGTGCGGGCTGCAGGGTCGAGAGCTCGGCGATATCAATCAAAGGGCTGTGCAGCGTGGCCCGGCTGAGCGGCTTGACACGGCTGAGGTCGGCATCCAGATGCAGCTCGCTGCGGCCGAGCTTCAAGGTGGTTTGCCGCAAGCGCAGCGCCGCATCGCTGAGTTGCAGCTGCCCGCTCAAGGCGACCGCTAGCCTGGACGCAGGTGCAACGCTCAAATAAGGCGCTAGATCACCGGAGCTGGGCGCCTTGAAGGCAAAGCTCAGCGCGGTCTCGCGCCAGGCGCTGGGCGTGAACCGGCCGTCCAAGCGCAAGCTCATTTTCGAGGGTTGGAGTTTGAGTTCGAGCGCCAGCGGTGCGGCGAGCTCACGCCACAGCTGCTCCAGCGAGCCGGCGTGCACCGATAGCCGCGCGCTTTGGCCGAGCAGGCTGCCGCTTGCCTGCCCGCTCAAGCGGCCACCTGCGCGTGCGCCCAGGCTCAGGCGATCAAGCACCACAGCCAGCGGCGCTGCGGCGCTATCGCCGCCGGGCCTGGCGATGCTCAAGCGTGCCGCCGTTGCCGCGAGCGAAAAATCAAGCTGGGGCAGCAGCTCGGCCAGCGTTTCACCGCGGCCACTGGCGCGCAGGTCCAGGCGACCCAGCTGGCCCTGGACTTGGGCCAAAGCGTCGCCCTGGTTGTCCAGTTGCTGTAGCAAAGGCCCGAGCGCGAGGTCTGCAGCCTCAAGCCGCAAGGCCAGCCTTGGGCTTGCCGGGCGGGTGTCCACATCGAGCTGGCCGGCAAAGGGCAGGCCGGCGGCCTTCGCACTGAACTTCAAACTTGCCGCCTGCCCCTCACTGCGCAAGGCAAACGCGCTGTCGCCAAGGTCCACTGGGGACCTCAGCCAGCGGGCCACGCTCAAATCCAGTTGCAGATCCAGGCCAGGCGGCACCAGGCGGCGCAGAGCAAAGGGCTGCGGCCCGGCTTCTCCAGTCTGCAGCCAGGGCTGCAGATCCAGCGTGGTGAATTTCAAGGCGCCGCTGAGTCGGGGGCGCGCCGCGTCGAACGCGAGCGTCAGCCGCCCCGTCAGCTCGGTTTCGCCCCGGCTTGCGGACAACGCGGTCAAGCTGATCTTGGGGGCTATTTGCAGCTGGGCCTGGCCTTCGGCACGCAGGCTGGCACCGTCGAAATGGGCGTCCAGCTTGAAGGGCCACGGCGCCGTGCCCGCCAGCAGCGCGGCCAGCGGAGCGCCTGCCAGCGCGATGCTCAGTGGCGGGGCCGGCGTGTGCGGGCTCGCAGCGGCCGGCTGCCAGCGCAACGAGAGCCGCAAGTCCTCGCCGGCCCGGGCGCTGCCGCTCAGCTCGTGCAGCGCCAGGCCATATTGCTGGGCGGTGCCGAGGTCTTGGTAATGAAGGTCCAAGCGATGCAGCGTGAACGGCGCGAGGTCAAGGTCGGCGGGCGGCGAGTTCGGGTTGGGAGGAGGGCTGCGAGAAGGGTTGACCATCCAATTGCCCTGCCCGTCGGCGCCGCGCTCCAGGAACAGGGCGGCGGCGCCGGCCTCAATCCGCTTGAGCGGCATCCGCCCGCGCAGGGCCTTGATCAGGTCCAGGTCGGCCTGAGCGTCGTCCAGCACGAGCAGGTCGGCTTGGCTAAAACCGGCCGGGCTTTGAATCCGCAGCCGCGCCAGCTGCAGCTCAACATCAAGGCTGCGCCTGAGCTTCAAGACCAGCGCGCCTTGCGTCAGCAGCGGGCGGCCCAAGGCGGCGGACGCCTGAGCTTGTGCCCACTGGCGCCAGGGCGACACATCGAGCGCCAGCTCCCCCATGAAGGCAGCGACCAGCAAGGCTGCAGGCAGCGCGATCAGGCCCGCAAGCAGCGCTGCCAAACGGCGCCGGCTCAAACTCAAACCCCGCGCTCCCGTGCGGTGTTGTGGGCCGCGCAGATCCGCAGCCTTGAGCAGCGCTGCCAAGGCTTGGCGTGCCGGTGGATGACATTCATCGATGAATCATAAATGACAGCCACTGTGGCAAAAACGCCCAGGCCCATCACGGCTTGGCCTGCTAACGCTTGAATCGCAGTGCAAGTTGCGTACACTAGATCGGGCTCGGTCTGCGCATTCTGCAAGGGCCAAGCCGAGAGGCGCCCGACCAGGCGCTTGCCCGAGCGCACACCCAGGCGGGTGTTCCCCCCGAAGTCTCGAACAATAGAAAGATCACATCCATGAACAAGAGAAACTTTCTCGTCAGCGGCGCATCTTTGGCAGCTGTTGCCCTATTGAGCACCGCTTGCAGCACCACCGGCGGCGCGGCGGGCGACCCGGCCGCTCAGCGCGCGGCGATTGATGCCGCCGTTGATAGCTCCTTGGCGCGTCTGTACAACGAGAACGCCAGCGCCAAGCAGTTGGTGGCGTCGGCCAAGGGCGTGCTGGTGTTCCCTAACTTCGTGTCGGCTGGTTTCATTGTTGGCGGTGCCAGCGGCACCGGCTCCTTGCGCAAAGGCGGCAAGACCACCGGGCATTTCCGTATGACCGAGGCCTCGGTCGGCTTCTTGGCCGGCGCGCAGTCGCAGGGCGTGTTCATGTTGTTCATGACGGACGCCGCATTGGCGAACTTCGAGGCCAGCCGGGGTTGGACCGCCGGTGCCGATGGCTCGGTCACCATGATCAATATCGGTGCCAGCGCCAGCGTGTCGACCCAGACCGCGCAGCAGCCCATCATTGGTTTCATCCTGACCAATGGTGGTTTGATGGGCAATCTGAGCCTGAACGGCAGCCGCATCACGCCGCTGACCTTCAACTAATTGACGCCCCGCGCCGAGTCGGTAGACATCGTCTACCTGTGGGTAGACGGTAGCGACCCCGCTTGGCGGCGTAAGCGGCGCCGCGCCGCCGCACGCCTGTGTGCGGGCAAACGCGAGGCGATGGCCGTCTTTGGCAATGTCGAAGGGCGCTTTCGTGACAACGATGAGCTGCGCTACAGCTTGCGCGCACTGGAGCGTTACTTCCCCGCACATGGCCATGTTTATTTGGTCACCGATGGGCAGCGTCCGGCCTGGTTGATCGAGTCCGAGCGGCTGACCGTCATTGATCACAGCGTGCTGATGCCGGCCGGCGCCTTGCCGACCTTTGACTCCGGGCATATCGAGTCCTATATCCACCGGATCCCGGGGCTGTCGGAGCGTTTTCTCTATTTGAACGACGATGTCTTTTTTGGCGCACCGGTCAGCCTGGATGACTGGTTCTGGCCCGGCGGCACCTACACCGCCTGGTCGGACGAGGCGCCGGTCAGCGATGAGCCGATGCGGGCCGACGCGACCGCGCTGGACAATGCCTGCCGGCTCTCGCATCTGTGGCTGAGTGCCAGCCCGCAGCGGCCCGTGGCGGCCTATTCGCCGATCTTTCGCACCTTTGCCCATGCGCCGCGGCCGATGCTGCGCTCGGTGTTGTTTGAGCTGGAGGCGCTGGCCCCGGAGCTGTTCGGAACGGTTCGTTCGACGGTTTTCAGGGTCTGGAACAAGCCGACGATTGTGTCGGACTTCGTGATGCGCTGGTCGCTCAGCCGGGGCCGCGCCAAGCTGCGCAGTTATAGCCATTTATTCCTGGCCACCGGCGCTGCGCATGACGACGCCGAGGCGCAAGCCGCGCTGCAGACCCTGGTTGCGGCCGCGGGCCGGTTGGACTTTTTCTGCCTCAACGACACCACCGATGATGCAAGCGCCGACGACCCCCGCTTGCTCAGAGTGCGCGCCGCCTTGCAGCAGATGTTCGCGCTGCCATCAAGCTTTGAGCGGGCCACCGCCGATGTTGCTGCTGCTGCTGCTGTTTGAAAAATCTCGGTCTATGGCGTTGGCAAATTTGCGCCCATGGCTCTGAGTGCGTGCCGACTTCAGGCATAGTTGGGCGTTCAGTCCAGCGCGAGACCCCTGCCCAATGCAATCTGCCCCGCTTCGCGATGACGAAGCCCGTAGCCTGGCCGCGCTGCGTGCGCTGGAGATTTTGGACACCGGCCCCGAGGCGGAGTTTGATGCCTTGGTGCGGGCGGCCTCGCTGGTCTGCGGGGTGCCGATTTCATTGATCAGTTTGATTGACGTGGAGCGGCAGTGGTTCAAGGCCAATATTGGCTTGCCCGGCGTGCACGAAACGCCGCGCAATCTGGCTTTTTGTGCCCATGCGGTGCTGGGGGACGAGTTGTTCGAAGTGCCCGACGCGGCGCTCGACCCGCGCTTTGCCGACAACCCACTGGTCGCCAGCCAGCCCGACATTCGTTTCTACGCCGGCGCGCCCGTGCGGCTCAGCGACGGCTCGCGAATAGGCACCTTGTGCGTGATCGACCGCCAACCTCAGCGCCTGAGCGAGGCCCAGCGCCAAGTGCTGATGGAGCTGGCAGCGGCGGCGGCCCAGGCCTTGGAAGGGCGGCGAGCACTGCGGGTGGTCAAGCAGATATCGCATGAAATGGCGGACAGCGAAGCGCGCTTTCGCTTGCTCAGTGAGAGCGTGCCGATCGGCGTGTTTGAGGCCGACACCCGCGGCGGCTTTAGTTTTGCGAATCAGCGCCTGCTGGCAATTTTTGGCTTGCAGCGCCAGCAAGACCTGAATTGGACGCAGCTGGTGCATGTGGATGACCGCCAGCGAATCGCGGCGCTCTGGGCTGGCGCCTTGGCAAAGCAGCTGGATATGGCGGCCGAGTTCCGCATCCAATTGCCCGCTGGACACGAAAGGCTTGTTCGAGCCAACGCCAAATTGCGACTGGATGCGGCCGGTGTGCCATTGGGTTATGTAGGCACGGTGGAAGACGTCACCGAGGCTCGCCGCCAACAAGATGCCCTGCGCACCAGCCAGGCCTTTTTGGACCGCACTGGGCGCATGGCGGGTGTGGGTGGGTGGGAAGTCAACTTGGCCAACAACAGTGTGTTCTGGTCCGACGAGACATGTCGCATTCATGCTGTGGAACTAGGCTTTACACCCAGCCTTGAAGAGGCATTGGCCTTCTACAAACCTGACGCCAGGCCCGTGATTCAAGCCGCGGTCGAGCATGCGGTGGCGAGCGGCGAGGGTTGGGATCTCGAACTGGAGCAAGAGCTGCGTGACGGGCGTGAGATTTGGGTGCGCGCAGTGGGCACGGTCGAATTCGAACAGGGCCTACCCGTGCGCTTGGTCGGGGCCTTTCAAGATGTCACCGAGCGTGTGCGGGAGCGGCTGGCACTGAAAGAAGCCCATGCCGTGATTCAACTGGCCACCGACAGCGGCGGCATCGGCGTCTGGGACTATGACTTGGTGCAGGGCAACCTGAAGTGGGATGCCTGGATGTACAAGCTTTACGGCCAAGTGCCGAGCGCGCAAGCGGTGCCCTATGACTTGTGGGCACGCCTCTTGCATCCGGATGATCGCGTCGAATCCGAGCTGCATCTGCAAGAAGCGATCGCCGGGCGGCGCCCCTTTGCGACCGAGTTCCGCATTGTCTGGCCGGACGGCTCGGTCCATCACATCCGCGGTTCTGCTTTGATCATGTGCGATGAGGCCGGACGAGCGCTCCGTTTGGTGGGGGTCAATTGGGACACCACTGAACATCACCGCATCGAGGCCGAGTTGCGTGAAGCCAAGCTGGTGGCCGAGGCCGCCAGCAAGGCCAAGAGCGAATTCTTGGCCAATATGAGCCACGAAATCCGCACGCCGATGAATGCGATTCTCGGCATGTTGACGCTCTTGCGTAAGACGGCGCTGAGCGAGCGCCAGGCCGACTACGCCGGCAAAACCGAGCATGCCGCGCGTGCCTTGCTGGGCTTGCTGAATGAGATTTTGGACTTCTCCAAGGTGGAGGCCGGCAAGATGACGCTGGACCCCCAAATCATGCGGGTTGACCATTTGCTGCGCGACCTGTCGGTGATTCTTTCGGCCAATGTGGGCGCCAAAGAACTGGAGCTGGTGTTCGATATCGACCCGGCCTTGCCGCGCGAGCTGGTGGCCGACGCCATGCGTTTGCAGCAGGTGCTGATCAATCTGAGCGGCAATGCGATCAAGTTCACCGAGCAGGGTGAGGTGGTGCTGGCGATCAAGGTCTTGCAGCGCAAGCAAGACTCGGTGAGGCTGCATTTCGCCGTCAGCGATACCGGCATTGGCATTGCGCCGCAAAATCAACAGCGCATCTTCAGCGGCTTTACGCAGGCCGAGGCCTCGACCACGCGCCGGTTTGGCGGCACCGGGCTGGGGCTGGCGATCAGCCAACGACTGGTCACACTGATGGGCGGCGAGCTGGCGCTGCACAGCGAGGAGGGGCGCGGCAGCTGCTTTGAGTTCAGTCTGACGCTGGCGCTTGCTGATACGGGTGCAGCCGCAACGGCGCTAGCCCTTCCGGCCAGCGCAGGAGCACGCGGCCTGATCGTCGATGACAACGCCACCGCCCGCGAGGTGCTGGCCCGGATGTGCGGCGCGCAGGGCTGGACGATGGACCTGGCCGCCAGCGGCGAGCAGGCCATTGCCTGCCTGCAAGCCCAGGCCGGCACGGCGGCAGGGCCCTATCAAGCCCTCTTCATCGACTGGCAAATGCCTGGGCTGGACGGTTGGCAAACCATCCGCCGCATCCGCACGCTGGGGCTGGCCGGGACGGCGCCGGTGATCGCCATGATGACGGCGCAGGGCCGTGAGCAGCTGGCGCAGTGCAGCGAGGCGGATCAGGCCATGCTGGACGGCTATCTGGTCAAGCCCGTCACGGCTTCGATGCTGTTTGATGTCGTGGCCGATGCAGTGGCCAATGCGGGCCTGCACCCAAGCCTGCGGCGCGCCAAACGCGAACAGACCGTGCCAGCTGCCGAGCAGCAACGCTTGGTCGGCATGCGCCTGCTGCTGGTGGAAGATAACCTCAATAATCAGCAGATCGCCAGCGAGCTGCTGCGCGGCGAGGGCGCGAGCGTGCAGATCGCCGCTGATGGCCAGCAGGCGGTCAGCGCGCTTGCGGCCGACCCGCAAGCTTTTGATGTGGTCTTGATGGACTTGCAGATGCCGGTGATGGACGGTTACGCCGCGACCCAGCATCTGCGCGTGGTCTTGGGGCTGACGGCGTTGCCCATCGTGGCGATGACCGCCAATGCGATGAGCTCGGACCGTGACGCCTGCCTCGCGGCCGGCATGAATGACCATGTGGGCAAGCCCTTTGATCTGGATGAGCTGGTGCGGGTCTTGCGCCAGCATGGCGGGCGGGCAAGTCTGGACGGGGCGGGCGCCGCGGCCACGCAGCGCGGGGGCACAGTGACGTCGGCATGGAGTCAGGCGGCGGCCGGCGCGGGCGTGGACCTGGCTGCCGCGCTGCAACGTATGGGCGGCAAGCCGGCCGTTTATGCGCGCATGCTGCGCAACTTCACGGCCGACTTGGGCGCCATGCAGGCGCAGCTGCGCTTGCATCTGGCGCAGGCCGATACGCGGTCCGCGCTGCGCCTGATCCACACGCTCAAGGGTGTGGCCGCAACCCTGGGCGCCGTCCACTTGGCGGATCAAGCCAGCCAGGCGGAGCGGGCCCTGATGGCGGCCCAGGCCGATCAAGGGGCTGGGGAGGCGGTATCTGAAGGCCCGGAGCCTGAGGCCTTGCTGCTGGCCTGCGTCGAGCGCAGCTGCGTCGCCATGGCCTCGGCCAAGCCCGGCTTGACCGAGTTGCTGCGGGTGATGCAAGACCAAGCCGGCGCGGCCGCGCCGCCGGCGCTCGCTGAGTTGAGCGCCTTGGCCGCATTGAGCGAGATGCCTGCGGCCGAGTTGCAGAAGTTGCTCAAGACGCTGGGCGAGCTGCTGCGGCGGCTGCAAGACTCGGACATGGACGCGCTGCAAGTGATGTCCGTCTTGCAAAGCCGTTACGGCGCCATCTTGGGCGGGCACCTGCAGGCTTTGGATGAGGCCCTTGGGCGGCTTGAATTCAACGCGGCCATCGCCGCATGCCGAGCCTTGCTCAATCAGGTGCAAGCGCTGGCTTGAACGGCGTCTTTGCAGCGAGCGCGGGCAGACAGGCTGGTGCAGCGAAAATGCGGCACTTGGTCTTTTTGTAACGCTGGGCTCGCGCACCTCTACTGGATTCAATCTTGTCTTCACATACCCACTTTTTGGCCCGCATCCCGGCCGGCGCTGGCGCCTTGTTCTTCGTGCAGATGTTCGCCACGCTGGGCTATGCGGTGCTCTATTCCAGCCTGGTGCTGTACGCCACCAAGCATCTGGCCTTCAGCGCCGAGCAGGCGGCGATGATGATGGGCGTGTTCGGCGCCTTCAATTACGGCCTGCATTTGTTCGGCGGCTATCTGGGTGGGCGGTTCCTCAGCAACCGCAACCTGTTCGTCGGCGGCATGCTGCTGCAAGTGCTGGGTTGCGCCTCGATTGCGGGCGGCACCAGCGCCTTGCTTTACAGGGGGCTGGCGCTGTTCCTGGTCGGCAGCGGCCTCAATGTGACCTGCTTGAACATGATGCTGACCCAGCGCTTCGCGCCCGAGGACAGTCGCCGCGAGGGCGCCTTTTTATGGAACTACGCCGGCATGAATATCGGCTTCTTCATCGGCTTCACGATGGCCGGGCATTACCAGCTGAGCGAGAACTACCGCGGCCTGTTCATGTTTGCCACCGTTGGCGGCGTGCTGGCGATTGTGCTGGCGGCGATGTTCTGGAAGACCTTGGCCGACCTGGACACGCCGCTGCTGCTGGCCAGCCCGGCGCAGTTTCGGCTGCGCTTTGCTGTCGGTGTGGCGATCTTGCTGGGCCTGGTGCCGATTCTGTGGCTGCTGCTGCAGAACCCCAAGGACACCGGCCTGATGCTCAAGGGGATTTGCGCCTTGGTTGCGGCCGCCTTGGTCTACATCACCGTCAAACACCCCGACGCGCCCGAGCGCAAGCGCATGTGGGCCTATCTGATTCTGACCTTGGGCTCGCTGGTGTTTTGGTCGCTCTACCAGATGGCGCCGAGCGGCCTGCAGCTGTTTGCGGTCGGCAATGTGCGCCTGGAGTTGTTCGGTGTTGTGATCGCGCCGCAATGGGTGCAAAACATCAACACGCTGGTGATCGTGATCGGCGGGCCGCTGCTGGCCGGCTGGTTCGCCAGCCTGCGCGAACGTGGCTGGCCGGTTGACATTCCGCAGCAGTTCGCCGCCTCACTGGTGCTGATGGGCTTGGGCTTTCTGGCGCTGCCGCTGGGCATCGCGCTCGCCGACGCTCAGGGCCAAGTCGGCTTCGAATGGCTATTCACAAGTTATGTGTTGCAAAGCCTGGGCGAGCTGCTGATCGCGCCGGTCGGTTACGCGATGATCGGCCGCTTGGCGCCGCGCCAATACCAGGGCGTGATGATGGGCAGCTGGATGCTGGTGACCGGTCTGGCTTCGCTGTTCGCCGCCGATTTTTCCGGCCTGGTGGCGCAACCGGCCGACGGCACCGCCTTGATCAGCAACCCGGCCTATAGCGCGCTGTTCACGCAGCTGGGCGCGGGCAGCGTGGCGGTGGGCGTGGTGCTGGCGCTGCTGGTGCCGTTTTTGCGGCGGCTGATTTTGTCGCCCGTGCAGACTGCAGGGCGCAGCTAATTTATTTATCAAAACGGAGCTTGTCATGATCGAAATCCACCACCTGAACGAATCCCGCTCACGCCGCATCACCTGGATGTTGGAGGAGTTGGGCCAGCCCTACGAAGTGATCAGTTACCAGCGCGACGCGGTGACTCGCTTGGCGCCGCCCGAGCTGATGGCGATTCACCCGCTGGGCAAGGCGCCGGTGCTGCGCGACGGCGGACTGGTGATGATCGAGTCGGGCGCCATCATCGAGTATCTGGTGCGCCGCTATGGCAACGGCCGCTTCGCGCCGCTCGTCGGCACCCCGGACTACAACCGCTACAGCCAGTTCTTGCACTATGCCGAGGGCTCGGCGATGTTGCCGCTGATGCTCAAGCTCTATGTCGGGCGTTTGGGCGCGGGGGGCTTGGCGCTGCAGCCGCGCATCAGCAGCGAGTTGCAAAATCATCTGGGTTATCTGGAAGCCGAATTGGAAGGGCGGGATTACTTTGTCGGCGTTCAGCTCAGCGGCGCCGACGTGCAACTCTCCTTCGTGGCGCAGATCGCCGTCAAGGGCGCGCCGGCCGAGGCCTTCCCGAACTTGCGCCGTTTTGTGGCGATGCTGGAGGCGCGGCCCGCCTACAAAAAAGCGATTTTGCGCAGCGGCGCTTGAGCGGGCGAAGCAACTCAGGCCGGCAATTCTGCAGCTCGTCGCAGCCGGCTGGATGCCTGTTTGAGCGGGCGGCACAATCGCCGGCATTGACCGCTTCCACCCACTTTGCGCCCATGAAAACTCAAATCCAACGCCGCTCACTTGCCTGGCTGGCCACTTTGACCTTGCTGACCGCGCTGGGCTCGGCCCAGGCCGCGATCTTCAAGGACAAGGAACTCGACGCGCTCTCGGACGCGAACAAATTCGCCGAGCTGGAGCGACTGGCGCAGACGCGGCTGAAGGCCAGCCCGGCCGATGCCGAGGCCAGCGCAGCCTTGTCGCTGGCGCTCACGTCTTTGGATAGCGGCGACAAAAAGCGCGTCGAGGCCGGCGCAAGCCAAGCCAAGGCTTGCGTGGCGCAGCATCCAGCGGTGGCGGTGTGCCAGCTGGTCACGGCGCAAAGCCTGAATGTGCAGATGGGTGGCGCCGGCATGTTCAGGATGGCCTCGATGCTGGGCGACATCAAGACCGCGCTGATCCGCACGCTGGAGCTGGAGCCGAACATGGCAATGGCGCGCATCCAGTTGGCCAAGCTCTATTTGTTTGCGCCGGGCATGTTGGGCGGCAGCGTTGCCAAGGCGCGTGAGCTGGAGGCGGCGGTACATAACAGTCAGCCCGAGCAGGCCCGCATCATTCGCATCCACATCGCCGCCGAGGCCAAGAAGTGGGCCGAGATGGAGACCGAGCTGCTGGCGCTGAAGCCCGCCAAAGACACGACTTTGCTGGACGAAGCTCGCGGTGCCTATCTGCAGCTCGCCACCCATTATCTGAAGGACGCGAAGGACTTGAACAAGGCCCGGAGCTTGTTTGAGCAGTTGCAGCGCGAGCAGCCCGCGCAAGCGGCCGGCACCTATGGCTTGGCGCGCGTGCATGCCGAAATGGGCCAGAGCGATGAGGCGGTGCGCATGTTCGAACGCGCCAAAACGCTCGACGGTGCGGACGACTTGCCCGTCGACCACCGAATGGGCGACGCCTTGCTGGCCAAGGGCGACAAGGCGCAGGCCAAGGCCGCCTACGAGCGCTTTATTGCGAAGAAAAACACCAACCCCAATAACGTCGAAAGCGCACGCAAGAGTTTGGCCAAACTCTGAGTTGCAGTGGCGCTGTCACAAAAAATTCATCGATCTTCACTTGCTGACGTCATCACATGACGATATCGTTGGATCCCGAATTGGGGCTAGATGGGAGTCAGCTACTTGGACCTTCGTAAACTCGTTGCCCCGACGCTGGCCGCCGTCTTGTTCGCGGCCATCGGCGGCGGGATTTGGTACTCCAACACCCGCCTGGGCGCGCAACAGGCCATCGAGGCCTCGGCGCAAGCCAAGCAGGCGCAGCAGGTCGCGCTGCGCGGCTTGATCGGCTCCGAGAAAGAAGCCTTCTTTGCCGACGCGCGGGTGAAAAAAGCACTCGCCGTGCACGGCATCAGTGTGGTGGTGGAGAAGGCCGGCTCGCGCGAAATCGCCGGGCGCTTTGACCCCAAGCTTTACGACTTTGGCTTCCCGTCCGGCGCACCCGCCGCGCAGCAGCTCAAGGCCGCAGCCAAGGCGGCCAGCGTCTACAACCCTTTCTACACGCCGATCGTGTTCGCCAGTTGGCGGCCGATTGCCGAGATCTTGGTGGCCAATGGCATCGCGGCCAAGCAGGGTGATTTCTACTACGTTGTCGACCTGCCGGCCTTGATCGCCTTGATCGACAAGGGCGCGCGTTGGCGCGACTTGCGCAAGAGCGAAGCCTTCGCGACCGGCAAGGCTGTGCTGATCAACTCGACCGATGTGCGCACCTCGAATTCGGCCGCCATGTACCTGGCGCTGGCCAGTTATCTGGCCAATGAGCAGCAGATTGTGCAGAGCGCGGCGGAGGTCGACAAGGTGATGCCGACCGTGGCGCCGCTGTTTCTGCGCCAGGGTTTTCAGGAGCAAAGCTCGGCCGGGCCGTTTGAAGACTATCTGGCGCTGGGCATGGGCAAGGCGCCGCTGCTGGTGGCCTACGAGTCGCAGATGATCGAGTTCTGGCTCAAGAACCCCGAGCGCTTGAAGAGCGAGATGGTGCTGCTCTACCCGAAGCCGACGGTGTTTTCCAAGCATGTCCTGGTGCCCTACACGCCCGCTGGCATGCGCTTGGGTGAAGCGTTAGAGACCGACCCCAAGCTGCGCGAACTGGCGCATGAGTTTGGCTTTCGCACCGGCGGTGACGTCAAAGGCCCCGAGGCTTGGGCCAAACGCGGCATCAAGGCACCCGAGGTGCTGGTCGATGTGATTGACCCACCCAGTCACGAATGGCTCGAACGCATGATTCAAGGCGTCGAGAACAAGTTCAAGTAATTCCATTGATCGAGGTCAGCCCATGAGCAATTCCGCGCCCCAAACCAGCAGCACCGAGCTCGCACCGCCGAATTCCTTCGCGCTCGAAGCGCCGGCCGCCGTCTTGCCGATGGCGATCGAATCGGCCAGCGGCAAGGTGCGGCTGAAAGCCGACGACGTCACGCAGCTGGACAGCCAAGTGGCGCAGTTCATTGATGACATCAGCACACACGACAGCCAAGACCCCAAGTTCAAAGAGGCGCTGGAGCGTATCCATTCGATGGGCGTCAAGGATATCGAGGCCTCGGCCTCGGTGTCTAACCGCATGCTTGAGCGGCCGCTGGGCTCGCTGAAGAATGGTGGCTTCGACCAGGGTGCGCAGATCGGCCAATCGCTGATCGACCTGCGCCGCACGGTCGAGTCGCTGGATCCATCGCGCCAGGGAGATTTGTTCAGCGCCCGCAAGCTGCTGGGTTTTATTCCGCTGGGCAATAAGCTGGTCGACTACTTTGACCGCTACCAATCCTCGCAGGGCCATCTGAACGCCATCATCGAGGCGCTCAAGCGTGGCAAAGACGAGTTGCTGCGCGACAACGTGGCGATCGAGCAGGAGAAGGTCAATCTGTGGGGGTTGATGGAGCGGCTGGAGAAGTACCTGCATATCGGCAAGAAGCTCGACACCGAGCTCGACAACAAGGCCAGGCTGCTGGACGTCAGCGATCCCGAAAAGGCGCGCGTGGTGCGTGAGGAAATGCTGTTCTACACGCGCCAGAAGGTCACCGACCTGCTGACCCAGATGGCCGTCAATGTGCAGGGTTATCTGGCCTTGGATCTGATCCGCAAGAACAATCTGGAGCTGATGAAGGGCGTCGACCGGGCCACCACCACCACCGTCTCGGCGCTGCGCACGGCGGTCATCGTGGCGCAGGCGCTGAACAACCAAAAGCTGGTGCTGGATCAGATCAGCGCGCTCAACACCACCACCGGCAACTTGATCGCATCGACCAGCGAGATGCTGCGCGATCAAAGTGCCGCCATCCACCAGCAAGCGGCCTCCGGCACGATCGAGATCGCCAAGCTGCAGCAGGCATTCGCCAATATCTACCTGACCATGGACGCGATCGGCGACTTCAAGGTCAAGGCCTTGGACGCGATGCAGACCACCGTCAACACCTTGAGCGACGAGGTCGCCAAGAGCAAGAGCTATCTGGAACGCGCGCACAGCCAAGCGTCGGCTGCGGCGCTGCAGGCGCCGGGCGAGGTCAGACTGTGAGGCGCTGGGCGGCTGCTGCTTTTGCCGCCATAGCCGCTCTGGCGCTGCTGGGCTGTGGCAAGCGCGAGGTCAATGAGGCAGCGCCGGCAAAGCCCGCCCGCCCGGTCTTCAGCATCCTGGCGGGCTCCGAGCTGAAAGACCTTGAAGCGCCCATCGTGGCCGCAGCCGCAGCGGCCGGCGTTGAGATCAAGCTCAGCTATGCGGGCACGCTGGAGATCGTCGAGCGCATCAATGCCGGCGAGCAGTTCGATGCCATCCTGCCGGCCAACGGCGCCTACCCCGCCCTGGCGCTGAACAGCAAACCGCTGGCGCGCGAAAAGCTTTTCTACTCGCGCATCGCGCTGGGCGTCAAACCGGCCAAGCTCAAAAGCCTGGGCTGGGACAGCCAACCGCCCGGCTGGAACGAGATCGCCGCGGCCGCGGGTAGCAAGCAGCTGCGCTATGCGATGACCAATGCCAGCAGCTCCAACACGGGCATGAGCGCGCTGTTTGCGGTCGCCTCGGCCTCGGCCGGCAAGAGCGAAGATTTGGGCGTAGCGGATGTCAAGGCGGACGTGATCAAGGCCTTTTTGTCCGGCCAGAAGTTGACCGCCGGCAGCTCGGGCTGGCTGGCCGAGGCCTTTGTCAAGGCGCCGCAAGACCTCGACGCGATGATCAATTACGAGGCCGTGATCCTGCGCGCCAATGAGCGGCTGGCGCCGACCGACCGGCTCAGCCTGATCTACCCGCGCGACGGCATGATCTCGGCCGACTACCCGCTGATGCTGTTGAACGCCGACAAGCGCGAGCCCTACAACAGCTTGGTGGCCGCCCTCAAGGGCGTGCCCTTCCAGCGCGATGCGCTGGCGGCTGCATTTTTGCGGCCGGCCAACCCCGAGGTGAAGCCGGCTGCCGCTTTACCGATGGCGGCGGTGGCGGAGCTGTCATTCCCGAATCGCCTGGAGGTGATCGATGCGGTGTTGGCTAACTACCAAGCCGCATGGCGGCGGCCGGCGACGTCGATCTTTGTGCTGGACATCAGCGGCTCGATGAGCGGCGAGCGGATTGTCGCCATGCGCGAGGCGCTCAAGGTGCTGGCCGGTGCGGACGCCAGCACCGCCTCGGCCCGCTACGCCGCCTTTCAGGCGCGCGAACGGGTGGTCTTGATCGCCTTTGATGACAAGGTCGATGCGCCGCTGTGGGTGCGCTTTGAGGGCGGTGATCTGGAAGCCGCGCGGGCCATCATCCGCAGCCGCGCCGATGCGCTGTCACCGCGCGGTGGCACGGCGATCTTTTCCGCCTTGGCTGCGGCGCAGGCCCTGGCCCGCGAAGAACAGCAGCGCGATCCCGATCGCTTGGTCAGCATCGTGCTGCTGACTGACGGCGAGAACAACGCCGGCATCAGCTTTGAAGAGTTCAGCCAGCGCCATGGCGCCGGCGCGCCGACGCGGGTCTTCCCGATCCTGTTTGGCGAAGCCAATGTCAAGCAGATGCAGGCGCTGGCGGCGGCCACCGGCGGGCGCGAGTTTGACGCGCGCAAGGCCAGCCTGGCGCAGGTCTTCCGCGAAATTCGCGGCTACCAGTGAGCGCCTGAGACGGAGCCCGGCGCGTGGACAGGAGCTTGAAAATGCGTGCACTGCTGTTCCTCTACAGCAGCGCCAATATTGCCGGCTGTGCGCTGGCCTTGTTGGGGCCGGCACTGTTGTTTGCCGGCGTGATAGACAGCGGTTGGTTCTTGATCACGGCCGGGCTCTATGTCGGCGGCTGGCTGCTGGGGCGCCGGCCGCCAGCGCTGGAGCGCCATATCGAGCAGAGCCTGACGGTGGAGCAAACGCTGGCGCGGCTGGATGATTTGGTGGCGCGTGCGCGCCCGCATCTGGCGGATGAGATGCGCAGCAGTCTGGATGCGATCCGCATCTCCGTGGCCGAAGTGTTGCCGCGCCTGCTCGCGAGCAGCAGCGCCGGTAACGATTTATTTACCGTGCGCGAGACGGTGCTGAGCTATCTGCCCGAGACGCTGGCCAATTACGTCGCGCTGCCGCCGGCCTTTCGCGCCACCCATCTGTTGAGCGAGGGCAAGACCGCCAAGCAGTTGCTGGGCGAGCAGCTGGCCTTGCTCGACGCCAAGTTGAAGGAGGTGGTGGTCAACGTGGCCGGCAGTGACGCCAAGGCGCTGCTGGCGAACGGTGAGTTTTTACACGCCCGCTTCAACCGGCCCGATTTTTTGCAAACTTGAGCTCAGGCCATGCCGCGCACCATCATCGACATACCGACCGCGCAGATGCAGGAGGTTGATCGCCTGTGCAAACTGTTGAGCATCTCGCGCGCCGAGGCGGTGCGGCGCGCGCTGCGTGACTTCATCACCGGCCATGCCGAGGTCAATGGCGATGGGTTTGGGCTCTGGAAGGAGGTCAATCCCGCAGCTCAAACCAAAGTCAAGAGGTTGCGCCATGAACGCCCTGATTGATACCGCTTTGCTGATCGATTACCTGAAGGGCGAGCCGCAGGCGGCGGCGGCTCTGGACAACTGCACGCACCGGGCCATCAGCGTGGTCACCTGGCTGGAGGTGATGAGGCACTGCCCGCCCAAGCTGCAAGAGGCCACGCGTGCGTTTTTGCGCTCGTTCGAACGTTTGTCCATCAGCGAATCCATCGCCGATGAAGCCTTGAAGCTGGCCGGCGAGCATGCCGGCTTGGACCCGCAGCGGGCGCTGACCTGGGCCACCGCCACCGTCAACCAACTGGTGTTGGTGACCAGCGAGCCGATCGAGGGCGCGCAAGTCGGCCGGGGCGTCGCCGTGCCTTATATCGCCGAAGCTCCGCGGCGAATCACAGCCCCAGCCAAGGGCTGCGCGTGACCGATGCACCCAGCATTTAAGCCAGCAGCAGCAGCAGCGAGCCCAGATAGGCCAGCCAGTGGAAGCGCGGGCTGCCCATGGCCAGAGGGGCGATGACCGTGTAGGTGGTCCGGGGGCGTCGGCTGTGGTAGCGCTAGCGCCGCCAGCCGGCTTGGCGCGGTCAAGCCGCGATTGCCATGAGCCGGGCGGCAGCCCCGCGCCTGCAGCTTGCCCGCGAACAACGAGCCACCGGCATGGCAACGCTGTTATGAATATCAGGGCAGCCGTGACCTGCGTCACGAGCGACCGCCCGCACCCCTTTACTCAGGGGTATCCCTAGGCAGGGCGGGCGGAAAGAATGACGCTGTCGGCAATCGATACCCGCCGCAGCCTCACCACAACCAAGGAAATCCCAATGAAGAAGATCCTCATCTCCGCTTTGCTCGCTGCTCCTTTGCTGGCCTCGGCCGCAGGCAACCTGGTCACCAACGGTAGTTTTGAAGAGGTGAAGATCGGCCGCAGCGAGGGCTGGGACATCTTCAGCAATATCAATGGCTGGACTGGCGCTTCCAAAGGCATCGAAGTGCGCAAGAACGCCGTCGGCGACGCACTGGACGGCACGAATTTCGTCGAGCTGGACACCACCGGCAATAGCAGCATGTTCCAAGTTCTGGCCACAACGGCCGGCCAAAGTTACACGCTGAACTTCAGCTACGCCAACCGTATCAAGGTCGACGCAGCCAGCAACGGGCTGGACTGGAGCTTGGATGGCAGCACCTGGAATTCGCTGACGACGTCGGCCCGCAACAATACAAATCTGCATGACTGGCAGTCGTTCAGCACCAGCTTTGTGGCCACCGGCGCGACCAAGCTGTCCTTCCGCGCCAGCGGTGTGTCCGACCAACTGGGCAGCTCGCTGGACAATATCAGCGTCACCAGCGCGGTGCCCGAGCCACAAACTTACGCCTTGCTGTTGGCCGGCCTGGTGGCGGTCGGCTTGATGGCGCGGCGTCGCCAGCAGAACTGATTTGCCGTGCTGAGCCGGCCTTGCATTGAGGCCGGTCAATAGGGTGGTGCGAGTGGGTAGGGCGCTTCGATGAAGCGCCCTTGCTTTTTGCCCGCTACCACCATCGTCGGTGCCCCGTAGTTGGGTCAGCGTTGCTGCCAGTCGCCCAGACCTGCCAGCCAGGTCGCGGCGGACTGTTGCAGCCAGCTTGCCGCCTGTGGGTTGGCGCGCAGGTGTTGGTTCAAAAATGCGATGCTGATGTGCTCAATCGCGACGCCGGCCTCCTGGTTGCCCTTGTCCAGCAGCAGAGGCGGCGGCGCGGCACTCATGACGGCCTGATGTTGGCCCGGCCCATGGCTGCTTCGGCTTGCCGCACCCTTGATGCCGCGCTGGCTGGCCGGCTCATTGGGGGACTCCGCCATGCCGGCCGCGCCGGCCAGCGCGGCGTGGCTGGGGCTGTTCAAGAGCAGCAGGGATTTGTTTGAATTGGCGGGCACGGCATCAAAGAAGCGGGTGCGCTCGGCGGCCGAGTCGAGCACGCCGGTGAGGTCGGCGGCGCGCCGCGAGTTGATCGCCAGCAGCGGCAACCGGGGCGGCATGCTCGCCAGCAATGGCTCGGCCTGCATGCGCGATAGGCCGGCTGGGCTCAGCATGATCACCGCCCGCGCCTGACCGGCGGCAATCGGCGTCAGGCGGGCGCCCCAGACCATTGCGGTGGCGGCGCCCAGGTCGTAGCCGATCACCGCGAGGCGGTCCAGATCAACTCTTGCCCACGGGGCGTCGCCGCTGGCGGCGCGCAATCTGGCCTCGGCGAGCACGCCTTCCAGCATGCGCAGCCGGGCCGTCAGCAGCGGCGCCTGGCTGTGCTGCAGCGCCAAGGCCTTGAAGTCGGCTTGCCGGGCCAGCGCCGAGGACCAGGCGTTGGCATCGCCCTCCAGCGCCTGAAAACTCAGCACGGCGTAGCCTGCGCGGGCCCAGGCATAACGCCAATGTGCACCGGCTTGGGCCGATTCGCCCAGGCCGGGCAAATAGACCAACAAGGGCAAGCTGGCGGAACCGCCCACGGGCGTCAGCAGCGTGACCGGCAGCGGGTCGCCCTTGACGACCCATTGCTGCGACACGGTCGCGAGTGGCTGGCCGGCTGGGTCCGCCTGATGCGCGGCGCCTGGGTAGCCGCGTGCCGCCAGATCCAGGGCGCGCTGCTGGGCGGCCGAGGCATCCTGGCGCGGTGCATAGGGCGCTTGATGGTGGCGAGAACCGGCGCAGCCGAGCAGGCCGAAGGTGCAGGCGACGAGCAGGGTCAGACTTGATCGGTGTTGGGGCATCACTCGCTCAGGGCTTTCGATGATGGGTTGCCGGCCGCGCTGACGCGCACGGCGGTGACCTTGAAGCCGGGAATTTTTCCCGTCGGGTCCAGCGCACTGCCGGTCAAAACGTTGGCCGCTGCTTCCCAATAACAAAAGGGCAGGAAGACCTGACCCCGGCGCACCTCGGGGCTGATTTGCAACTGGGCCTGCAGCTCGCCGTGACGCGAGGCCATGCGGATGGGCTGGCCCTCATGCAGACGCAGCGCGGCGGCGTCCTCGGCATGCATGCTCAGCAAGGGCTCGGGCGACAAGGCGTCCAGCACCTCGGCACGGCGGGTCATCGCGCCGGTATGCCAATGCTCCAGCACGCGACCGGTGCCGAGCACCAGCGGGTAGTCGAGGTCGGGCTGCTCGGGGCCGGGCATGAAGCTGGCCGGCACCAGCTGCGCACGGCCGCTCGGTGTCGGAAAACTCTGCTCGAAGAGGATGGCGTGGCCGGGTTCACCCTCAAGCGGGGCCGGCGTCACCACCGCTTCTTCACGCCGCAGGCGCGCCCAAGGCACGCCGGCCAGCGGCGCCATCACCGCGCGCATTTCTTCAAACACGCGAGCGGTCGGTGCCTCGGCCGCCAGGTGACCTGCGCCGTCCGCGGCCTGCCAGTAGTGCCAGCCCAGGCCGATGCGGCGCGCCAATTGCTCGATGATCCACAGGTCTTGGCGCGCCTGACCCGGCGGCTGCAAGGCTGGGCGCCCCAGCTGAATCAGCCGGTCGGTGTTGGTGTAGCTGCCCCATTTCTCCAGCTGCGCCGAGGCCGGCAGAATCACGTCCGCCAGCAGCGCGGTTTCGGTGGCGAAGATGTCTTGCACGACCAGATGCTGCAGTCTTGCTAAGGCCGCACGCGCATGGTCAAGGTCGGGGTCGGACATGGCCGGGTTCTCGCCCTCGATGAACATGCCCTTGATGCGGCCTGCATAGGCGGCGTGGATGATCTCCACCACAGTCAGGCCGGCTTGCGCATCCAGCGGCGAGGCCCACAGCGCCTCGAAATGCTCGCGCACCTCAAGGACCGCGACACGCTGGTAATTGGGCAGCATCATCGGGATCAGGCCGGCGTCCGAGGCGCCCTGCACATTGTTCTGGCCACGCAGCGGATGCAGGCCGCAGCCGGGTCGGCCGATCTGGCCGGTGATCATCGCGAGCGCGATCAGGCAGCGCGCGTTGTCGGTGCCATGCACATGCTGGCTGATACCCATGCCCCAGAAAATCATCGCGCTTTTTGCGCCGGCATAACGCCGCGCCACAGCGCGCAGCAGGTCGGGCTCAATGCCGCAGATCTCGCTCATGCGTTCGGGCGTGCACTCGGCCACTGCAGCTTTCAAGGCCTCATAACCGTTGACCCGAGCGGCAACGAAGTCGGGGTCGGTCAGGCCCTCGGCAATGATCACATGCAGCAGAGCGTTCAGCAGCGCCACATCGGTGTCGGGGCGGAAGGCCAGGTGGTGGGTGGCGAAACGCGCCATCGGTGCGCGCCGTGGGTCGGCGACGATCAGCGTGGCACCGGCCTTCACAGCGTTCTTGATGAAGGAGGCGGCGACGGGATGGTTGGCGCTGGGGTTGGCGCCAATCAGCAAGATGAGCTCGGCGTGCTGCGCATCCAGCACCGGGTTGCTGACCGAACCGGAGCCCAGGCCTTCCAGCAGTGCGGCGACCGAGCTGGCATGGCACAGGCGGGTGCAATGGTCGACGTTATTGGTCTGAAAGCCTTGGCGAATGAGCTTTTGGAACAGATAGGCTTCTTCGTTGCTGCCCTTGGCGGAGCCGAAGCCGGCCAGCGGGCGGGCCGCGCCGACGGCATGGCTGTCGCGCAATTGGCGCAAGCCGGCGGCGGCGAAGTCCAGCGCCTCGTCCCAGCTCGCTTCGCGGAACAGCGCGCTCAAGGCCAACTCACCGCGCCGAACCCTGCCTATGTCGGCGGGGTCTTTGGCCACGCCTTCGCGGCGGATCAAGGGCGTGGTCAGACGCTGATCGCTGCTCACATAGTCGAAGCCATAGCGGCCCTTGACGCACAGGCGACCTTGGTTGGCCGGCCCATCGCGGCCGATCGCTTCGAGCACCTTGTTGCCCTTGACCCGGTAGCTGAGCTGGCAGCCGACGCCGCAATAGGGGCAGACCGAATCAACGATCGCATCGGCGGCCTGTAGCGCGGCGCCATTGGCCGGCGTCAACGCCCCCGTCGGGCAGGCTTGCACGCATTCGCCGCAGGCGACGCAGGAGCTCTGGCCCAGCGCCTCGTCGGCGTCGAAGCTGATGCGGGTGGCCGCGCCCCAGCCGGCCACACCCAGCACATCATTGACCTGTTCGTCGCGGCAGGCGCGCACACAGCGCATGCATTGGATGCAGGCATCGAGTTGCACGCTGATGGCGGGGTGGCTGCGGTCGGGCGGCGGCGGCGCTGGCCGCGTGAAGCGCGGCTGGCCGACGCCCATGGCCTCGCACCATTGCGTCAGTTCGGAGTTCAGCGTGTGGGCTAGATCCGGCGCCTTGGCGGCCAGCAGCTCCAACACCAGGCGCTGGCTGCGCTGTACGCGGGGACTGTTCAGGCTGACCGCCATGCCCTCGCGTGGCTGGCGGCAGCATGAGGCGGCCAAGGCGCGTTCGCCGCTGATCTCGACCACGCAGGCGCGGCAGTTGCCGGCCGGCTTGAGGCCGTCTTGGTGGCACAGCGTCGGGATGCTCAGGCCGCGGCGCCGGGCGGCGCTCAGAATCGTCTCGCCGGCTTGAGCCTGTATCTCATGGCCGTCTATTTTGAACGTTATCTCATCCATTCACGAACTCTTGCGGGAAATAGCGCATCGCACAGCGCAAGGGATTGGGCGCGGCTTGGCCGAGGCCGCAGATCGAGGCGTCGGCCATCACCGTCGCCAGATCCTCCAGCAGCGCATGGTCCCAGACCGGCTGACGCATCAACTCGACGGCGCGTTGCGTGCCTTCGCGGCAAGGCACGCATTGGCCGCAGCTCTCGTGCTCGAAGAACTCCATCGCGTTCAGCGCCAGGGCTCGCGCGCTGTCTTGGTCTGAGAACACGATCACCGCCGCCGAGCCGATAAAGCATTCATGCACCTGCAAGGTGTCGAAGTCCAATGGCGCATTCGCATGGCTGGCCGGCAGCATGCCGCCCGAAGCTCCCCCGGGGAAGTAACCATACAGCCGATGGCCAGTCAACATACCGCCACCGTATTCATCGATCAACTCCTGCGCGGTGATGCCGGCAGGTGCTAGGTAGACGCCGGGTTGGTTGACCCGACCCGACAAGGAGAACGAGCGCAGCCCCTTACGGCCATTGCGGCCTTGCTTTGCGAACCAGTCAGCACCGCGCTCCAGGATGACCCGCACCCAATGCAGCGACTCGATATTGTGTTGCAGGGTGGGGCGCCCAAACAGGCCGCGCTCGGCCACATAGGGCGGGCGCTGGCGCGGCCAGCCGCGTTTGCCTTCGATCGATTCGATCATCGCCGACTCTTCACCGCAGATATAGGCGCCGGCGCCGCGCCGCAGCTCAATCAGCGGCAGGCCGCTGCGCGCCGCTTGCAGCGCGGCAATCTCTTTGCTCAAAACTTGCCGCAGCGCATGGTATTCGTCGCGCAGATAGACATAAATGGCCTCGGCGCCGACGCAATGCGCGGCGATCAACATGCCCTCTAGAAACAGCTGCGGTTCGCGCTCCAGGTAGTAGCGGTCCTTGAAAGTGCCGGGCTCACCCTCGTCGATATTGACGGCCATCAGCCGGGGTGCCGGCTGCGCACGCACGATGGACCATTTGCGCCCGAGCGGAAAGCCGGCGCCGCCCAAGCCCCGCAGGCCGGAGGCGCTGAGCGTGTGGATGGTCTCGTCAACGGTGCGCGCACCGCTCAATAACTCGTCAAGCACGCGGTAGCCACCTTGCGCCAGATAGTCGGCCAGCGGCCGGTGCTGCGGGCGAATATCCTGGGTCAAACCTTGCTGCAGCAGTTGCAAGGTCGCGCTCGCGGTGGCGTGGCCCAGCGGGCGTTGGCCGATGACAGCCACCGGCGCCTGCTCGCAGCGGCCCACGCAGGGCACCTCGATCACGCGCACGCCGCTCTGTGCGGCCAGCCGGGTGCGCAGCTCGGCGTTCAAGGCGGCGCTGCCGGCGATGGCGCAGCTGAGCGAGTTGCAGACGCGCACGGTCAGCGCGGGCGGTGCTTCGCCGCCCTCATAGACGATGTCGAAATGGTGATAAAAACTCGCCACCTCATGCACCTCGGCCTGCGAGAGCCGCATCTCCTCGGCCAGCGCGGCCAGCATGTCGACGCTCAGATGGCCCTGCGCGTCTTGGATGCGGTGCAGATGTTCGATCAACAAGTCGCGCCGGTGCGGCTGGTTTCCCAGTAAATCGCGCACCGCTCCAATGGCAGCAGGGCTGGCTTGGCGGCCCCGCAGGCCGCCGCCTTTGGCGGGGCGGCGAGAGGCTTCGCTGTGGATGGGGATAACGGCTTGCATGGCGGCATTGTGCCGGGTGAATTGACGACCATCAGCAAGGAAAGGCGCTGCGATACTGAGTAGATTACAAGGAGTTTCAGACATGGAGACATTGACGATTGCGGTCGACGCGCGCGGCGCGGCCCACATCACCATGACGCGGCCGGAGGTGTTCAACGCCTTCAATGAACTGATGATCGCGGAGTTGACCCAGGCGGTTCAGCATTGCCGCGCCGACCCCGGCGTGCGCGTGATCGTGCTGGCCGGCGCCGGCAAGGCCTTCAGCGCCGGCGCCGATATTGACTGGATGCGCCGCGCGGCAGCCGCCTCCGAAGCCGCCAATCTGGCCGACGCCCGGCGTTTCGCCGCGCTGCTGCAGCAACTGGCCGAATGCCCCAAACCGACGTTGGCGCGCATCCACGGCCTGGCCCTGGGCGGTGGCGTCGGCCTGGCCTGCGCCTGTGATATCGCGGTCGCCAGCAGCGAGGCCAAGTTCGCCGTCAGCGAGGCCAGATTCGGCATTCTGCCGGCTGTCATCGGCCCCTATGTGGTCAACGCGGTCGGCACGCGGCAGGCGCGGCGCCTGGCGCTAACGGCCAACCGTATCGGTGCGGGCGAGGCCTTGCAGATCGGCCTGCTGCACCAGGTGGTGGCGCCGGCCGAATTGGACGCGGCCATCGATCGCTGGGTCAGCGACTTGCTGGCCGGCGGCCCGCGGGCGCAGGCCGAGATCAAGGCGCTGTTCGCGCAGCTGCAGGTCGGCCCGGTGACCGAGCCGGTGCGGGAGTTGACGGCGCAGACGATCGCGCGCGTGCGCAGCAGCGACGAGGCGCGCGAAGGCTTTGCCGCCTTTGTGGCCAAGCGTCCGGCGGCTTGGAGTCCGCTATGACCGGATCGGCTGAATGGGCGGTAGCGGCCGCCGCGCCGGCGCTGATTGGCGTGGTCGGCGCCGGCATCATGGGGGCGGGCATCGCCCAGGTGGCCGCGCAGGCCGGTCATGCGGTGCTGCTGTTGGATTTGCGCGAGGGCGCGGCGGCGGCGGCGATTGCCCAGACGGCCAAGGCGCTGGACGGGTTGGTGGCCAAGGGCAGGATGGCTGCTCAGGAGCGCGCGGCGCTGCTGGCGCGAATTCAGCCCGCTACAAGCTTGGCCGACTTGAAGGACGCGGCCCTGGTGATCGAGGTCATCGTCGAGAAACTGGAGCCGAAGCAGGCGCTGTTGCGCGAGCTGGACGCGCTGCTGTCCGCGAGCGCCATCATCGCCAGCAATACCTCGTCGATCAGCGTGACCGCGCTGGCCAATGGTATGGCCAACCCGGGCCGCCTGGTCGGCATGCATTTCTTCAACCCGGTGCCGCTGATGAAGCTGGTCGAGGTGGTTTCGGGTGCCGAAACCCAGGCCGACGTGGCGGCAGTGATCGAGGCCCTGGCGCGGCGCTGGGGCAAGACGCCGGTGCATGCCAGGTCGACGCCGGGCTTTATCGTCAACCGCATCGCCCGGCCTTTTTACGCCGAGGCGCTGGCCTTGTTGCAGGAGCAGGCCGGCAGCGCGGCGCAAATTGACCGCGCCTTGCGCGCTGCGGGCTTTCGCATGGGTCCGTGCGAGCTGATGGACCTGATCGGCCATGACACCAATTTTCTGGTCACGCAGTCGGTCTTCGAGGCCAATTTTGGCGACAAGCGCTACAGCCCCTCACTGGTGCAGAAGGACCTGGTCGACGGCGGGCGGCTGGGTCGCAAAACGGGCAAGGGGTTTTATATCGGCTTGCCCGAGCCGGTGCCGGCGCTGGCTGAGCCGAGTGACGAGCTGGCGCCGATTGGCGTGGTCGGGCGCGGCGCGCTGGCCGATCGGTTGGCTGCTTGCTTGACGCTGAAAGGCCTGGCCTTCACGCGCGGGGAGTCGGCCGACTGGAATGGCTTGGTGATCGGCCATGTTCATGTGCATCTGAGTCGCGGTGTCACGGCGGCGCAGTTGGCGGCCGAATGGCAGCATCCGGAAACGGCCGTGATGGACTGGCCGCTGGCGCCCGACCGCATCGATGCCTTGGCGCTGAGCTTTGCGCCCCGTGTCAGCGCGGCGGGCATGGCGGCGGTTGAGGATGTGTGGCTGGCCCTGGGCTGGCAGCCCTTGCGCCTGCGCGATGTGCCCGGGCTGGCGGTCGCGCGGACGGTCGCCATGCTGGTCAACGAGGGCTGCGATGCGGTGTGGCAGGGCGTTTGCGACGAGGCCGCGGCGGACCTGGCCTGCAAGCTCGGCGTCAACTATCCGGCCGGGCCGTTTGAATGGCTGAACCAAGCCGGTGCCGAGGCCGTGGTGGCCTTGCTGGACGGTTTGTTCCTGGCCTACCGCAGCGAGCGCTACCGCGTCAGCCCCTTGCTGCAGCAGCGGCGCTGGGCTGATTTGGCGACTTAAAGCAGCATGCGCAGATGCGCTTGCGCCTGCAACAGCGCGGGCAGGCATTGCTCAAGCAATTGATCCATGCTCATGCGTGAAGCATGGGCGGTGATGCTGATGGCGGCGACCACCTCGCCGCCATAGTTTCTCAACGGTACCGCGACGGTGCGCAGGCCGAGTTGCAGCTCTTGATCAATGCAGGCATAGCCGAGCACGCGGGCACGCGCGATTTCGTTGTTCAGGCGCTCGGGCTGCGTGATGGTGTTTGGCGTCAGCGCGGTGAGTTGCTGGCGGCCAATCCAGGCCGCGAGTTCGAGCGGCGGCAGGGCCGCCAACATAACCCGGCCCGTGCCTGAACAATGGGCCGGCACGCGCAGGCCCGGCTGCAAGGCGGGCGACACCAGGCGGCCCGAGTTGGTGGCGGCGATGCAGATCACATCGTTGCCGTCCAGCACGCCGGCCGAGCTGGCTTCCTTCAAGGCAAAGGCCAGCTTGTGCAGTTCGGGCTCGACGATGCGCGGCAATCTGGCCGAATGCATATAGCTCTGCCCCAGCCGCAGAACCCGCGGCGTCAGCGCGAACATCTTGCGGTCATGGGTGACGAAGCCCAGGTGCGACAAGGTCAGCAAGTAACGCCGGGCGGCCGCACGCGTCAGGCCGGTGCGCACGGCAACTTCGCTGATGGTCAGCCGCGGGCGCTCTTGGTCAAAGGCTTCAATCACGGCCAGGCCTTTTTCAAGCCCGGCGACGAGGTCGCGTTTGAGCGGGCCGGCGGCGGTCTGTTGAGTCCCTGCCGATGCGGCTGCATCACCGCCGGCGACGGGGTAGTCAAGGTCATCGAAATTGCGGGCAGCTGACATGGTCGGGAGAGCGTGTACTTCTCAGGACTTGCGCAAAATTGTTCAAGCCTGCCCAAGCCTGCCCGCCGCGACAAGGCTTAAGGAGTCGTCACTTGGGCCATGCGCGGGGCTCAAGGCCAGTGGATCGGGGTAATTTTGCGTAAGTCCAATTTCTGAAAGAAAGCCCCGGCGCCATGAAGCGGCAGAGCGCTGCTGATGCGCCAATAGAAGCGTTGGATCGGCAACTTTTCTAGTGGAATCTCCGTTGATATATCGGCGCTGTACGCCAAAAAATCCAAACGAGTATGCCATGCGAAGGCCCAGCCGCCGGTCATGCTGTCTGGATTAAACGGGAGCAATTCTCATTTGCTTGTGCGTTTTAGTCATCGCTGGCGGCGCGCTTCAAACCCGTTCAATGATGACGGCAATACCCTGACCGACGCCGATGCACATGGTGCACAAGGCATAACGCCCGCCGCTGCGCTGCAGCTGATTGACGGCGGTGGTGACCAAGCGCGCACCACTGGCGCCCAGAGGATGACCCAGCGCGATGGCGCCGCCGTTGGGGTTGACGCGGGCGTCGTCGTCGGCAAGCCCGAGCTGACGCAACACGGCCAGACCTTGGGCGGCAAAGGCCTCGTTGAGTTCGATCACATCCATCTGCGCCAGGCTCAGACCGGTCATGGCCAGCACGCGCTGGCTGGCCGGCGCCGGGCCGATGCCCATGATGCGCGGCGCCACACCGGCGCAGGCCATGCCGACCACTCTGGCGCGTGGGGTCAGGCCATTTTTCGCGGCCGCAGATTCGCTCGCCAGCAACAGGGCGCAGGCGCCGTCGTTGACGCCCGAAGCGTTGCCCGCGGTCACCGTGCCGTCCGGGCGCACGATGGGTTTGAGCTTGGCCAGGGCCTCGAGGCTGGTTTCGCGGGGATGTTCGTCGCGTGTGACGCTGATTGCTTCGCCCTTTTTCTGCGCGATCAACACCGGGGTGATCTCGGCCGTGAAATAGCCGGCCTGTTGCGCCGCCACCGCCTTGATCTGGCTGCGCAAGGCCATCAGGTCCTGGTCGGCGCGGCTGATGGCAAAGTCACTGGCGACGTTTTCGGCCGTTTCAGGCATCGAGTCAACGCCGTATTGCTGCTTCATCAGTGGGTTGACAAAGCGCCAGCCTATGGTGGTGTCGTAGACCGCCTGGCTGCGCGAAAAGGCCGCTTCGGCTTTGGGGCTAACAAACGGGGCCCGGCTCATGCTCTCGACCCCGCCGGCCAGCATCAGGCCCGCTTCGCCGGCGCGAATGGCACGCGCGGCCGAGCCGATCGCGTCCATGCCGGACCCGCACAAGCGGTTGATGGTGGCGCCGGGCAAGCCGATCGGCAGGCCGGCCAACAGCGCCGACATGCGCGCAACGTTGCGGTTGTCCTCGCCGGCCTGGTTGGCGCAACCGTAAAGCAGGTCGCTGACGGCCTCCCAGTCAACGCCGGGGTTGCGGGCCATCAGCGCGCGCAGCGGGATCGCACCCAGGTCGTCCGCCCGCACCGAGGACAAGGCGCCACCGTAGCGCCCGAATGGGGTGCGCACGGCGTCGCAAATATAGGCATGCTGGGTCATGAGGTTTCCTGGATGGGGCTGAATTTATGCACGTAAACGAGTAGGCGGAGCGGGGCGCTGGCTGTGTGACTATATATAGTGGGCCGGGCTAGCGTTAGGGCCATATTCAGGCGGACTCGACGCGTGCCAATCGACTGTGCTGTGCGGGCTTTGGCGGGCGTGACAATTCGCACGGGAATTTCTGCCATTGGAGCTTCAGGCACCGAATACTCGCTGAACGACTAAAGTTTTAATCATCGCGTGCCGAAGCTTGACCCGAGGGCGCCTCAACGAATAGGCGTAGGAAAAATATGAAGGACATTAGCGCCGATCCATTGATCGATGTCAGTCAGTTGAAGGTGGGGATGTTTATCCACCTGGATCTGGGCTGGATGGCTCATCCATTCCCGCTCAGCAGCTTCAAGCTCGCCAGCGAGGAGCAGTTGCTGATCTTGCGCCGCCTGGGCTTGAGTCAGGTGCGGTGGAGCCCGGGCAAGAGCGAGCTGCAGATGGATGCGACGCCGTTGCCGCTGCCGACGGTCGCGGCGTTTGATTTGTCGGCAGTCTCCAGTGAGGAGCTGGCCCGCGAGTCGCATCGGCGTGCGTTGGCGGCGGAGCGGGCGGCCTTGCAGCTGTGCGAGCGCCAACACAGCGAAGCGGCCGCCGCGTTTCGAGCGGTGATGGAGCTGGTGCCCAAGGATCCGCGCAGCGGCCGTGAACAGAGCACCGCCTTGGCAGCGGCCTTGTTGGACAAGATGTTGATCGAGGGCGATTTGAATATTCGCCTGCTGAATGAGGGCGCGGGTGACCGCAGCACCGCGCATGCCTTGAATGTGTCCATTATTTCGCTGCTGCTCGGGCGCGCTTTTGGCCTCAACCGCGACGAGATGCTCGACCTCGGCGTCGGTGCGCTGCTGCATGATGTGGGCAAGTTGGCGGTGGTGGCGCGGCTGCGCCACCGTGAGGACGGTTTTACCGGCCCGGAAGTGCAGATGTACCAGCAGCATGTCGCCAAAGGGGTGGCGATTGCGCAAGGCATGGGCCTCTCGCCCGGCCCGTTGCTGATCATTGCCCAGCACCACGAGAACGCTGACGGCAGCGGTTTCCCGCAGCGCATCAATATGGACAAGATGAGCGCCGGGGCCCGCATCGTGGCGCTGGTGAATCGCTTCGACGGCCTGTGCAATCCCTTGCTGGCCTCCAAGGCGATGACGCCGCACGAGGCGCTGTCCCTGATGTTCGCGCAGGGCCGCAACCGTTTCGACGCCACCATGTTGAATGCCTTCATCCGCATGATGGGCGTCTACCCACCGGGTTCGGCGGTGCAACTGACCGATGACCGGTATGCGCTGGTGGTGTCCGTCAACTCCTCGCGGCCGCTCAAACCCCGCGTGATGGTGCACGACCCCAAGGTGCCGCGCGAGGAGGCCTTGGTGCTCAGTTTGGAAGCCCAGCCCGACCTGGGTATTCGCCGCAGCATCAAGGCGCAGCAATTGCCGCGTGCGGCGATGGACTACTTAAGCCCGCGCGCACGCGTCGCTTACTTCTTTGAGCCTGTGGGTGCGGGCATGGCGTCGGAGTTGGCGGCGTGACGGTTCCCAGGCTGCATTTGGCGCCCCCATTGGCCCCCATCGAACCCTATGCCGCCCTGTTGGACGGGCTGCTGGACTGCGCATGGTTGGTTGATGGGGCGAGCCGCTGCATCCTGGCAGTGAACAAGCTGGCCCACCAGATGCTGGGCCTGAGGCCTGAGCAGTTGATCGGCCAGGCGGTCGAGTCGCTGGTCAGCACGCCCGAGGACGCGGTGTTCTGGATGGAGGCGGCCGGCAGTACCGCGGCCAGTTTGAATTCGGACACCCTGATGCGGCATGCCGACGGGCAGATGCTCTGGGTCACCCGCCGCATCAGCTATATCGCCCCGAATGTCCAGCTCGGGGGCGCGGGCTTGAGCGGCTATTGGTTGGTGGTGATCCGCGACCAGAGTCGGCAGCGCCAGAGCGAGGAGGAGCGCGAGGCCTTGGTGGCTGAGTTGCAGGCGACGCTGGAGTCGACGGCCGACGGCATCTTGGTCACCGACCTGGCCGGGCGCATGCGCTCATTCAACCGGCGCTTTGCGTCGCTGTGGGGCATTCCCGCCGATTTGCTGCAGGAGCGCAACGACGAGGCGGTGCAGACCTGGATGCGCCGCAGCGTGCTGGACAGCAAGGTCTATGCGCAGCGCCTGAGCGCGATCGAAGACGCGCCCTTGCTGCAAAGCAGCGATGTGATCGCGTTGACGGATGGCCGGGTGCTGGAGCGCGTGTCCTTGCCGCAGTTCAGCCGCGGCCGGGCGGTCGGGCGGGTCTATTCCTTCCGCGATCTGAGTGAAAAACTCGCCGCCAGCCAGCGCATCGAGGAATTGGCGCATTCCGATATGTTGACCGGCCTGCCGAACCGGCGCGCACTGGCCGAGCGGGTCGACTACGCGCAGGCCGTCGCCCGGCGTGAAAGCGTGCCCTTTGCCTTGCTCAGCGTTGACCTTGATCGGTTTCAGCAAATCAATGACACCCTCGGGCATTCCTACGGTGACCGGGTGTTGAAGGAGGTGGCCGAGCGCCTGAAGAGTTGCTTGCGTGAGGTGGATACCGTGGCGCGGCTGGGCGGCGACGAGTTCGCCTTGCTGATTCACCAGGCCGATGCGCGTGGCGCCGAAAACGCGGCGCGCCGGGTGCAGGACGCGATGTCCCGGCCGTTCAGCTTCGATACGCTCAGCTTCACCGTCACCTGCAGCACCGGCATTGCGCTGTTTCCGGGCGACGGTGGCACGGCCGACGAGTTGATGGCCAGCGCCGAGCGGGCCATGCATTGGGTCAAGGAGAGTGGCCGCGGCACCTTCCACTTCCATTTGCCGCGCAAGGACGTGGACTTGCTGTCACGGATGCGCCTCGACCATGCCATGCGGCAGGCCTTGCAAGAGGGCCAATTCCGCCTGCACTATCAGCCGCAAATTGCCTTGGGCAGCGGCCGGGTCATCGGCGCCGAGGCCTTGATCCGCTGGCGCGACCCGCTGCGCGGCGAGATTTCGCCCGGCGAGTTCATTCCGGTGGCGGAGGAGAGCGGCTTTATCGTCGCCATCGGCGAATGGGTGCTGCGCCAGGCGGTCGAGCAGGCGGCCAGCTGGTCGCGTCAGGGCCGGGCCATGCCGGTGGCGGTCAATGTGTCGGCGCTGCAGTTCCAGCAGAGCCAGTTTGTCGACACGGTGGCGGCGGTGTTGAAGTCCTCGGGCCTGCCGCCCGAGCTGCTTGAGC